>JANWVF010000144.1 GCA_025056965.1 Thermoflexales bacterium | reverse complement strand
TCCAGCTCAAGATCAGGCCGTTGACCGGGTGGCCGGCCGACCCGCTGGACGGAGCGATCTTGTTGAAAGTCCCCTGCTGTGGGACGGTCTCGTAGGCGAAGGTGATATCCTGCAGGGACGGGCTGGCCTCGGTGGTGGCGTCGCGCCAGAGCACCACGCGGTAGCGCGCGTAGCGCCCGCTGACGCCGCTGAGGGACTGCGACCAGACACCGTTGCTTATCGAACCCACCTGCACCCAGGTCGGGTTACTCAGCGCGGCGAGGCTGTCGCCGGCGGCGACGAACAGGGTGATGCCGGTGCCGGCGCTGATCTGCGTGGTGGCGGTGACCTGCGTCCATGCCGAGCCGTTCAGGCCGCTGTCCATCACCTGCGACTCCAGCACGCCGAACGCCGGGAAGGCAGTGCCGTAGCTGGGACGAGGCTGGCTGAACCAGTCGCCGTTTGTGCCGCGGGCAGAGCCAAAGGATGCGTATGCGGCAGGCGAGCTGCTCACGGGCAGATCGAAGCTAGGAGTCGTGTTGTACGGCGCCGAGTTGTTGCCGGTGTGCAGATATACCCGGCCGGAGACTCCCCCTGTCCAATAGGCGTTATTAGGGTCACTGCCCTGGCGTCCGGTGAGTAAGTCCACTTGCCCGTCTCCATTCAGGTCGCTCAGGCTCAACCCACGGAAGCCGAAGGCGAGATTGAGCGTCTGGAAGTTCGTCGCGCTGCCGTTGGGCGGCAATGGTCCCCAGAAGATGCGTGCAAAGCCGCCGTAGTAGTTCACAATGACGACATCGAGCTGACCATCGCTATTCAGGTCGGCAACACTTGCCTTAGTCGCGGCGATGCCGGGCAACTCAGCGCGATGGCCGGTGGAATACTGCACTCCGTATGGTCCGCCGGGCTGACCCCAATAAACATAACTATTTACGTTGTAGGTGCTGTTGTCTTGATGGTTTGCGAGTATCACTTCTGGTCGTCCGTCACCATTCAAATCAGCAACAGCGACCCCTTGAGCTCCCATCGCAGGCAGATCGGTACGGTGAGCAGTGGAATATTGCACCCCGTATAGTCCACCAGGCTGAGCCCAGTAAACATAACTGTTAACATTGTAATTGCTACCGTCACGGTAGTTCGCGAATACTACCTCCGCTCGTCCGTCACCGTTCAAGTCGGCGATAGCAACGCCGGCGACGCCCACTGTGGGCAACTCGGTGCGGTGGCCGGCGGAATATTGCACCCCAGACGACCCATCAGGCTGCCCCCAGTAGATATAGCTGCTCACGTTATGGCTGCTACTGTTTTGGTGATTGGTAAGTATCACCTCTGCCCGTCCGTCGCTGTTTAAGTCGGCGATGGCGATCCCGTGAGCGCCCATCGTTGGCAGCTCGGTGCGATGGCCGGCAGAGTACTGCACGCCATATGTCCCACCAGGCTGGCCCCAGTAAACGTAGCTGCTCAAGTTGACAGTACTACCATCGAAGTAGTTCGCGAATATCACCTCGGCGTGTCCGTCACCGTTCAAGTCAGCGACTGCAGCGCCGTGAGCTCCCCCTGTGGGCAGATCAGTGCGGGCAGCTGCAGTCCAGCTCGGAGCGTTGGATGTTCCCTGCCCCCAGTAGATCCATCCACCGTTGAAGGCATGAGCGCCATTCCATGCGTTTGCAAAAATCAGCTCCGAGATCCCATCCGCATTTAAGTCGCTGGAGTAGAGGTTACCGCCGTCGGATTTCCAGTTGCCGACCAGGCGCAGAGTCTGTCCTGGTGCGCTGTCGCTCGGTCCCTGGCACCACGGCCCGGCGCCGGCGCACACGCCGAATGTGCCAGTCAGCACCCCAAACCCGGCCGAGGTCGGGCGGAAGAACTGGCTGGTTCCACTGGGCTGCACACTCAGCACCGTGTCGGATATAGTCCACTGAGTCTGTGTCCACGTGCCGGCCAGCGCTTGCGCTGCCTTCGGCGCCGGCGTGCCCACAACGGTCAGGGCGGAGGCTGTTATCAGCGCGGCCGCTGTGCCCAGTCGCAGCCACGGTCGCAGTAATAGTCTCCCCCTCTCATTGCGGGTAGTAGTTATGATTATGTCTGCGGCATTCTTTTGGGTAAACATCATGGTCTCATTTTGAAGAGCGCCGGCCTTGTCATGCTCCGCCCACGCTCAGGTATGGGAAAGATTAGTCTAGGCTTAACACAGCGTGAGATTATACCCAACTGCCATTAGATTTCAACTACGATTCAATGACTTTTACCCCACGAAGTGCTTATTGCGCATTGATGGCCGCGCTGCCAATCAGCAATGCCTGCGCTGATGGACCTGGATGGTGCGCTGATCAATAAGGAGATCGAACACAGCCAAATCCTGAGTTTGTTTATCCCCCTAAACCACTCTTAATCCGTGCCCACTCTGCGCGTGGCCGAACGCCGCACACAGCAGCATCTTGCCGGGGTCAAAGCGAGCGAAGCCGATGACGCGGCGCGTCACTCGCACGCAAGCAGGGTCTCGCGCGGCGCACGTCTCCGAACCACTGACGAAGTAGCGCAGCGGGTTTGCAACCCGCATATACTTCGCCCTAGACACACCTCGCCATCCGGCAGTGGCGAAACATTGACACGACGATTCGTAATCTGTTAGGCTTCAACCGGCTAAAACGGCCGGCATCGTGATCACGCCGGCCGCTCGGCTCACCGAACAACGATGATTCGCTCACTGAAGCTTCGCACACCGCCGCCTGAACCTGAAAGCGAGCTGGATTTGGATCGCGCGTTTGCTTTGTGCAACGAGATCACCCGCGATCACTCCAAGTCGTTCTACTTCAGCACCTCCTTTCTCCCGCGGGAGAAGCGGCGGGCCATTCGCGCGTTCTACGCCTTCTGCCGCACCACCGACGACACGGTGGACGTGCTGAGCCAGAGCGACGCCGAAGCGCGCCCCTTCCTCGACGAGTGGCGGCGCGCGTCGCGCCTGACGCCTAGGGAACAGGTGAACCCCGTATTAGCAGCCTGGACGTCCATCCGTGATCGTTACGGCGTGCCGCAGACTTACGTCGAGGAGCTGATTGACGGCTGCGAGATGGACTTGACCATCAAGTGCTACGAGACGTGGCAGGATTTAGCGCGCTACTGCTATTGCGTCGCCAGCACGGTCGGCCTGATCTCCATGCACATCATCGGCGTGAACGGCGACGATCCGGAACTCTTCGCGCGCAGCCGACAAGCCGCCATAGACCTCGGCATCGGCCTACAACTGACCAACATCTTGCGGGACGTCGGCGAGGATCTGGGGCGCGGACGCATCTACCTGCCGCAGGAAGACCTGCGACGCTTCGGCTACACCGAAGACGACCTGCGCGCCGGCGTGATTGACGATCGCTTCCGCGCGCTGATGCGATTCGAGATTCAGCGCGCGCACGACTACTACGCGCGCAGCATCCCCGCCATCTCCGCCCTGAAACCGGATGGCCGGATCGCAGTGGCCGCGGCGGCCATGCTCTACCGCGGCATCCTTGATAAGATCGTCGAGAACGATTTCGACGTGTTCCACAAGCGCGCTCATCTCACGTTCCGCGAGAAGCTGCAGCGCATGCCCGGCATCGTGTGGACAGTGAGGCAACTTTCGGCAGCGCGCGCACACACCAGAGAGATGAACCTATGAGCGTCGGTAGCCCGCTCCTGAGCGATTCCGACGCGGCGCAAGCAGGCATCGGCGCGCGCGCCCTTCGCTTCCCATCCGCACTTTTCGCGCTCTACCTGCTCTCCATGCCGGTCTACTGCCTGGTGCGCCTCTCCGGGCAGCAGGCGTGGATCGGGCCGAGCACGGCTTTTACGGCGGTCAGCCTATTCGCCTTCTCGCTGACGCACTGCGTCGAGACGCGCGGCCCCCTGCGCTCCGCGCTGATGCTGTTCGCCAGCTTCGCCATCGCGCTGACGACGGAATACCTGGGCAGCACCTATGGCTTGATCTTCGGCCGCTACGACTACACCGACAACCTTGGCCCGAAAGTGCTGGGCAAGGTGCCGGTCATCATTCCCATCGCCTGGTTCATGATGCTGTATCCGGCCTGGAATGCGACCGACCTGCTGATTCGCCGGTGGGCGAAGCGCGGCTCATGGCTCGCGAGGCGCGATCTACCCGCGTCGCGCATCGCGCGTCCGCTCGCCCATATCGTCATGGCTGCGCTGGCAATGACGGCTTGGGACTTGAGCCTCGACCCGCGCATGGTCGCTGACGGCAACTGGATATGGCCGGACGGCGGCGCGTATTTCGGCATCCCGCTCAGCAATTACGCCGGCTGGTTCATCACATCCGCGCTGATCTACGGCGCGTGGTGGCTGATCGAGGCGATCACCTTGCGATCTGCTAACGCCTCGTCTGCACTCCCCGAGCCGACGCGAGCATCAATGCGCGACGCGCGGTTTTTGCCGGTTTGGGCTTACATCGTTACCTGGCTTGGTGAGAGCGTAGCCAACGCTATCTTCTGGGGCGGTCCGGCCGTCGCAGGAGCAGTGTTCGTTGGGATGGGCGCGTTCGGCGGGCCGGCACTGTGGATCATGCTGCGCACGAGGTGCAACACCCCGAGCATAGCCTAGCTGGTTTGGAGTTCATAGCCGGCTACCTGTGCGCCCTCGGTGACGTCGGCGACCGCGCCGACGGCACGGTTGATCGCCTCGGCCCATCGCTCCGGCGCATCCAACTGGAAACCGGTGAGGTCGCCGATCCTGCGTCGGATGATGAGGAAAGGTTTCGCCGCGCGACGGCCGTTGAAGCGCCTGAGCAGGAAAGCCCTCTCCACGTCGCGCAGCGGAATGACAATCTCGCGCTCCGGCGCGACCTGGGCAAAGTGGATCGCCGTATCGCTTAGCACCAGCGTGCCGTTGCCGCCTACGCCGAACGAGCGAGGTTCGTTGAGGAAGTTCGCCTGCGTCGGGCCGAGCACGAACTGCACCCCGCGCGCCTTCCAATCCTTGATGGCCTGTGCGCGCCGCTTGCGCACCGCCGCCGCGACGGATGACACCGCATACGTCAGCAGGATCAGCGCGATCACCAAGCTACCCGCGAAGATCACGATCGGGTAGATGAGGGGATTCACACCTGGCGGATTCATCTTAGCGCGATTTTGCACCATCGCTGCCGATGTGACAAATCGCACCGGCCAATGGGCAAGAGCCGCCTCTAAACGACGATGTTGACGAGGCGGCCCTTGACATAGTGCACCTGCTTGGGCTGAGCGCCGTTGATAAAGCGGCGGGCACCCTCACTGGATAGCGCCGCCTGGGTAACGGCCTCGTCGTCGGCATCCGCCGGCACGACAATCCGATCGCGCACCTTGCCATTGACCTGGACGACGATGGTGATCTCCTCGGCGCGCGCGGCTGCTTCATCTGCGACGGGGAAGGCCTGCCGATGAATGCTGTAGGGGCGGCCCAGCCGATGCCACAGCTCCTCGGCCATGTGCGGGGCAATCGGCGCCAACAGACGCAACAGGATGTCCACCGCTTCGTCCCATTCCGGCGTGCCGACCAGCCCGGCATCGCGCGCTTTGTAGAGCGCGTTGGTGAACTCCATCATCGCCGCAACCACCGTGTTGAAGCTGAACGCCTTCAAGTCGCGCTCGTAGCGTTGAATGGTCTGATGCGCGATGCGGCGCAGTTCGCGCGGGCTCATCTGGACGGGCGCGCCCCTATCCTCCTCCGGGGCCAGCACGATGCGCCACACGCGATCAAGCCAGCGCCGCACACCTGGCACGCCTTGCGTGTTCCACGGCACGGTCTGCTCGAAGTCGCTGATGAACATCTCGTAGCCGCGCAGCGCGTCGGCGCCGTGTTCGGCAATCACCTCGTCGGGCGTGATCACGTTGCCCTTCGACTTACTCATCTTCTCGTAGTACTCGCGCCCTTTCTCGTCCACGCGCTTCTGCGGCGAGAGGATCAAGCCTTGGTTTCGCAGCGCGCTGAACGGCTCCTTGAACTTCACAATGCCCAGGTCATACAGGGCTTTCGTCCACATGCGCGAATACAGCAGGTGCAACACGGCATGCTCCGCGCCGCCGACGTACATGTCTACCGGCAGCCAGTAATCAATCTCCTTCGGGTCGCCGATGGCTCGGTCATTGTGCGGATCGGCAAAGCGGATGTAGTACCACGAGGAGCATGCCCAGGTCGCCATCGTGTCGGTCTCACGGCGGCCGTTCGGCGCGTTCACGAACTCGGGGATGCTTTCGAGCGGCGACTCCCCGTTCGGCCCCGGCTCATAGGCTTTCACCCTAGGCAACAGGAGCGGCAACTCTTCTTCGCGCAAGGCGACCGGACCGTCGGATGTGTGCACGATCGGGATTGGCGTGCCCCAATAGCGCTGCCGGCTAATCAACCAGGGGCGAATCTTGTAGTTCACGCGGCGCTTGCCGAAGCCCATGCGCTGGCAGTATTCGGTCGCCGCGCGGATGCACGCCTTGCCGTCCGGACCGGTGCTCATGCCCGTGATCGGGCCACTGTTCACCATCACGCCGGCCTTGTCCTCATACGCAGCGGTCATCCGCGACTCGTAATCGGCGATGTGCGCCTGCTCGATCACTCCGTCGCCGATCCCTAGCCGCTTGACCTCGGCCTTGGGGAAGACCACCACCTTAATCGGCAGATCGAATTTGCGGGCGAACTCGAAGTCGCGTTGGTCGTGCGCCGGCACGGCCATGATCGCGCCCGTGCCGTAACTCATCAGCACGTAGTCGGCGATCCAGATCGGAATGCGTTCATCGTTCACCGGGTTAACAGCATACGCGCCGGTGAACACGCCGGTCTTCTCCTTGTTCTCCGCCGTGCGCTGCTCCTCGGTTTCGCCTTTGGCAAAGGCGACATAGCGCTCGACCTCCGCACGCCGGTCGGGCGTGGTGATCTCGGGCACCAACGGATGCTCGGGCGAGAGCACCATGAACGTCGCCCCCCACAGCGTGTCGGGACGGGTGGTGAAGATGGGGATCGGTTGGCCGCTGCCGGCGACGCGGAAGATCACCTCCGCGCCCTCGCTCTTGCCGATCCAGTTGCGCTGCATCAACACGATGCGCTCCGGCCAGTCCACGCTGTCCAGGTCGTTGATGAGACGTTCAGCATAGGCGGTGATGCGGAAGAACCATTGTTTGAGCGTGCGCTTGACGACTAGCGCGCCGCTGCGCCAGGCGCGGCCGTTCTCCACCTCCTCATCGGCGACGACCACTTTGTCCACCGGATCCCAGTTCACCGTGCTCTCGGCTTGGAAGGCCAGGCGGAAGTTGTTCAAATACTCGTTCTGCTCGCGGCGGCTCATCGCGCGCCACTGCGCAGCCGTGATGACCGGCGTCCCCTTGTTGACCACCCCGACATGCTCAGGGTGATCGTCAATGTAATCGAAGATGGCCTGTGCGCCGCGCTCGGCCAGCTCGGCCTCCAGCTCCGCGATCGGGCGGGCCCTGTCCTGGCGCGGGTCATACCAGGCATTGAACAGTTGGATGAAGATCCACTGGGTCCAGCGGTAATAGTCAGCATGCGCGCTGTTGATCAGGCGCGACCAGTCATAGCTCAGCCCCATGAGCTTGTATTGGCGGACGTAGTTGGCCGAGTATTTCTCGTTCAGGTCATGGGGATCCACCTTGAGCTTGATCGCAGCGTTCTCGGTCGGCAAGCCAAAAGCGTCGAAGCCCATTGGGTGCAGGACGTTGTAGCCCTTCATGCGGTAGTAGCGGGCGATCACATCCGTCGGCACATAGTTGCGCGCGTGCCCAACCGACATCCCCTCGCCGGAGGGGTAAGGATAGAAATCCAGGATGTAGTATTTAGGCTTGTCGCAGGCCGGCTCGGTCTTGTACAGTTGATCTTGCTCCCAGCGCGCCTGCCACTTCGGTTCGATCTCTTGCGGCTTGTATCGGTCTACCATCTCAAGCTGCTCCCGGCGCGAATGCGCCGCTCACGTCTAACGAAAGAGCCCGCTCGTCCGTTCAGGGACGAGCGGGCCCGTGGTACCACCCTGATTCGTCTGGCCACAAAGTCGAAAGCATCCCGACTGTTCGCGGCTCAGACCTCAACTGCGCGATAACGGGCGCACCCGTGCTTTTCATGCTCACGGACGAGTTCGGCCTAACGCGCTCTCCGTGGGCGCATCGCCGGGCTCACACCTCACCTCCCCGGCTCGCTGCGGAGATGACCTACTACTTCCGGTCGTCGCGTTTCACGTGCGGGCAGCTGCTTCCGATTCGCCCGCCATGGGTTGGATGGACCAGAGGGGACTTGAACCCCTGACCTTCTCAATGCCATTGAGACGCGCTCCCAGCTGCGCCACTGGCCCACAGACAACTAGATTATACACGAGTGCGGTGCAAAAGCGTCACCCTATCCTTTCACCGCACCCACCAGCAGCCCACGCGCGATGTAGCGTTCTAGCACGATGGCCATGATGATCACCGGCACGATCATGATCAGCACCAGCACCGACATGTACCACCACTGCGGGCCGCGCGTGGCGTTCTGCGCCACAACGGCGAGGGGCATGGTCTGCGCGCGGGCATTCGTGAGGAACAGCGCCAGCAAATATTCGTTCCAACAAAACACCAGCACAAACAAGAAGGTGGCGACCAATCCCGGCACGGATAGCGGGAGCACGATCTGGCTGAAGATGCGGAAGCGCGATGCGCCGTCAATCTGCGCGCTCTCCTCTAATTCGTAGGGGATGCTCATGAAGTAGTCGCGCATCAGCCAAACCACAATCGGCAGATTGGTGGCAACGTAGGTGATGATCAGCGCGATCCACGTATCCAGTAGGCGCAATTGCTGAAAGACGATGTAGATCGGGATGACGACCGCCACCGGTGGCATGATGCGCTGCGAGATCAACCAGAAGGCAATATCGCTGTTGGCCAGCGCGCGCTCGAATCGCCGGGCAATGGTGAGCAAGCTGATGACGAACAGCGCGGCGGCTATGGCAACCGCCAGCACCCATGGCACGCCGAGCACGGTGAGGACGACGGCCAGCAGGACACAGCCGATAAAGACGAAGATCGTGCCCACTTTGGGGCGGAACTGGAAGCGCGTGAGCGCGTAAGCCGCACCTGAGCCGATTACCAAGGCCAGGGTCGCGCTGATGAGCGAGACACCTACCGTATTGGTAAACAGCCGAATCGTGTCGTTGCCAACCTCGCCCAGCACGTAATCCCATGCGTGCAGCGAGGGTTGAAAGTCCACGAACGGCAAATAGAACGGCCCGTTGTTGACTGCTGCAGGCAGCTTAAAGGCAGTGATGAACAGCCAGTACAGCGGGAAGAGGATGATGAATGCCCATACCCCCAGGATGAGGTAGGAGATCATCATCCGGAATGGCGAGGGTTTAAAGGGTGAGACGCTGCGGAAGAATGACTTCATGCCGTCGCTGAAACATGACTGCGCAAGACGCGCACATAGAGCATGGCGAAGAACGTCACCAGGAAGAGTAATAGATACGCGATGGCCGCCGAGCCACCGATATCCAGTGCGCGCCAGATGCGGTAAGCATACAGGGTCATCGTTTCGGTAGCCGTGCCCGGCCCGCCGTTAGTCAAAATGTTCGGCAGGTCAATAATCTTGAACGCCTCGATCATTCGGATCAGGATCAGCGTAGTGCTCACCGGCAAGATGGCCGGTAGCGTGATGTGCCGGAAGATGTCCCAGCTGCTCGCGCCATCTACGATGGCCGCCTCGATCGGCTCGATTTCTTGCGCCTCGATGGCGGCTAGCAGAACGATGAACATGAACGGCGTCCATTGCCACACATCGCCGATCATCACGGCAATCCGCGCCCCCCAGGCATTGTTTGACCAAGCGAAATCCTGCATGCCTAGCGCAACCCACAGCGGCTCCAGCGGCCCCTTGTTTGTATCGGCCAACATGCGGAACAAGTAGCCGACGCCCACCGGTGTGATCATCATCGGTAACAGGAACACGACCCGGAAGAAGCGCCGCCCGGGCAACTGTTGCGCACACAGCAGCGCTAGGACCAAGCCGAGCAGATACTGGACGGTAATGCCGACGGCGACGTAAAGCATCGTCACGACTAACGTCCCCGGCCGGCCCTCCGGCGATAGCAGCGACGCTGCGACTAGGTACGTCAGCCCGATCAGCACAACTGCCGCGATAGCTCGACCGGCTATGACGCGAACCGACCGCGCATCACGGATGGCGCGATACACAGCCGCTGATGTCAAGAGCACGACAACCGCCAGGACGATCCAACCCACGAGTGACGGGGACGCAACCGTCCCGAACAGCACCTTCTGCTCACTGCCAAACAGGAGCTTGCGATAGTTGTCCAGCGCGACAAACTGCACCTTTAAGCCACCGGCTTCAAAGCGCAAGCGCGAGAGCGACAGGAACAGCGATAGGATCAGCGGAAAGATCGAAACAAACAGCACGACCAGCACGGCGGGCAGCAGAAATGCCGCCGGCGCAAGCCGTTCGCTCAGTGGGGCACGTGCCCGCACTGCAGGGATGTTGACTGAAGAGGCAATCGCAGACATTAAAAACCGAGCAGATCAAACTCCAAGCTGGCGAATTGTGAACGGCGAATTGAGATTGAGAATTGGGGGAAAGCACTGCTCCCCCAATTCTCAATTCTCTCTAAACGCATCACTTCTGCACGCCGAGCGTAGCTTTGTAGGCGGCGAGTTGCTTATCGCGGCCTAGTTCCTCGGTCTTCTGCTCCCAGCCGTCCTCGATCTCCTTCATCGTCGCAGCGATGTCCTGCTCGCCAGCTAGGAACTTAGCGATGGCGCCATCCAGCACGATACCTTGGTAGTACTGGTTCTGCGGGATGCGCAGGTCAAGCACCATGTTTGGGCTGTTCAAGCTGGCCTCAATTGCGCCGAGGTAGTCCTTAGCCGCCTGTTCGCTCATGCCGGCCTTGATCCAGTTGTCGAGATTCTTGAACTGGGAGACGCGATATGGGTTAAAGCCGGTCTTGCCAATCGTTACATCAACGTTGCTCTGCGCAGGCTGGTTCATATACGAAAGATAGGCGAATGCAGCGTCTTTCACCTCGGGCTTGCTAGCCTTGTTGATGGCGCCCGACCAGCCGCCGAAGGCAGCGAACGGCGCGTGGTTCACGCCATCAATCGCGTGCGGGCACAGCTCCGGCGTGCAGTCCGTCAGCTTGCCGGTCTTGCGGTCGAGCACCTGCTTGCTGCCGGGCAGGATCACGGCGCCGGTCTTGTCCTTCACTTTGCTGCCTTCCTCAATCGCTAGCGTGCCGATATCGCCCCAGTCAATCGTCAGCGCACATTGGCCGGCTGTCCACAGGCCGCGCGTGTCACCCACGTCCAGGTTGATCTCGTCGGGTGGACCGTACTGCGTGGTCTCCTTGTAGATCTCCAACGCGCGGGCAAAGGCCTCGTTGTTGTAGAGCGGCTTGAAGGTCTCCAAGTCGAAGAACGCGCCCTGGCCGGTGCCCTGGCTCTGGATGAACGCCGAGGCGATGGACGTGATCATCCAGTATGACTGGGCTGCCTTCTTCTTGGCGATGCACGAGCCGTAGACGGGCTTACCATCGTCGGTCGTCAGCTGCTTCTCGCTCACCGCTTTGGCGAAGGCGATGTAGTCATCCCAGGTCTTGGGGGGCTGCAAGCCGAGTTCCTTGGCGATGTCCGTTCGGTAATACACCATCTGGAAGTCGCCATCTAGCGGGATGGTGTAGATGCGACCGTTGTAGGTGGCCGAGAAATCGCGGAAGAACAAGCCGATATCGTCCCACTGGATATCCGGATCAGCTTTGACGCGGTCGGTCAGGTCTTCCAAATAGCCGGGCTCGATGTAGTCCACCATCCATTGCGGTGCGAACACGATCACGTCGAAGCTGTTGGTGCCGGTAGCGAAGTCATTGAGGATCTTTTGGTAGAGGTCGGCAAACGGCACGGTCACGACGTTGATCGTCGCGCCGGTCATCTCGCTGAACTCCTTACCGCGCCGCTGCATCGGCTCGGCGATCTGCGGACCGGAGAACGTGATCGCGTTGACGGTGATGCCAGCGAATTTCTTGGCCGGTTCGGCCGGTTGCGTAGGCTGCGCAGGTTGAGCAGGCGCTGCCGCTGGCGGCGCGGCGCAGGCAGCCAGGACGACGGCACCGAGTGCCATCAGGGTCGTGAGCTTCTTCAAGTTCATAGTTTCATCCTCCTTCGTTGTGATAGGCAAAGCAAACGTGTTTGACTCGGTATAGACGAGTCGAGTGGGGGAATCGCAGTGGAAGGTCTTCTCTAGGCGTCTCACCTCCTCTTATTATTGCCGTTGAACGACACAGTTTCAGGCAAAGGCCGCCCCGCAACCGAACTCCGAATGATGAGTCGCGGCGCCATCTTCACTTCGCGCGGCGGCCGACGATCGCCTGCGATGCGCTCGAGCAGGATCTGCATCGCCAGTTGGCCCATCTCGTGGATCGGCTGGGCTGCGACGGTGATGCCCGGCGCCAATAGTGACATCCATGGCATCTCGTCGAGGCCAACCACGGCAAGATCATCGGGGACGCGCAAGCGGCGCTCTTGGATCGCCCTCAGCACGCCCAGCGTGATCAAGTTGTTGCCGGCGAAGATTGCCGTAGGCCGGTCAGACCGGTCGAGCAACATGTGCGTGGTTTGCCTCCCAAACTCCTCGCTGCCTTTGCCTTCATAAACCAGGTTTGTGTCCGGTTCGATTCCAGCCTCCTCCATCGCCTGCAGAAAGCCACACAGCCGCTCGCGACCAGAGGTGATGCCGCTGCTGGGCAATATGGCGGCAATCCGCCGATGACCATGGGCGATGATGTGCTGAGTCAGGCTATGTGCCGCGGCCACGTTATCGAGCAGGACGGTATCCACCGGTGTGCGCATCGAGCGGCGATCTACCGATACCACCGGAATCCGAGCGTCGAACAGAGCGGCGAAGGACGTCTCAGCCTCTGAGGCCGGTGAGCCGATCACGCCGGCCACCCGTTCATCTGCCATGAATTGGATGTAGGTTCGCTCTTTGTCCAGGTCCTCATCCGAATTGCACAGCAGCAGGCTGTACTCGTGAGCGTACGCTACATCCTCGACGGCGCGCACCAGGCTGGTATAGAAGGGATTCTCAACGTCAGAAATGATCAGACCAATGAACTGACTGCGTTGGGCGCGGAAGCTGCGCGCCATGCGGCTGGGGCGATAGCTCAGCGCTTGGATCGCCTGCTCCACCCGCCGACGCGCCTCAGCACTGACCGGCCCACTGTTGGACAGCACGCGCGAGACCGTTGTAGTCGAGACGCCTGCTCGCCGAGCAACATCCCTGATCGTGAACGTAGCCTTATCCTTCATGGGTGAGGCTGAAATCGTTACCACCGGACAACAACCTGAGTGTAATCGTTCTCAGCAGCGTGTCAAATAAGCTGGAGCGGCGCATGTTCACGAGGAGTTTTGAACCATGCGCGAACACGAGACGCCGGCGAGGAGAGCAAGAGCAACACAAACCGCAAGCGCGAAGGGGATATATAGATCACCTCGGCCAGCCTGATGCTGGCCGCACGCGCGCCGCCCGGGGCATACGGTCACCGAGGGGATGGCGAACCGGCTGCCAGCAGCCTATCGCCGCTCACCAGGCGGTAACGCCAGTCGCTTTTCTGCGGCAAAGCGCTACGGTCAACGGTGACGAGGTGATAAGGAAGCGTGGCCGCCTCGATCTTGGGAAAGGCTGGGGCGTCCTGCAGGAGGGTAACATCTACGACGATCTCCGCATCGGCTACGGCAATGGCGTTGATCGTGATGGAGTACCCTCCATACGGCGTCGTCGCGCTGAAGACGGCAAACAGCGCCTCCTGCCTCAAGTCCACGCGCTCGGCCAGAACGCGATGCTCGGGAGAGAGCAGCGCA
>JANWVF010000020.1 GCA_025056965.1 Thermoflexales bacterium | reverse complement strand
ATACGCCATGAATTGCGCCTTGCCCTTGAGCGACAGCACCTTCGTGATCGCCGCCGTCAGCGTCGTCTTGCCGTGGTCAATGTGCCCCATCGTGCCCACGTTGACGTGCGGCTTCGTCCGTATGAATTTCTCCTTCGACATAGCTCTGCACTCGTTACGCTATTCTAGGTTCGGGACTGGCCAACGATTGACCGGCAACGGGCGCGCGACGGATATCGGCGACCACAGAGCCAGTGACCGCATGAACCAGGCTGAAGCCCACAACCGGGATCGAACCGGTGACCTCACCCTTACCAAGGGTGTGCTCTACCTACTGAGCTATGTGGGCAAGCGAGTGGGCCGAGCAGGACTCGAACCTGCGAAGGCTTCTGCCAGCGGATTTACAGTCCGCCCCCTTTGCCGCTCGGGACATCGACCCAAGACCACTAGCCGACGACGGGAGTTGAACCCGTAACCTACCGATTACAAATCGGTTGCTCTGCCTGTTGAGCTACATCGGCGCCCTGGCTTGCACGGATGCGCCTGCAATCAGAAGCAACGCATTCTACCTTTATTTGAAACCAGACGCAAGGCGCGCGCGGCTTCGCGTTCCTCTTTCGAGTTGCCGGCAGGGCGGGATGTTTAGCCCCGGCACAGGCAGCGCCCCCGCGCCCGGGCTGAACAAACGATTAGTCCGGCGTGGCCGTGACGCTCGGCGCCGACGCGAGCGACAGCAACTCGGCCAACGTACGACCGGTGAACCTGTCGAACTGTTGTTGATTGACCCGCGCATACTGCCACCGGCAGTCGGTGGCCCGGCTTACCTGATCGCACCAGTACGTGATCGCCTCGTCCTTGGCCGCCGTGCCTTCCCAGACTCGCCCCTTCGTCTCGATGATCCAGTTCACCATTTCGGACGGCGTTTGCTGAACGACGACCCAGTCCGGATAGTAGAAGCCGACGGCCCCGCTGGGCTTCAGGTAATCCACCCGAAACTGGACGCCGGAGTCGCCCTGTTCGGTCGTGCCGAGCGAGGCGAAGCGCACCACGTCGTCAGCTCGGTCGAGGAACTGAGCGAAGCGCCGCTCGAAGTCGTTGTAGGTAGCGACGTAGTTGAAGACGGTCTTAGTCGCCACCAGCGGCGGCAGGTTGCGGCGCCAGCTGAACGGCTTGGTCTCGGAGAGCCGAAAGTCGGCCCTGTCGAACTCGATCGTGCGCCGCTCGACGGTCAGGTTGGCGATCCTGCGCGCCAAGTAGCGCGCGATGCCCTCCTGCAACTCCAAGCGTGCGAGATGCGTGCGCAGGGTTTCGTCGTCGAGGTTGACCGCTCGGCCGAAGCAGCGACTCGCAACGTAGTGGCGCACCAACGGAAAGACCTCGGCGAACCGATTGGGCAGCCGCGCCATCTCGATGACCTGCTTGGTGATGCCGGCCATCAGCTCTTGCGCCATCGGCAGCCGCTCGACGGCGAGGTCGGCCTGGTGAACCTCGGTCTCGGTAGTGGCGAACTCCAGTCTGAGCCTGATGCGGAACGGTTCGGCAAGCTCTTCCCGGTCGTAGATTGCTTCCAGCTCCGCGACGCTGAGATCGGCGAGCTTGCGGACGTCGTGAACAAGGCTGGGCTTGGTGATCGGGACGGTGATGTCGTATTGCAACCGTTCCTGAACCGGCGCGACGATGACCGGCGGCGGCGGGTCGGCCTTCGCGCTGGCCACGCCCACCCCTTCGGCTTCGAGCTGATCCTTGAGCACCTTGAGCAGGTTGCGCGTGCCAAGCACCTCGAGCGTCTGCGTGCGGTCGGGGCTGATCTGGGTCATCAGGCGTAGCCCGCGACCGATCACCTGCTCGGGCAGGATTTCGGCTTTTGCGGTGAACGGGCGCAGGCCCAGCACAACGGTCACGTTGCGCACATCCCACCCTTCGCGCAGCATCATCACGCTGACGATCGCCTTGATCCGGCTCTCGGCGTTGTCAATGTCGCGCGCAGCCGCGCGCGCCCGCTCAAGGTCTCCCCGGGTGATCTCACCGGCGGCATCGGTGTGGATGACCAGCACTTCGTCCTCTGCGAAGCCGAACTCTTTCGTTTCGCGTAGATACTTGCCGATCGCGTCGGCGTAGGCGTTCTTTTCGGCCATGATGAAGAGCACCGGCCGCGCGCCGAGCTGCCGATAGACCTTGTCGTGCTCCTTCCAACGCGCGACGGCCGCCTGCAGCCAGTAGCCGTACTTCTCGCCGATGTTGTCCTTCGTCACGCCGCCGGGTTCATCCTTCGGCTGCTTCGGGTCGTCCTCCTTGGTGACGATCAGCGGCGCTTTGACGATGCGGTCCTCCACCGCCTGCGCCAGCGGGTAGTCACATACCGTCCACGGGAAGTACATCCCGTTCTGATCCTTGGGCGTGGCCGAGAAGTCCAGCCACAGCGCCAGCCCCTGCGGCAGCGCCTCGTGGATGGCGAGTAGCGACTGGCTCCATGCCAAGTCGGAGTCATGGACGTGGTGGGCTTCGTCGTTGAGCACCACCAGGTCCTTGAGTGACTTCACCTGATCCAGTATTGAGCGCCGGCTCGCTTTGGCCAGGTCTTTAGGGGGGCTCGGGCCGAGCAGCGCTTCGATCGCGTTAGCGGGAGTCCATTCCTCCTCCCGCGATTCGTAAAGTTGCTGGATGTTGGTGAGGAAGAGGTTCCCTGACGGGTCCGGCTCGGTGGTTTCGCCGCGCAGGATGACCTTTTGACTGAACGAACCGCGCCACTCCGGCGGGATCAGCGGCAGCTCGTGGAAGATACGGTTGGCGGCGAAATCTCGCTCCAAGCGCTGATACACGATCACGTTGGGCGCCACGATGAGGAAGTTGGTGGATAGGTCTGACCCCTCGACGAATTGTTTGTGGAAGCGCGCCCAGACGATCGCCATGGCCATCACCCACGTCTTGCCCGATCCGGTGGCCAGCTTGAAGGCGAAGCGGCGCAGGTTCTGCGGCGGTAGTTCTTGCACGCCCTCCCGGTCTAGTTCGGGCACGTAGCGGCGCAGTTGCCGCCGGCCGTCCATGGTGGTCTGAAAGACGAGGTTATCCGACCAGAGGTCTTTCTTGGAGACGGTCGCGTATTCACGGATCAATGTCTGCGCGTCACGTTGCTTGGCGATCTCCACCAGCCAGGCCAGCGTCTCGATCGCCTCGCGCTGGCAGAAGTGGTAGCGGAACGGCGCGCCAAAGCCGGGCACCTCGTGCTCTTCCTCAAACCAGTACGCAAACAGCCGCCGCGTGACGTCCGACGCGCC
>JANWVF010000018.1 GCA_025056965.1 Thermoflexales bacterium | reverse complement strand
ATACGCCATGAATTGCGCCTTGCCCTTGAGCGACAGCACCTTCGTGATCGCCGCCGTCAGCGTCGTCTTGCCGTGGTCAATGTGCCCCATCGTGCCCACGTTGACGTGCGGCTTCGTCCGTATGAATTTCTCCTTCGACATGGGTTGTGCTCCTTCCTGTTCGTATCGCTGTGTTAGATATCAAGCTTGAATTAAGGTTTCGATGTGTTATGTTCCAAAGATGGCAGTTGCTCCGAGCCACACGCAGCACGCTATGGCTCACATCGTTTCATTTCTTGCCGTCTTTGTTCGTGGCTTTGCCATGGATCAGCTCATCGGCCAAGTTCTTAGGCAGCTCGGCGTAGTGATCGAACTCCATCACGAACTGGCCGCGGCCTTGGGTCATGCCGCGCAGATCGGTCGCGTAGCCGAACATCTCGGCCAGCGGGACATGCGCGCGAATGGCCTGTGCGTTGCCGCGCTGCTCGATCGAATTAATCAAGCCGCGCCGCGAGTTCAAATCGCCGACCACTGTGCCGGTGAACTCATCCGGCACAACGACCTCAACGCGCATCATCGGCTCCAGGATGATGCCGCCAGCCTTCTGCACGGCTTCCTTGATCGCCATCGAACCGGCGATCTTGAAGGCCATCTCCGACGAGTCCACCTCGTGGAACGAACCGTCCACAAGGTGAACCGTCACGTCCACCACCGGATAACCGGCGATCACACCCGCCTCCAGCGCCTCGCGAATGCCACGCTCCACGGCCGGAATGTATTCCTTCGGAATCGCGCCGCCGACGATCTCGTTGAGGAAGACAAAGCCCTTGCCTTTCTCACTCGGCTCGATCTCAATGGCGACATCGCCGTATTGACCCTTGCCGCCCGACTGGCGCTTAAACACGGCGCGATGCTTGGCCGGACGTGTGATCGTCTCGCGGTAAGCCACCATTGGACGGCCGACTCGCACGTCCACGTTGTACTCGCGCTTCATGCGATCCACGATCACTTCTAGGTGCAGCTCGCCCATGCCGGCCAGCGTGGTCTGACCGGTCTCCTCGTCCGTGGCCACATGCAGCGTCGGGTCTTCGTCGCTCAGTGCCTTCAGCGCCCGGCTCATCCGGTCTTGGTCGGTGACGGTCTTCGGCTCAATGGCCAGCTTCACCACCGGCTCGGGGAAGGAAATGGACTCCAGCAGCACCGGCCGGTTCGGGTCGCACAGCGTGTCGCCGGTGATCGCCTCCTTCAAGCCCTGCGACACGCCGATGTTGCCGGCGGTCACCTCGGTAATCGGGTCGCGCTTGTTGGCGTGCATCTGATACAGGCGCGCCATGCGCTCGGTCTTGCCCTTCGTCGAGTTGAGCACCGTATCGCCCTGGTTGATCCGGCCGCTGTAGACGCGGAAGAACGAGAGCTTGCCCATGCCCGTCGGGTCGGTGATGACTTTGAAGACCAGAGCAGCGAACGGCTCTTTCGGGTCAGGGCGGCAGATCACGGTCTCACCGGTCTTCGGATTGATCGCCTGTTGAGGCGGAATATCCAGCGGCGACGGCAAGTAGTCGCACACTGCGTCCAGCACGAGCTGCACGCCTTTGTTCTTCAATGCCGACCCGCAGAAGACCGGGAAGAAATGACGCGCGATGGTGCCGCGCCGGATGGCCAGCTTCAGCTCTTCGACCGTCGGCGTCTCGCCGGCAAGATATTTCTCCAGCAGCGCGTCGTCCGTCTCCGCAACGATCTCAACCAGTTTCTCACGTGCCTTCCGCGCCGGCTCGCGGTATTCCTCCGGCACCTCGTGCGCGACGACGTTGACCCCTTTCTCACCCTCAAAGGTGTAGTATTTCATCTGGATGAGGTCAATGATGCCGCTGAAGTCGGCCTCGATGCCGACCGGCATCTGCATGACCAGCGGCTTGGCGGCCAGGCGATCCACGATCATCTCAACGCAGCGGTCCAGGCTGGCGCCGGTGCGATCGAGCTTGTTGACGAAGCAGATGCGCGGGACGCCGTACTTGTCGGCTTGGCGCCATACCGTCTCCGACTGTGGCTCTACGCCGGCCACGCCGTCGAACACGACCACGCCGCCATCGAGCACGCGCAGGCTGCGCTGCACCTCGGCCGTGAAGTCAATGTGCCCCGGCGTGTCAATCAAGTTGATCTGATGGTTCTTCCAGTAGCACACCGTCGCGGCCGCGGTGATGGTGATGCCGCGCTCCTGCTCCTGCTCCATGTAGTCCATGGTCGCGGCGCCCTCATGCACCTCACCGATCTTGTAAGTCTTGCCGGTGTAGTACAAGATGCGCTCAGACGTAGTGGTCTTACCCGCGTCAATGTGCGCGATGATGCCGATGTTCCGCACTTTGTCGAGTGGAAATTCCTTAGCCATCGCAACCCCTGCTCTCTACCTATGCTTGCCCATACCAACCGGAACGTCCTCAACGTTCGCCCAGGCTTATCAGGCGTCACCAGCGGAAATGCGCGAAGGCGCGGTTTGCCTCGGCGGCCTTGTGCGTCTCCTCGCGCCGCTTAATGGCGCTGCCGGTATTGCTGGCTGCGTCGAGTAGCTCAGCTGCGAGCTTTTCGGCCATGGACTTACCCGGCCGCTCGCGAGCCGCATGGATCAACCAGCGCATAGCTAGGCTTTCCTGGCGATAGGGATTGACCTCGACCGGCACTTGCAGAGTTGCGCCGCCCACGCGCCGCGGCTTCACCTCAACGGCCGGCGACAAATTCTTGATCGCCTCCTCAAAGACCTCAAGCGCCGGCTTCTTGGCGCGTTCCTCCACCAGCGCGAAGCTGGTGTAGACGATGCGCTGCGCCACGCTCTTTTTGCCGCGCATCATGATGCGGTTGATCAACCGCTGCACCCGCTCGCTGCCGTATTTAATGTCCGGCGGCACGACCCGCTTGGGAGGTGAATTTCGTCTTGGCATAGCTCTTGCTTGAGATTCTCAGACCTAGGCTTCAGGTCAACAGCCCACATCTCGGCTATAGCGCAACCGCGTAGGGCTACTTCTTGCCGGTGGGCTTGCCGCCCTTGCCGGCTGCCGATGATGCGCTGGCCTTGGGCCGCTTGGTGCCGTACTTGGAGCGTCCCTGAGCGCGCTTCTCCACCCCTTCGGCGTCGAGCGTCCCGCGCACGATGTGGTAGCGCACGCCGGGCAAGTCCTTCACGCGCCCCCCGCGCACAAGCACGACGGAGTGTTCTTGCAACTTGTGCCCTTCGCCCGGGATGTAAGCCGTCACTTCGACGCCGTTGCTCAGGCGCACGCGCGCCACTTTGCGCATCGCCGAGTTCGGCTTCTTCGGCGTTTGGATGCGCACCACGGTGCACACGCCGCGCTTCTGCGGCGCGCCCTTCGGCTGAATCGTCCGTTTGCCGCCCTTCAGCGAGTTCGTCGTGAACTGCAGCTGCGGCGCCTTGCTCAGCGAGCGCTTCGGTTTGCGGCCCTTGCGAACCAGTTGATTAATCGTTGGCATGCTCTCTCTGCTCTTCTATTTATTAAATTATCGGTGCTCCATTATCCGTAACCTGCCTTCAGGTGACTAAGGGAGGCTACTGTCAAGCAGTGCTCGTCTATTTAAATCAGCATTCCATTATTTGTAACTTGTCTTCAGGCGATAAGAGAGGCTACTGCTTGACAGTAGCCTCTCATTTCATTCACTTTAGGGCGGCACTGCTCGCGCAGCTAATCAGCACTCAAGCCCCGCGATTATACATACATAGAAAATCATGTCAAATCTGCACGCTTGCACTTGCACGCCGCACGCCGGGTAGCCAGCGGCAGTGTCGTCGGCTACCCAGCCGTCATCTACCCATCTAATCGAGTGATTACCTGGCCTTTCGGCAGAAGCTGATGCGAAGCTACTAAAAGATACTATGAGGCTGCTACGCTACTACATCGAGGCCGACCGCATTCCGACTCCCTCAAAGGAGGTCGCTGTGAAAAGTAAATCTTTCCTGGCCATCTTGATCATGGTCAGCTCCTGCACGGCATGGCCGAACATGCGCAATCAACTAACGGCCTCAGACGATCGGCCTGCGGCGGTATCAACGCCAGCAGCGACGGCGAATGCCGAAGGCAGGACCGCATCTGAGCCTACACCGGTATTGCCGTTCTACGGCATTCAGTACGTCCCGCTGTCCGAGCTACCACAAGTGCGGGCTCTCGGCTTCGACATGGTGCTGACCGATTTCGCCTACGATGCAGATCCAGCCGAATGGGTAACGTATCTTGACACGGCTTGGTCGCTGGGCATGCGAGTGATTCCTTGGCTCTGGCCCGAGGGCTGGAAGCTGAATCGCCAGACCGGCGTGTGGACGATTGATGCCACGGCCCGACGGTTTCTCGAAACCGTCGCCGGCCATCCGGCAACCTTCGCCGTGTATGCGTTGCACGAACCCTACTGGATGGAGTGCGACACGTGCGGCTACACGACGGCCGAACAGCAAGCGCTCTACCGGGCGATCAAGCAAATCGCGCCTGTGCCGATATATTCTGAGATCAACGGGATTGCTTTCTGGGCCGAGGCAACCCCGGAGAAAGCCATCGCGCCCGGCGTCTGCGACTATTGCCAGACCGCCTTCTATCCCTTCATCAATGATGGGCGTTACCTGCGCGATGAATTGATCGCGCTGATACAGCGGGAGATCGCAACGTTGCAGCGCTTGGCGCCCGAATCGCGCCTGATTTGGACCATGCCGGCGTTTGAGTATCACGAGGACGCGCTGCGCATGCCCACAAGCGCTGAGATGTGGGACTACGCGCGCCTGGTGTATGGCCGCGCGGAAATAAGCGGGGACTGGTGGTACATGTGGCGCTGGGATAACGATCTGTACTCGTCATATCTGGCGCTCCATCCCACACTCCACCCGACCGTGCGCAAGATCGCCGACGAAATCGTAGCGCCGCGTCGTGGCTCCAGAGCGACCTCGGTTTTTTTGCCGCTCGTTGTCCATCGCCGCCCTCTGCCGCAACATGCGCGCTGGCAGATCCAATACACAGGAGAGATTCAAACAGATCTGGAAGTTGACGTGTTTAACTTGGATCTGTTCGACGCCCCATCGGAGGCGATAGCGACGCTCCACCGGAAAGGCGTCTTCGTCATGTGCTATTTCAGCGCCGGCTCATATGAAAGCTGGCGTCCCGATGCACCCGCGTTCCCCGCAGAAGTCTTAGGCAAGGATATGCAGGGATGGCACGGCGAGAAATGGTTGGACATACGGCGGATTGATCTGCTCGCGCCCATCATGGAGGCGAGACTCGACCTCGCGGTCAGGAAGGGCTGTGATGGTGTTGACCCCGACAACGTCAATGGGTACACCAACGATACCGGATTCCCGCTGACCGCCGACGATCAGAGGCGCTACAACCTCTTTCTTGCGCACGCAGCGCATCGGAGAGGGCTTCTGGTCGGTCTGAAGAACGATTTAGAGCAGGTCTCGGAGTTGGTCGGACATTTTGATTGGATAATCAACGAGGAGTGTTTCTCTTTCGGAGAGTGCGAACGACTTTTGCCGTTCGTCCAGGCCGGTAAGCCGGTCTTCGTCATCGAGTACGAGCTCGAGCCGTCCGACTTTTGCCGTCAAGCGTTACAGATGGGCTTCAACGCGCTGCGCAAGCATTGGGCGTTGGATGCCTACAGGGTTGATTGTCGGGAGTGAGCACGCGCTGAGATGGTAGGCAGCATCACGCCCTGCCACTGCTAGCAGAAGAACCCGCTGCCGGTCGCCATGCTACGCGCGCCATCCAGCGCCGATACGGCCGAGACCGCGCGCCCGAACGCCTCGCCGAAGAACGCGCCGCCCACGCGACTGATCGCCTCGAACGCCGCTGCCTGCGCCAGCGCGCACCTTACTTTCGAGAAGTCAGCAATGTCATCTGCCCCGCTCAAATTCGGCGCCGGGTCGTCGGGCGAGACGGGCAGTTGCGCCAGCAGCGCCGTAGCCGCCTCCAGCTTCTTGTAGAGCGTGGCGGCCAGCGCCAGCCACACCCCACCGGCGAAGCTGAAGCCGCCTAGGCCGGCCATGGCGGCCAGACTGCTGGCCAACATAGCGGCATCCAGAATGACGATAGGTGATGCGCCGGAGCCCCCGCCGGCCGTCTGCGCGCCATCGCCGCCCAGGATGCCCCACATTGCCCCGTGCGGATCAATCATCCAGCCAGCCGACGTTGCGTCACCCGTCCACAGCACGCGGCTGCCGATCAGCAGCCACGGCTTGAACAGGCCGCTCACGCGGCGCAGCGTGGCCTCATTGGCGCCGGCGGCGCGCAACGGCTGGAGGATATCCGACTCGTAGCGCGCCGGGCGCAGCGACTTGCCTTTGAGCGCGGCCACGGTGCTGAGCGGGAAGTTCAGCGCCTCGGCCAGCGCCAGGCGCGCCGTGCGCTGCGCGGTCAGCCGGAAGGCGCGCACCGGATCGGGATCGGCAGTGCGAAAGCCAGCCAGTGGCAACACATCTACCCAGCGCGTCGCGGCCGGCTTGCCGTCGGGCGTTTGGGCGGGCAGGATGCGGTGCAGCGTCACGCGCAGGCCGGTTTGGAAGGTCAGCGGCTCATCGGGGCGGTCCGGCAACGGCACGTTGGTCACGTGCAGCTCGGACGGCGGCAAATAGAGCAGGCTGCCGGCGATGGCATTCTGGCTCGCGGCGCGATCGCGCGCTTCGAGCACCGGGCGCAAAGAGAGCATGGCCGTGTAGGCGTCGTCGAGCTGATGCGCCAGCGGCGGCGCACCGGCCTCGAAGCTGAGCGTCGCGCGGCCCTGCAAGGCGCGGCGCACCTCCACCAGGTCTTCCGGGGTCGGGCGATCGCGGGTGACCGATGTGGACAACCCACCCAACACGCGCGTGACGCGCTGGTTGCCCACGCTCACGGTGAGGAACAACCCGCTCAGGGCCGGCAGCTCGGCACGCGCCTGCGCAGGTGGCGGCGTGTAGCTTGCCTGTGCCAGCAGCGCCGTGCGCGGCTTGCTGCCCGCGCCGTACTGTTCAAGTAGGCGCACCGTGCGCGGCGCTTGATCATCGCCCTCGCGTTGTGGCGCGCGGTAGCTGAAGCGATAGGGGGGCACGGCGCCCGGATCCAGCGCCTTCAGGATCGCGCGGATGGCCTCTTCCTGCGTAGCAGCCGTGAAGGCGCCCAGCCGGCCGGCCTGCCCCATCCGCTCCAGCATGGGTGGGTCGAGCTCCCCGACGCCGATGATCACCGCCGGCGGTCCGGCCTGCACTGCCGCCAGCGCGGCCGGAGGCGGTTCGCTCAGGCGCCGTCCCGCACCGTCGGTCGCTTGGCCATCGGTCATCATCACGATCACGGTCGGGTCGTGGCGCGCGGCGTCGGCCAACGACTCCCACAAGCGCGAGCCGAAGCCGGTGACGCGCAGCACTTGGTCGGCTGCCGACTGTGGGTCGTCCGTCCAGCCGTTGGCGGCGGTATCGGCAGTGCCTTCATAAATCTTGGCCACCCGGAAGCGGGCGCGCGGTTCGGCGGCCTTGATTTGCTCGGCCACCACACGCACCAGCGTCTGTGCCCCTGCGCCGCGAAAGTCGAACGGGATGCTGCCCGAATCATCGAGCAGCAGCAACACGCGCGGCGCCGGGCGCGCCCAGCGCTCCATCAGCGCAGTTACCGGCCTGCCCTCCTCTTCAACCAAGAAGTGCGCTGCCGGCAGGTTCTCGATGACGCTGCCCTGCGCGTCTTTCGGCCTCACCTCCAGGACGATATGCGGGAAGGCGGCTGCGTTAACGGTGAGTTCGGCCGAGGCGATAAGCGGCACATCGCTCGGCGGGCGCGCCGGCGGCAAAGGTTGGTCGCCCAGCACCGGTTGACCCGACTGCTCGCGCAGCACCCGCCCATCCAGCGTGAACGGATCGCCGACCACGCAGAGGGCGCGCGTGGCTTCGGCATCTAAGTCCGGCCCGCGCACGGCTAACACCGGCGTAAACACCAGTTGTGCTGCGCGCGCCGACGCTCGGCCGGCGGAGAGGGTTTCGGCGAGCGTGCGCGCGGGCGGCGGGAAGGCGATCTCGATCTGCCGACCCACTACTTGCTCGGCGCTCCATGTGCCTTCCACCAGCACGAACCGCTCGGTCGGCGCGTGGGCATGCGCGGCCTCCACCCTGACGCTGACCGACAACGCCGGCTGATGCGGTGGAGCAGGCCGATAGTCGCGCTCCGGCGTGCTGATCAACGCATCTCCCGCGGCCCACAGGTTGATCAACCGGGTCTGACCGTCCCGGCTGAAACGCACGCCGGGCAGATAAAACACCGGCTCGTCTAGGTTGAAGCCGGCCGGGGCGCGGGGCGGATCGCCGAACGCGCCCAGGACGGCATCGGCCAGCGCGGCAGAGTCGCGCCCGTCGGCATCTACGATCTGCGGCGCCTGCGGCGGCGGTAGGTTGAGAGCCTGCCGGGCGGCGGCAGCCGTGGCGTCGTCC
>JANWVF010000134.1 GCA_025056965.1 Thermoflexales bacterium | reverse complement strand
GTTGTTGGAGAGCATGACGGCGTTGACGCCCTGGGTGGCGGCAGCGGTGACGATCTCGATCTGGCCGGCGACGCTGTTCTCCGGGGTGGGGCCGAGGAATTCGAGCTTTTCGGGGTTGCCGAGTTCCTTGTGGGCTTCTTGTGCGCCCTGGTTGGCCTGGTCGAACACGGCGATGCCCAGGAACTTAGGCAGCAACACCATCTTCACGGCCTTGCCCGGCTGGGCCTTGACGACCTCGCCCGTTGGCGCGGCAGGCGCCTCGGTCGCAGCCGGTGCTGCCGGGGCTTCGGTAGCCGCCGGTGCGGCCGGTGTCGGCGCTTGCGGTGTGGCCGCTGGCGCCGCGCATGCGCCGAGCAGTAAGCTGGCAACGATCAAACTGGCGATCGCTTTCTTCGAGTGAGTCATCTGAAAACCTCCTTACTTGAGTTGCTAAATCGAAACTAAGGCAACCGATCAAGGCCGGAGTGAGCTGCCGCTCGTCTCCATGCCTTGTGAAACCTGAGCCAAAGCGGGGCTGGCCGGTCGCGCCCGATTGCGCAGGCTGCGCACCTGACCCGCCAAATTGGGCAGGAGCACCGACAGGATCAGCAGCGCGCCGATCACGCCGGTCTGCGTGTTGCCGGTGATGTTGGCGAGCGACATGCCGTTGCGCAGATTGAGGATGATCAAGATCGAGAGCGCTACGCCGGTCAGCGTGCCGCTGCCGCCGAAGATGCTCACCCCGCCGAGCAACACCATCGTAATGATGTCCAGCTCGAAGCCTTCGGCGGTGTTGCCGCGCACAGCGCCCAGCCGGGCGGCGAGCAAAATGCCTGCCAGCGCCGCGATCAACCCCGACGCGATGAATAGCTTCATCTTTACTTGCTGCACCTGGATGCCCGAGTAGCGCGCGACCTCTTTGTTATTGCCGATGACATACACGTAGCGGCCGAACGCCGTGCGTTGCAGAATGATGATCGCGGCAATCAGCATCACGAAGAACAGGATGAGCGCGAAGGGGAACGGGCCGATCAGCGGCTGCTGACCGAGCGCGTTGAACCAGTCCGGGAAGTTGCCGATGGATTTATCCTCCAGCAAGATGCGCGCTGCGCCGCGATAGCCGATCAGGCCGGCCAGCGTCACGGCCAGCGAGGGCAGGCCGACGTAGGCGACCCAGAAGCCGTTGAACGCGCCGCATGCCAAACCAACCAACAAGGCGACCAGCACGGCCAGCGGCATCGCGACGCCGTCAGCGTGCAACCGCGCGACGACGCAGGCGGCCAGGCCCATCACCGAGGCCACCGAGAGGTCAATTTCGCCGTTGATGATGATGAACGTCATCACCAGTGCGACGATGATCTTCTCGATGGATAGCTCGAAGACGTTGACCAAGTTTTCGATGCGCAGGTAGAACGGCGAGCGGGCGATGTTGAACAGGACGACGGCAAGCAGGATGCCCAGCAGCAGCGTTTCCCAGCGGCGGAGGAGGGAGGTGAGTTGCGTCATGGCTGTCTCAACAATCAACAATCAATCTAATCTCGCCGGCGTCTACTTGGCCGGTCGGCTGCCCGTCGTCATGCTGTCCTGTGCCCAAACCTGGCGCAGGCGGTTCAAGATGATCGCGTCGCTGGCGACGGCCAGCAGGATCAGCAACCCCAGCAGCGCATCGCGCCAGAACTCGCTTACGCGCAGCCAGCGAATCAAGCTCTGCTCCAGTAAGTCAATCAACGTCGCACCTAGGAACGCGCCGATCATGCTGCCGCTGCCGCCGAAGATGTTCACGCCGCCGACCACGACGGCCGCCACCGCCTGCAATTCCATCCCCTGTCCGGCCACGACGGTGATAGTGCCGAAGCGGGCGAGGAACATGAACCCGGCAAGCCCGGCCAGCGCGCCGCACAGCACGAACGCGATGAACACGACCCGCTGCACGGGCAGGCCGGCGTTGCGCGCCGCTTCGGGGTTAGAGCCGATGGCGTAGAGCTGTCGGCCGAAGCGCAGATAAACCAACACGAGCTGAAAGAGCAATACGACGAGCACTGCCAGCGCGAACATCAGCCGGAGGTCCACCTCACCGATCTGCGTCAGGTTCGTGCGCGGCAGATCTTTCAACCACTGCGGCAGAGCATCCACCACGACCGTCCTTGCCCCCGACATGTCCACGAGGATGGTGCGGAAGATGGCCAAGGTGCCGAGCGTGACGATGATGGACGGCACGCGCCCGTAGGCCACCAGCGCGCCGTTGATCGCGCCCATCGCCGCGCCGAGGCCGATGGACATCGCGATGGCCGCGGGCGGTGAGATCGTGTTGTCGTTGGCCAGGCGGGTGCCGACGAAGTAGGCGCTGAACCCGACGATCGAGCCGACCGAGAGGTCAATGTTGCGCGTGAGCACGACCAGCGTCTGGCCGACGGCGACTACAGCGATGATCGCGACGCTGGTCGTCACGCGGTTGAAGGTGCGCCCGCTGAGGTAGCCTTGGATCTGCGAGCTGAAGAACAGCACCACGACGACGATCAGCATCGCCAGCGTGATCTCGCGCAGTTGCTCGGGGCGAATAGCGCGGGTGAGGGCCCTCATAGCGTCACCTCCTGGATCGCCGGTCTTGCTTCGTCGCTCGCCGGCGATTGGCCGAGGGCGGCCGCCATCACGCGCTCCTGCGTCGCCTCGGCGCGGTCGAAGATGCCCATCTGCCGGCCTTCGCGCATCACCAACACGCGGTCGCTCATGCCCAGCACCTCCGGCAAGTCGGATGAGATCAAGATGATGCCGATGCCTTGTTGCGCCAGTTCGTTGATGATGTGATGCACCTCGGCTTTGGCGCCCACGTCAATCCCGCGCGTTGGTTCGTCCAGGATCAGCAACTTGGGCTTGGTGTTCAGCCACTTGGCCAGCATGACCTTCTGCTGGTTGCCTCCGCTCAATTTGCCTACGTCAACCCGCACGTTCGGGGCGCGAATCGAGAGCTGCTGCTTATAGCGCTCTGCCGTCTCCGCTTCCGCCTTGAAGTTCAGCAAGCCGAACGCGGCGGCATACCGACGCAGCAAGGGCAGGGTGATGTTCGCCGTGATGGACTGCGGCAAGCTCAGCCCAAGCTGCCGCCGATCCTCGGTGACGTAGGCGATGCCGAGTTGCATCGCCTGCTGTGGCGAGCTGATTACGCACGGGCGCCCCTCGAAGACGATCTCACCCGAGTCGGCCGGCTCGATGCCGAACAAGGCCAGCCCAACGTCGGTGCGGCGCGCGCCGACCAGCCCGGCGAATCCCAGCACTTCGCCGCGGTACATGTCGAAGCTGATCCCCGCAAAGGCGCCGGCTTTGCCCAGGTTGTGCACCGAGAGCAACAACTCGCCGCGCCGGACGGCCGGCGTTTTGGCGAAAAAGTCGGTGATCTCACGCCCGACCATCTCGCGGATGGCCAGTTCCGACGTCACCTCGTTCCGTGGCCGCGTCGAGATCCACTGCCCATCGCGAAGGATCGTCACGCGGTCGGCGATGCTGAAGACTTCATCTAGGCGGTGGCTGATGAACAGGATGGCGACCCCGCGTTCTCGCAACGTGTTCACCAGCTTGAACAACTGCTCCACCTCGTGCGCGGAGAGTGAAGCCGTGGGCTCATCCATGATCAGCACACGCGCGTTGAGCGAGATGGCCTTGGCGATCTCCACGGCTTGCTGCGCGGCCAGGGTAAGGCCGCGCGCCGGCATGCGCACGTCGAGCTTCACGTCCAGCAGAGCCAGGATCTCGCGCGCCTTCCGATAGGTCTGCCCCCAGCGCATGAACGGATTGCGCTCGGCGTGGCCGATGAAGATGTTCTCGGCCACGGTTAAATCCGGGAAGACCATCGGCTCCTGATAGATGGCCACGATGCCCAGGCTTTGGGCGTGCATCGCGTTGTGGATCTGCACAGGCCGACCATCGAGCAGGATCTGGCCGGCGTCGGGTTGATGGATGCCGGTCATGATCTTGATCAGGGTGGATTTGCCGGCGCCGTTCTCGCCGAGCAGCGCATGCACTTCGCCGGGGTATAGCGTGAGCGATACGTCGTTGAGCGCCTGGGTAGCATCGAAGCGTTTGGAGATGCGTCGCATCTCCAGGATCGGCGCTTGGCCGCGGCTTTCGGGCGTCACGACGTTCAATCTTATTGGAGAGCGCGCGAAATGCAAGTTTGGCCGCATCAGAAGCAGCAGCCGCGTGCAAATTGGGTCGCCGACACGATAATCCCCGTATGGCTAGTTCATCTTCTTCATCAACGGCAACCATTTGGCTCGATCCCAATCGCACGATCGCTGAAATTCCGCCCCTGCTGTTCGGCGGCTTTGCCGAGCACATGGGGCGCTGCATCTACGAAGGCATCTACGATCCGGCCTCGCCGCTGGCCGACGAAGATGGGCTGCGCACCGATGTCCTGGCCGCGCTGCGCGAGCTGGGCTACACCGTGATCCGCTACCCCGGCGGCAACTTCCTCAGCGGCTACAACTGGCTCGACGGCGTCGGCCCGAAGGAGCTGCGCCCCCGCAAGCGCGACCTGGCCTGGTTCTCGATCGAGACCAACCAGTTTGGCACGAACGAATTCATCGGCTTCTGCCGCAAGATCGGCGCCGAGCCGATGCTTGGCGTCAACATGGGCACGGGCACGATCGAATCGGCGGCGAACCTGGTCGAATACTGCAACGCGCCGACCGGCACGTACTGGGCCGACCTACGCGCCGCGCACGGCTTTCCCGCGCCGCACAACGTGCGCTACTGGTGCATCGGCAACGAGATGGATGGGCCGTGGCAGATCGGCCACCTCGACGCGCTCGATTACGCCAAGAAAGCGCGCGAGGCCGCCAAGATGATGAAGTGGCATGATCCGGCCATCAAGACGGTGCTCTGCGGGTCATCGAACGACCAGATGCCTACCTTCCCGGAGTGGGATCGCGTCGTCCTCGAGCACTGCTGGGACGTGGCGGACTTTCTCTCCATTCACATGTACGTCAGCAACCACCACGATCAGGACACGCCGAGCTACCTGGCGCTGGCGCAGCGCTTCGAGGACTTCGTGGATACAATGGCGGCGACGTTGCGCTACGTCAAGGCCAAGGTGCGCAGCAAGCATGATGTCTATCTCTCCTGGGATGAGTGGCAGGTGTGGCACCCCGGCGAAACAAACGGGCGATGGCGCGAAGCGCCTCACCTGGCCGAGACCGGCTACAACCTGGAAGATGCGCTCGTCGTCGCGCAATGGCTCAACGTCTTTTTGCGCAAGTGCGACGTGCTGAAGATCGCCTGCGTCGCGCAGATCGTCAACATCATCTCGTGGCTTCACACCCGTCGCGACGGGCTGCTCAAGCACACATCGTTCTACCCGTTCAAGCTGGTCAGCAACTGGGCGCGCGGCTATGCGCTCGACGTGTGGGTGAAATCGCCGAAGTACGAGAACAAGCGATTCGGCGAGTCGCCGCTGCTCGACGTCGCCGCAACCTACGATCCGGCGACCGGCGCGCAGAGCGTGTTCATCGTCAACCGCAGCTTGACCGAGCCGCTGCCGACCGAACTGGTCTGGCAGGATGGCGCACCGGCCCAAGTGGTTGAAGCGTGGCAGCTCACGGGCAGCGATCCCAAACAAGGCAACACATGGGACGCGCCGGATGCCGTCGTCCCGCGCAGGCTCGATGGGGTGAGGATGGACGGCGCGGCGTTGCGCTTGCAGCTGCCTCCGCTGTCGTTCACCGCGATTCGTGCGGCGAGCCGCCCTGAGCCCGGCCGTTCCTCTTGAACCGCGGCATGACCCGACGCATCGTCTCCCTCGACGGCGAGTGGCAGTTTTGGGCCGACCCTGACAAACGACTATCGCCAGCGACGCTGCCGCCGCGCGCCGCGCTCAAGGTCAACGTACCTGCCCCATGGCAGGCGCATCCTGACCTGCGCTTCCATACCGGCGTAGGCTGGTATCGCCACACTTTTCGGCTGAGCTCTAAGGTGCTCAGCAAGGATCGCGCGGTCGTCCTGTGTTTCGGCGCAGCCGACTACTTCGCCGATGTGTGGGTGAACGGCGAGAAAGCTGGCGCGCATGAGGGTGGCTATTTGCCTTTCGAGCTGGACGTGACCCGACTGCTGCGGCCCGGCAACAACGTCGTCGTCGTGCGCGTGGACGACTCGCTGGACTTCTTCCCGGAGATCCCGCACGGCAAGCAGTCTTGGTATGGCCCGATCTCTGGCCTATGGCAGCCAGTGACGCTGGAAAGCCGGCCGCGCAAGCACATCGTCGCGCTCAGGATCACGCCGCAGGGCGAGCAGGTCACGGCGCGCGTCGCGCTGAGCCGGCCGCCATCCTCGCGCGATCGGCTGCGTTTCGCGGTGTTCGACCCTGCCGGCGTCTGTGTGGCGACGCACGAAACCCGTGCGCTCGAGGCAACGCTCCACGTGCCGTCACCCCGGCTATGGGATGTAGACGCGCCGGCGCTCTACACCTTGCACGTAACCCTCGTCAATGCCGATGACGCCGTGGATGTCGTCTCCGATACCTTTGGCTTTCGCACGATCGAGGCGCGCGATGGCAAGCTTTGGCTGAACGGCCGGCCAATCTATCTGCGCGGCGCGCTCGACCAAGACTACTATCCCGACGGCATCTACACGCCGCCGTCGCAGGAGTACATCGAGCATCAATTCTGCCTGGCCAAGCACATAGGGCTGAACTGCCTGCGCATCCACATCAAAGTCGGCGACCCGCGCTACTACCGCGCTGCCGACAAGCTGGGCTTGCTAATTTGGACCGAGATGCCCAACTGGCAACTACTGACGGAGGATGCCCGCCGCCGCGCGCGCGAGACGTTCGTCGGCATGATGGAGCGCGACTGGAACCGGCCGAGCATCGTTATCCGCAGCATCATCAACGAGGCGTGGGGCATTGACCCGTTTGATCCGGAACATCTGCAGTGGATGGCAGAGACTTATGACTGGCTGAAGGCCTACGACCCCTCTCGGCTAGTGGTGGACAACTCGGCCTGCTACGGCAACTTCCACGTCGTCAGCGACATTGACGACATGCACAATTACTACGCTATTCCCGACCACCATCGGCAGTGGAAGGAGTGGGTGACGCGCCTGGCGCAGCGGCCGACCTGGACTTACGCACCGCACCTACCGGATGCCGAGTCGCGTGAGCGCTTCCTGCGCGACCATTGGCACGCTGACTGGGCGACGCCCGCGTCCATCGTCCGCCGCACCCGCCAGGAGCCGATCGTCATCTCCGAGTTCGGCAATTGGGGCCTGCCCGACGTCGAGAAGCTCAGAGACCACTACGATGGCGATCCGTGGTGGTTCGAGACCGGTCTGGAACACGGCGGCGGTGAGGTCTATCCGCGTGGGGTAGGCGAGCGATTCGCCTTGTTCGGACTCGATCGCATCTTCGGCTCGCTCGGCCGGTTGGCCGAAGCTAGCCAGCGTCAGCAGATGGCCGCCATGAAGTACGAGATCGAGCAGATGCGGCTGCACCCTTCCATTCAGGGCTACGTGATCACTGAGCTCACCGACCTGCACTGGGAATGCAACGGCTTGTTCGACATGCTGCGCAATCCCAAGGTCTATTACGATGAGATTGGCCAGATCAATGCCGACGACGTGATCCTGCCAGAGTGGGAGCGCCTGGCGTTCTACGCAGGTGATCGCATCGCTATCAAGCTGGCTCTCTCTCACTACACGCAACACGACTTGAGCGGCAGCCGCTTAGAATGGCGTCTGACCGGCTTCCCCAAGATCTCCGGCGTGGTCAACGACCTGTCGCCTGAGTCATTCACCGTCACCGATGCCGGCGCCATCACCTTCGAGGCGCCGAACGTGAAGCGCGGCACGCGCGCGCGGTTGAGCTTGCAGTTAGTCACCCGCAGCGGCGCAGTGGCCGCCCGCAACTATCTCGACTTCTACTTCTTCCCCCGACTTTCTGCGCCGACGCTAAGCGTGTATGCGCCAGAGCATGCCGATGCGCTGCGCGCACTGGGCTACACGCAGGCCGAGGATGCAACGCAGGCCGATGTCGTTGTGGCTGGCACAATGACGGAGACCTGGCGCGAACATTTGCTGCGCGGCGGGCGGGTGCTCTGGCTGGCCGAATCCGATGATGCGCAGCAGACGTGGCTCACAGACCTGCGTTTGGCCTCGCGCGCCCGGGCTGGCCTGCGCGGTGACTGGGCCAGCAGCTTTAGTTGGATTCGCCACGACGCGATGTTCAGGGATATTCCCACCGATGGCGTCGTGGACTTTGCCTTTGCCGATCTCACGCCGGAGCATGTCATCCTCGGCGTGCATCCCTTCCGGTGGCCGCGCGACGTACACGCCGGCATCTTCGTCGGTTGGATTCACAAAAACGCCGCATTGGTCGCCGAGCAGCGCGTAGGGCGCGGGCGGATGATCGTGTGCACCTTCCGGCTGCGCGATCACTTGGCCTCGCATCCGGTCGCCGCTGTCATGCTGCGCGATATGGTGATGCGCTTGGCACGCGAGCGATGAGACGCGATGGCTTCCTACCTTCTCTGAAACAAAATGTAGGGGCCGTTCTCCCCGATGAACGTGTAGTTCGTCTCGACGAAGCGATGGATCTCCGGCAGCCCCTTCCACGTCTCGATGAAGCGTGCCGATTCCCATGGGAAGCCATCGTGGCTGAGCACAAAGAAGCGCGGCGAGTGGCGCGTGAGATCGTCGAGGTATGCCCGGGCCAGCATCGTGCGCACGTCGGCATCGCGGGATTCGTCGGCCCAGCGCAGGTAGGGGAAGCGCGTCGCGTTTTGTCGCTGCGCCAGGAAGTAAACGACGGGGGTATCGCTGAACACGACGACGCGATCCTCCGGCGCAGCGTTGTCACGCAGGAACTCGGCCAGGAGCAGTTGCGCGGACTCCTTTGATTCAAGCTGCAATTCCCGCGCCGATTTGCCTTGTGCTATGACGTTGTCGTAGGCGTCGCGCATCCAGGGCCACATGGCGAGCACCTGGCCGGCCACCGCCGCGATGAACAAGGCGGGCGCGGCCAGACGAGCGATCAGGTGAGCTGCGCGCAGGTCGGCCAATGCTGCGCCGGCCAACAGTGCCATCGGCGGCAGCCAGATGATGAAGTGGTAGCGGTATGAATGCCCCTGCCAGATGTTCAGTAGCACCGTCGTCACCAGCCAAACGATGGTCAGGCCACCTGCCGAGCGCCGCGCGGCACTCCACAGCGAGCGCGCCGCGCCGAGCGCGATGAGCAGCATGATGAACGGGTAGCCGCGTCCCAGCCACTGCACCTGCGGCACGGTATCTTTGAAGCCGGCCGTGGGCGTGCTGCCGATCTGCGCGAACGTGGTGATCTCGATCCAGAATAAGCCGGTCAGCCATGCCCAGCGCTCGTCCAACGGCTTGTTGTGGAAGTTGGCGATGGCGTAGCGCAGGTGCAGCAGCAAGTCCTCGAGCGCGCCGTGGACGAGAAAGTAGGCGCCGCCTAGGCCGATGGCCAGCGCCGCGCCGACGCCGACCCACGCGGCGACGCCGATCCGCCTGTGTTGCACAAGCGCCCACGCCATCAGGATGATCGCGTAGAGCGCAAATGGGTACTTAAACCAGAAAAGCGCCCCGGCCGTCGCGCCGCTCAAGAAGAGCAAGCCCGCCTGATGACGATCCAGCCGCCGGCTCGCCTCCCAGGCGCATAGCGTCGCGGCGATGAAGCACAGGTTGGCGAACCCCTCGGCCTGGGCGACCGACCAATAGTTCAGCGTAGCCATGGTCAGCCAGAGCAGCGCGCCGGCCACGAAGCCAGATAGGCGGTCGGCGAACATGCGCCAGGCCAGCACGCTGAGCAGGATCGCTGATGCCGCCTGCCAGATGAGGTTGAAGGCGAACACGGCTGCCTGTGTCTGACTGAGCACCGTAGCTAGGGCATACAGCGCCGGCGTGAGCGGCCCGCGCACGTCCCAGCAATCGCGCAGGAACACGCCGCCGCGCCGGAGCACGTCGCCGCATGCTGCGAATGCCCCCTGGTCGAACCACATCGGGTACCAGGCTTGCGGCAGCCCGACGGCCAACAGTCCCAAGGTGGCGAGCGCCGTCAGCCCGACCTTCATCCACTGCATCGTGCCCTAATCCTTGCGGCGAAAGAGCAGAAACGGCCCGTTCTCGGCCTCATAGCGATAGTTGGCCTCGACGTAGGCGTGCAGATCGGTGAGTCGCTTCCAGTTGTCAATGTGTCGCACGCCCAGCCATGGGTAGTCGTCCCGCGTGAGGATGAAGTAGGTCGGCCGGTTGGCGACGATCTGCTCGTAGAACTGCCGGCCGAACTCGGCGTTTGTCCAAGAGCCATGCGCCGGCGCCCACACGTCGGCGAACGGGAAGCGCGTGGCGTTGCGCCGCTGGGTGAGCATATATACCCATGGCGCGTCCCCGAACAAACTGATCATTTCGTCCGGCCGTGTGTGCGCGACGATGTAATCGGCCAAGTAGAGCTGTGGCGAAACTCGGCTTTCGAGGTGGATCTCGCGCAGCGACTTGCCTTGGACGATGACGTTGATGTAAGTGTCATATACCCAGGGCAACATGCGGGCGACGAGCAGCGCGAACGCTGCGATGCCGGCCAGGCCGACTAGTGCGCCGAGGGCGCGCTGGGCCGCGCCCGGCGCGCGCAGCCACAGCCAGGCTGCTGCGACGCCGGCGCCGGCCATGATCGCCAGCGGCCCGTGAAGGATGGTGAAGTGGTACTGCACGTACTTGGCCTGAATGGCGACCACGGCCAATCCGGCGACGAATAGCCCGACCAAATAGCCATAACGCGCCAGGCCGTCACCGTTGACCGGTCGAATGAACTGCGCGCCGCCGAGGATCGCCAGGATGAATAACAGCGGGAAGCCACCGCCGAAGAAGATCCACTGCGGCACAGTCGCCTTGTAGTCGCCGGTCAGGTCGGCGCCGTTGTCGGTGAAGCGCCACAGGAATTGCACGATCTCGGGGAAGGTGCGCGGCGGACCGAGCGGGAAGAGCTCGCGGAAGACGTTGAACTGCTCGACCAGCGCGGGGATGCCGCCGGCCAGTGCAAAGTAGATCAGCACGAGCGCGTTGATCACGATGGCGCCGGCCGAGAACGCGACGCCGCCGCGCAGCGCCTCGCGCAGGGCGCGCGCGCGCAGCCAGGCCTGCAACAGCAGCCCTGCGCCGATCGCCGCAATGAGCAGGCCGAAGGTGTACTTGAACCACATCAGGATGCCTGCGCTGATTCCGCTGATGAACAGCAGATGCAGGTCGGGCGCCGACCGCCTCTCGTTCGATACGCCGCGCCAGGCTAGATACAGCGACAGCACGATGAACAGATTGGAGAACGTCTCGGCCTGGTTCATGGACCAGTAGTTGATGCCGGCGTAGATCAACCAGTAGAACGCGGCGGCGGGCAGCGCGGCGGCCGGGTGAAACATCGTCCGCGCCGTCCAGCCCACCAGTGCTGCCGTGACAGCCTGCCACGTCAACGTGAAGGCATGCACGGCCACCGTGCTGAACGCGATTGAGAGGGCGACGGCGTAGAGCACCATCACGCCGGGGCCTTTACTCTCGAAGCAGTCGCGGATCGGCACGCCGCCGCGCCGGATCACGTCGCCGCATGCCGAGTAGATGCCCTGATCGTGGCCAAAGGGGTAGATCAGTTGAGGCGTTGCCAGTGCGCCGAGCACCAGCGCAATCAGCGCTACCCCTCCGGCTTGCAACCAGCGCTGCCGGGCAGATAAAAGACGAACCTGCGAGTCGAGCACGAACGCGATCCTACCATCATCGTTCAGTCGCTCGCTCGTCGTCAGAAGCTAGATTGATCGCCGATTTCTGCTCAGAATCCTGATCAAGATGCCTATGCCGGCGACGATCAGAATCAACGGCCAAGCCGTGCCTATGACCTGCAGGATGCGCATGCCCGGTTCGCCCATCCAGAACAGCCCACCCAGCACGGCAAACACTGTGCCCGGGATAAGTGGCCAAGCCTCCGGTCGTCCGCCGGCCAGTGGCGTGAGCAGGACGATCAGCAGCCAGCCCGCAGCGAAGCTGAACATGAAGACGGCGACCGGAAGGAGCTCGTTCTCTGCCGAAGTGACGAAAGGCTGTGTCATAAGTAAGATGCCCGTGCCGAGGCCGGCCAAGATTCCGCCCGGAATCATCAGCCCCGGCGCGCGCGCCGCGATGCTCCAAGCGACGAATGCGACGCCGAGGAGCGGAGTCACGAGCAGCGATAGCCATTCCACCCGGAAGACCTGTGCGATCAGCAGCAGGATGCCGATCGCGATTAGGATCGCTGCAGCAACGATGCCGCGCCGCCGCAGATCAGCCTGCGCCGTAGGTCGGCCGGCCGTCGGCTCCATTTGGTTCGAGAAACTCATGGGTAGCACCTCCTTTGCGCTACGCTGTCGCAGGGCAACCGGTGAAGCAGGGAGCTTCATCCGCAACTGCGCCTGTTTCCTCTGTGCATCAGCTTATTCCTCACTCAAGCGCTTGCTTGCGCGGCGAGCTGCCGAGCGATGTTGTCGGCCCAGGCCTCGATAGCTCTCCAGTCACGGTAATCGCCTGTCTTAGCCTTCACCGCCTTGACGATGAGTTTGTCGCCCAGGTGCAGTGCGTCCGGATCAATCTTGCCGTGGAACACGGCGATGTCTCGCGGCTTAATGTGGTCGGCGATGGCTCGCTGGTCGTGTGGGAAGCGCCAACCGTCGAGGATCTCGACCGGATCGCCTTCGCCGGTCGGCCCGCTGGAGAACAGCCAGACCGGTCGCCGCGCCAGCGCTGCCCGGTTCGCTTCTAGGAACGCTACGGCTGGCTTGAGCCAATGTCCGGCGTAGACTCCGCTGCCCACGATCACGGCTCGGTAGTGTTCGATCTCGCCGGTTTGCTCGGCGGGCAGCACGTCCACGTCCAACCCGGCGCGCGCGAGCACCTGACCGATTCGCTCGGCGATCTCGGTCGTCGAGCCGTACTTGCTCGCATAGGCGACGAGCACCTTACGACTTGTAAGCATGTCATACCTCGGCGCGTGTCTTCTCGGGTGACTGCGCGCCGTTGTGGCTTTCCGACAGCGCCAGCGCCTCATAGTGGCGCCAGTGCTCGTTGATCACCTCTTGGGCAGCGCGCATGAGGGCCTCGGCCTCCTCCGGATGGCTCTGTTGCAGCATGCGATAGCGCGTCTCGTTGTAGGCATACTCTTTGAACGGGATCTTCGGCGCGCCGCTGTCGAGCTGCAGCGGGTTCTTCCCTTCGGCGCGCAGGGCCGGGTTGTAGCGATACAAGAGCCAGTAGCCGGAATCGGTGGCGAGCTTTTGCTGGTGTAGCCCCTTGGCCATGTCTATGCCGTGCGCGATGCAATGGCTGTAGGCGATGATGAGGGCCGGTCCGTCGTAGGCTTCGGCTTCCAGGAAAGCTTTGATGGTCTGTGCGTCATTGGCGCCCATCGCTACCTGCGCCACGTAGACGTTGCCGTAGCTCATCGCCATCATGCCCAGGTCTTTCTTGCGCGTGTGCTTGCCGGCGGCGGCGAACTTGGCCACCGCGCCTAGCGGCGTGGCTTTGGAGGCCTGCCCGCCAGTGTTCGAGTAGACCTCGGTGTCCAGCACCAGCAACTTCACGTTTTGACCGCTGGCCAGCACGTGGTCGAGGCCGCCGTAGCCGATGTCGTAGGCCCAACCGTCGCCGCCGATGATCCACACCGACTTCTTCACCAGCATGTTGGCCAGGCTCAGGAGATGCGCGATCTGAGCGCGGACCGCGGCGGACGGCTCATGCAACCGCTCCAGGCGACGGCGTAGCTCGTCCACACGCGCGCGCTGCTCGATGATGCCTTGCTCGGTGGATTGATCGGCGTTCAGCAGCGCATCGGCCAAATCCGGCCCGATGACGTCGCGCAATGCAGCGACCAGTTCTTTGGCAGCCTGGGTCTGCTTGTCAATGGCCAGCCGCATGCCCAGGCCGAATTCGGCGTTGTCCTCGAACAGCGAGTTGCTCCATGCCGGCCCGCGCCCGTGCGCGTCGTATGTCCAGGGCGTGGTGGGCAGGTTGCCGCCGTAGATGCTGGAGCAGCCGGTGGCATTGGCGATGTAGAGCCGGTCGCCGAACAGGCGCGTCAGCAGCGATAGATAGGGCGTCTCGCCGCAGCCGGCGCATGCGCCGCTGAACTCGAACAGCGGTTGTAGCAGCTGCACGTTCTTGACGTTGTTGAAGTGGATGCCGTCGGTGCGCGGATAGTCCGGCAGGCGTCGGAAGAATTCCCAGTTGGCCGCCTCGGCCTCTCGGATCGGCAGTTGCGGCGCCATGTTGATCGCCTTGCGGCCGGTCTGCCGCTTATCCTTCACCGGGCAGGCTTCCACGCACAGCGCGCATCCGGTGCAGTCCTCTACGGAGACTTGGAGGATATATTTCTTACCGGGCAACTCCTTCCAGCGCGCATCGGCGTACTTGAGGGTGGCCGGCGCATTCGCCAGCGCCTCCGGCTCCACCACCTTGGCGCGGATCACGGCGTGCGGACACACGTAGACGCACTTGCCGCACTGGATGCAGATGTCCGGATCCCAGACCGGCACCTCGAGCGCGATGTTGCGCTTCTCCCATTGCGCCGTGCCGCTGGGGTAGGTGCCGTCCACCGGGAAAGCGCTCACCGGCAATTGATCGCCTCGTCCGGCCATCATCATCGCCGTCACGCGCTGTACGAATTCCGGCGCTTGCGGCGGCACGACGGGCGGCGGTGTAATTTCGCTCAGGCGCGCCGGTTGCGGGATCGGCAGCTCATAGAGCTGATCCAACGTCGCATCTACCGCGGCAAAGTTGCGCTGCACCACGGCCTCGCCGCGCTTGCCGTAAGTCTTGCGGATGGCCTCTTTGATCTTGGCGATCGCTTCCTCGCGCGGCAGCACGCCGCTCACGGCGAAGAAGCACACCTGCATCACTGTGTTGATGCGGTTGCCCATGCCGGCTTCGCGCGCGACCTTGTAAGCGTCAATCACCCACACCTTGAGCCGCTTGGCCAGGATCTGCTCTTGTACGTTGCGCGGCAGGTGATCCCACGTCTGGTCGGCGGGGAACGGGCTGTTCAGCAGCAGCGTCGCGCCGGGGATGGCCTGCTCAAGCACGTCGTAGCGGTCGAGGAAGCCGAACTGATGCACAGCCACGAAGTTTGCCCGCGAGATGAGATAAGGCGCGTGGATCGGATGCGGTCCGAAGCGCAAGTGAGAGATGGTGCGTGCGCCGGACTTCTTCGAGTCGTATACGAAGTAGCCCTGCGCATGGTTGTCGGTCTCTTCGCCGATGATCTTGATCGAGTTCTTGTTTGCGCCGACCGTGCCGTCTGCGCCCAGGCCCCAGAAGATGGCGCGCACCGTGTCGTCCGGCTCGATGTCGAAGTCTGGGTCGTAGTCCAGGCTGCTGAACGTCACGTCATCCTGGATGCCGATGGTGAAGTGGTTCTTCGGCTTGGGCTTGTTCAGCTCGTCAAAGATCGCCTTCGCCATCGCCGGCGTGAACTCCTTCGACGATAGGCCGTAGCGCCCGCCGACCACCGTTGGCCAGCGCCGCGCCGCGTCGTCTCCGTCGGCGCCGAAGCGCCTCTCCGCGAGTGCGCTCACGACATCCTGATACAGCGGTTCGCCAATCGCGCCCGGTTCTTTGGTGCGGTCAAGCACCGCGATGGCCTTGACCGTCGGCGGCAGCGCGGCAACGAAGTGCTCTGTGGAGAACGGGCGATACAGCCGCACCTTGACCAGGCCGACCTTTTCGCCGCGCTGGACCAAGTAGTTCACGGTGGCCTCAGTCGTCTCGCAGCCTGAACCCATCATCACGATCACGCGCTCTGCGTCCGGCGCGCCGACGTAATCGAACAGCCGATACTGTCGGCCCACCAGCGCCGCGAACTTATCCATCGTGCGTTGCACCACCTCCGGCACGGCTAGATAGAAGGGATTCACTGCTTCACGAGCCTGGAAGTACGTGTCGGGGTTATGCGCCGTGCCGCGGATGAACGGGTGGTCGGGTGAGAGCGCTCGCCGCCGGTGCGCTTGCACCAAGTCGTCGTCAATCATCGCCCGCATGTCGTCCTCGGATAGCCGCTCGATCTTCATTACCTCGTGCGAGGTGCGGAAGCCGTCGAACACGTGTAGGAATGGCACGCGCGCGGCCAGCGTGCTGGCCTGGGCAATCAGCGCGAAGTCCATGACCTCTTGCACCGAATTGGCGAACAGCATGGCCCATCCGGTGGCGCGCGTCGCCATCACGTCGCTGTGGTCGCCGAAGATGGACAAGGCGTGCGTCGCCACGCTGCGCGCGGCGATGTGGAACACCGCGCTGGTCAGCTCGCCGGCGATCTTGTACATGTTCGGGATCATCAAGAGCAGGCCTTGGCTGGACGTGAACGTGGTCGCCAGCGCGCCTGCTTGCAACGCGCCGTGAATCGCGCCCGCAGCGCCGCCTTCGGACTGCATCTCCTGGACGATCGGCACGCTGCCCCAAAGGTTGCGCTCACCCAGCGAGCTCCATTGATCGGCTAGCTCGCTCATGGGTGATGATGGCGTGATCGGGTAGATGGCAATTACCTCGTTCGTCTTGTAGGCTACATAAGCCGCGGCCTCGTTGCCATCAATCGTGATCAGTTCTCGGGACGCAGACATAGTCATGCCGACTGTTGTAATCTCGCCGGCAGCTTGTAGCGTCCTTCGTTCGACGGGGTTGTGCGCTGGTCAAGCGGCTAGTTTGGCCGCTTCACCACATCGCGCGCAGAAACTTCACCTTCTCGACGGCTTGATACTCCCCTCCGCCTTCGTGCCGGTTGAACTCGTAGATGCGGATGTCCTTCTCGCCGGCCCAGTAGTTATAGGCGGCGAACACGGTGGACGGGGGACAGATGTCGTCCATGAGGCCGACCGAGAACAACGCCTTTGCCCGTGCCCGGACGGCAAAGTTCACGCCGTCGAAATAGCTCAACGTCGCAAAAACTTGATTTACCTTGTCGCGGTGGGCGATCAGGAAGCGCTGCAGCTCGATGTATGGGCTGCTGTCCACCAACGTCGCGGCGCGCCGGAAGTGGCATAAGAACGGCACGTCCGGCATCGCCACCTTGACGGCGGGCATGAGTCCGGCCACGGCGATGGTGATGCCGCCGCCCTGGCTGCCGCCGGTTGCAGCGATGCGCTCGGGATCTATGCCATCGTGCGCCTGAGCCGCCTCGACGGCGCGACAGCCGTCGGTGAAGACGCGCCGGTAGTAATACGTCTCCGGTCTCAGCACGCCGCGGGTCATAAAACCGGGATGCTGGGGATTGCTGCCCTCCGGTTCCAGATCGGGTGTGTCGCCGTGGCTCCAGGCGCTGCCCTGGCCGCGCGTGTCCATGACCAAGTGGGCGTAGCCGGCTGCGCTCCACAGCAGCCAACTCGTGGGATAGCTGCGCCCGCCGCCGTAGCCGATGAACTCGACGACGCAGGGCAGCTTGCCGGAGCGATGTTTGGGCAAGATCAACCAGCCCTTGATCGGCTGGCCGCCGTAGCCGTTGAAAGTGACGTCAAACGTCTCCAAGTTGCGCAGCCCGAAGTCCACCGGCTCGAAGCGGGGCGCGAGCGGATGTGCGCGCGCCTCGGCCAGTGTGCGTTGCCAGAATGCGTCGAAGTCGGCCGGTTCATCGCGTTCGGGGCGATACGTCTTGAGTTGGTCGAGTGGAAGGTCGAAGAAAGCCATGCCGAGATTGAATCACAAACCGGCAAAGTCGTGCCTTGGCCTGGGTTTCACGGTGTCTCCCGCTTAGCCGCCGCAACGATAGATCGCGCTCGCGCCCGACCGGAACGCCGGCACGCAGAGCGACTCGAACTTGGCCAGTCCTTCGGGCGAAAATCGCTCGCGCTCCGTCTCCCCGACGATCACATACTGCGCGCCGAACTCGCGCAGCAGCGTGCGCGCCTCGATGGGGTCGTCGGTGTTATAAAGCCGCTCGATCAGCGGAAAGCGCCGGGCCTGCTCATCGGTCGTGCCGCGCCATTGATGTTCGTGGCCGCCCCAGCCAAGGGCGGTCGGCAGGCCGGTGAACGTTGAGATGCGCCCTTCGTAGGCATAGGCGCCGAACGCGCTGCGCGGCGGCGCTTCGACGATGCGCGGATCGCCTGCGACATTCTCGTTGAGCCAGGCGATCATCTTCGCGTCGCCGGGATAAAGCCGTTGCAAATAGGCCGAGCCGTCGAGCGTCGCCGTCCCGCTAAAGTCGTCCGTGCGCGCCGGGATCGCCATCGCCGGATAGATCAGCCCCAGCCCTACGAAGATCAGTGCGAGGCCGCCGATGGCCTTCGTCGCCGCGCCGCTTGATGCGATCAGGCTCATGATCGCGAATCCGCCTGCGACCGCCCACAGCGTCCAGGCCTGATAGTAGAACTTGAACACTGTGTTCATCCGCGTGCCGAACAGGTCGCGCAGGAAGACGAACTCCACGCTGAGGGTGAGCAGCGCGCCGGCGCCGAAGAGCAGCAGGACAAACGGCGCGAGCGGGGTAGGGGGGACCGGCTCATCCGGCCGATGCAGGCTTGTGTTGGAGCGCCCGAAGGAAAGGATGAGCGCCGCGCATGCAGCGATTCCCCCGCCGAGCACCAGCGCCGTCCACGGGCCGGTCGCGCGCTCGATCAGTCGCTGCACGATTCGTTCGCGCGGTATGCCCAAAATGTCGCCACCCGCGACGAACTCCTGTGCCACGGCGCGCCCCTGCGGCGAAGCCAGGCCGATCACCAGCACGCCGATCAGAATGGCGAGGAAGAGGATGCCGATCAGGCCGGCGACCCGGCCGATGAGTGCGCGCGCCGATAGGTGCATTTCGCGCGCCACCAGGCCGGTGAAGCCTGCGCCTGCGAT
>JANWVF010000050.1 GCA_025056965.1 Thermoflexales bacterium | reverse complement strand
CGCTCGAGCAGCGCGCCGTCGCTGATGCGCTCGCTGCCGCCGATGATTTCGCCGTAGCCTTCAGGCGCCAACAAGTCGGCGCTCTTACACACCTCCGGCCGGTCGGGGTAAGGCTCCATGTAGAAGGCCTTCACCGCGCTGGGGAAGCCGGTGACGAACACTGGCTTGTCGTAGAGCTGCGTCAGCGCCGTCTCGTGCGGGCTGCCAAAGTCCGTGCCCCATTCGATGCGCAGTAGATCGGGGTCTTCGATGCCCTGCAAGGGCGCGCCGTCGCAGGCGAGGACAGTTTCGCCGGCCTTCAGTCGGGCGTGCATCTCCTGCAACGTTCGCACGGCGTCATCGTAGGTGATGCGCGGGAAGGGCGGCGCGACGCGCTGCAAGCGGGCGACGTCGCGGCCGAGCAGCTTGAGCTCGTTGGCGTTCTCGCGCAGGCACGTCTGCACGATGTGGCTGACGAATTGTTCTTCGATCTCCAAAAGTTGGTCGAGGTCGCAGAAGGCGATCTCCGGCTCCACCATCCAGAACTCGGTCAGGTGACGGCGCGTTTTGCTCTTCTCTGCGCGGAAGGTGGGGCCGAAGCAATACACTCGGCCGAAGGCGAAGATGCCGGCTTCGTTATAGAGCTGGCCGGTCTGCGCCAGGTAAGCTTTCTCGTCGAAGTAGTCCACCTCGAATAAGTTGGTGGTGCCTTCGGCCGCGCTGGGTGTGAGGATGGGCGTGCTCACCTCGATGAAGCCGTGGGCGTCCAACCAGGCGCGGATGGCGCGCATGACCGTGGCGCGCACGCGCAACACCGCCCATTGTCGCGACGAGCGAATCCACAGGTGGCGATGGTCCATCAAGAACTCGACGCCGTGCTCCTTCGGGCCGATGGGGTAATCCTCGGCGCGCTGGATCACCTGCAGCGATTGCACGTCCAGCTCGTAGCCGCCGGGCACGCCGGGCGCACGAGCGTCGGCGCGGACGGCGCCGGTCACGATCAGGCTGCTCTCCTGCGGCAGCTTGTCGGCAATGGCGAAGGTCTCGTCACCGACGTTCGGCCGGAAGACCACGCATTGGCAGATGCCGGTGCCGTCGCGCACCTGTAAGAAGGCCAACTTGCCCTTGCCGGTTTTGTTGTAGAGCCAGCCGCGCAGCGTGACGACTTGGCCGACGTGCTGGGCGAGCGTAGCGATAGAGACGATAGGCGCGTGCATGGCTGGGATTCTATATGCGTCGGTGCAGGCACGAGTTTCCCAACGGGGTATCCTCGCGACGTGCCACGCCAACGGCATGGTTGACTCAAACGCGACCGTAAAACGCGCCACGGGCATCCGGCAGCATGCCCCGGCCGGGCGCTCCTCTCAGAAGCGCTTGGTCACCGCGTCATAGGTCGGACCGTTGCTCGGTCCGCCGACGCGCCGCTGCCCGTGGCTCGGCCCGCCCGCCGCGCCGGAGCTGTCCAGCACCGTCGTCCCGCTGCCCTCGTCGAAGTGATACAACCCCACCGTGTTGGCGTCAGGCGCGAACGGCGCGCTCGGCAGCGTGAAATTCGACGTGTAGCGCACGACGTTCGAGATGCGCACCTCGTCCACCCAGCCGCTGAAGGATGGGTAGGCATTCGGGTCGTAATCGTGCTTCTCGGCGCCGATCACCAGGTATGGCTCGTTTGGCCACGGCACGCTACGCCCGACGCGATATGAGATGTTGCCGACCGGGCCGTTGTAGCTGCGCGAGAGCGTCCCGTTGACGAAGATGCGCATCTCGCCGGTTATGCGGCGCGTCACCGCGATGTGGTGCCACTGATTGGCCGCCAGCGTCGTAGTGCT
>JANWVF010000038.1 GCA_025056965.1 Thermoflexales bacterium | reverse complement strand
CCGCGCCCCCCCACCCCCCCAACCGCAATTGTTGCCGTAGGGGCGGATTGTGTCCGCCCAGCGGATTGCATCCGCCCGCCCCGCCGCGGCGAATCGCGCCAGGCGCGCGGTAGGGGCAAATTGCATTTGCCCGGCAAATTGCATTTGCCCGACAAATTGCATCCGCCCGGCAAATCGCATCCGCCCGGCAAATTGCATTTGCCCGGCGGATTGCATCCGCCCGACAAATTGCATCCGCCCGACAAATCGCATCCGCCCGACAAATTGCATCCGCCCGGCGGATTGCATCCGCCCGGCAAATTGCATCTGCCCGGCAAATCGCATCCGCCCGGCAAATTGCATTTGCCCGGCAAATTGCATTTGCCCGGCAAATTGCATCCGCCCGACAAATTGCATCCGCCCGACAAATTGCATCCGCCCGACAAATTGCATCCGCCCGGCAAATTGCATCCGCCCGGCAAATTGCATTTGCCCGGCAAATTGCATCCGCCCGGCAAATCGCGTCCGCCCGGCGGATTGCATCCGCCCGCCCCGCCGCGGCGAATCGCGCCAGGCGCATGCGATGCGGCGGGCAAACACACGGGCAAACACACGGGCGAACACACGGGCGAACACACGGGCAAACGCACGGGCAAACACACGGGCAAACGCACGGGCAAACGCAATTTGCCCCTACCGTTGGTAATGGCGGTCTATTGTCCATCGCGCCGGGTTGTTGGCGATGTACTCGCGTATCCGGCGCAATTCGGCCTCGCCCTTCTCGGTGCGGATGATGTGTTCGTAATAATTCCGCTGCCACACCGGCGCATCCGGCGTGCCGCGCAGGGCATTGATGCGGCGGGTGGTGGCCGCCTTAAACCCGGCAATGACCGCGCCGAGCCTGGACACGCCGGCCGCAGGGTTGGCACGCTCGAGGATGCGAATGATGCCGTGGACGTGATTCGGCATGATGACGAACTCGTCCGGATCGAGCTGGATATCGGGGCGGATTTGGGCGGAGCGGAACCATTCCTCGCGGACGATGGCGCCGAGGGCGTTTTCGCGCATGCTGCCGGCGACGACGTCGCCGAAGAGACACAACCGGTCGTGTGTGCAAAGCGTCACGAAATACGCGCCCGGGCTGCTGTAGTCATAGCCCTTGAGGCGAATGGATCGGCGGTTAGGTCGGTTGGTTTGACGGGTCACCGATGCACACGATTGTTGAGGCGAAGGCAAAATTTGGCAAATGCGCAACGCGCCGGGCGTACCAACGGATTGCGTCCGCCCCCACCGCCGCGAATCGCGCCAGACGCGCGGTAGGGGCAAATTGCATTTGCCCGACAAATTGCATCCGCCCGGCAAATTGCATCCGCCCGGCAAATTGCATCCGCCCGGCGGATTGCGTCCGCCCGCCCCGCCGCGGCGAATCGCGCCAGGCGCGCGGTAGGGGCAAATTGCATTTGCCCGGCAAATTGCATTTGCCCGGCAAATTGCATTTGCCCGACAAATTGCATCCGCCCGACAAATTGCGTCCGCCCGGCAAATTGCGTCCGCCCGGCAAATTGCATCCGCCCGGCAAATCGCGTCCGCCCGGCGGATTGCGTCCGCCCCGCCGCGGCGAATCGCGCCGGGCGCACGCGATGCGGCGGGCACATGCCATGGCGAATGGCGGCGGGCTACCATAGGTCCGCCTCGGCGTCGGCCGGCAACTTTGATCGCGAGCAGCAATATGCTGCGCGAGCCCTGGCACGGGATTGCGCTCAAACCATGCGGCACATAAAATTGCAAGCGATTTGGGTTACTCGGTAGTGAATGATGACATGAGCAAGCAGCGACTGATCTTTCGGCTCGAGGGCAGCGATGACGATCGAGGCAACGTGCACCTCGGTGATTTCATCAAGCAACTCGATGCCATTCGGCATGCCCTGAAAGAGACGGATCGCGTCTTGAACGAGAGGCCTGCGACCGATTTCATCATCGTGGACTTGAGCCATAGCAGCCCGGCCACCATCGTCATCGAGGAGATCCCGCGCCCTGACCGACGCACAACCGAGTTGTCCGTCCTTAACACCTTTTTTGCGAACCTCGTCGCAATCATGAGCGGCGATCTGCCCCCTCGCATTGACTACGATGCGATCCACGCGTACCAAAGGATAGGCGCACGGGTGGGCAGGCGGGTGAAAAGCGTTCAAGTGCGCAGCAATAGTCAGAGCGTGACGCTCACACCAGACTTTGGCAGGCGCATAGACCAGATCCTCGGCCCTGACGAGGTTGAGTACGGCTCTGTCAGCGGACGTCTCGAACAGATCAACCTTCACGGCCAGCGCGTTCTCACCATCTACCCTGCGCTCGGGCTGCGGAGGTTGCGCTGCGCCTTTCCCAACGAGCTGCGGGCGGAAGCCGTCAAAGCGGTGGACCGTTACGTGCGCGTGTATGGCAGGCTGAGGTTCAAGCGCGGCCTCGACCGCAGCCACCCTTACGAGATGGCGGTCCAACAAATTGAGGTTGCACCATTGGCGGATGAGCTGCCGACCCTGAGTAGTTTGCGCGGCATTGCGGCCGATGTCGAGCTTGATGCGCCGAGCGAAGAGGTTGTGCGCCGAATCCGCGACGAGTGGGATGAGCAGTAGGACCCTCTATTACTGGGATGCGAACATCTTCATCGCCTGGCTAACCAATGAGCCGCGTCCTGCTGATGAGATTGCCGGCATCGAGTTCCAGGTTAGAGAGATTGACGCGCATACAGCCCACCTCGTGACGTCTGTGCTCACCCTGACGGAGGTGCTCGCAGTTGGCGTCACTGCAGACAAGCGCGACCAACTCAAGCGTCTGTTCCAGCGCGAGCATTGCCACCTGGTTGACGTGACTAGGGAGGTTGCCGAGATCGCGCATGACATCCGAGTAACTCACTTGAATCAAGGGCGCAAGATCAAAACACCGGATGCAATCCAACTGGCTACTGCGATTTCTTCCGGCTGCCCCGTGTTCTACACGTTCGACAAAGGCCTGCCTCGCACGATCAACGCGAACGGCAAGTCGCTGGTCGTCGAAAAGCCGCACCCAACGCAATATCCGCTCGGCCTGTAAACGACGCAGAGGCTGCTATTAAGCCGAGCGCCGGTCTGTTGCGCGACCGGTTCACCGACGCGATCGCCTTCTGCCCCCGCGTCGTAAGCAAGCCGGAAGTGGTGACAATTTTGGAGTAGATTGAATGGATGGGGCGCTTGTGTAGGCGGCGCATCCGGCATATAATAGAACAAGCGTTCTGGACACTCCCTTCTGCTTCGCCGGGCGCATATCAGGAGCAGACCAATGTTGTCGTATCTCACAACATCCCTTTCTGGCCACGGGTGAACGTCCGAGTCGCCTGCTAACCGACGCAACCATGGTCATCGTCGAGATCGCCTTCGGCGACCCCACCACGGAGGAATACGGCGCCGCCGAGCAGTTGCGCGATATGTTCGAGCGCGACCTGCGCCCGGACGAGGAGGGCCGCATCGTGATCGTGCCCAATCTCTTCCTGTGGGGTCAGCGCACCCGCCAAGTTGACCTGCTGGTGATCGGGCAATTCGGGCCGGGCTTCTGCCGACGGGTGCGCTGTGCGGCCGAACGCGACGGCGCCGACGAGCCGGTGGCGCTGCGCAACGTCTACGTCAAGAACTTCTGCTGGTGCGTCGAGGTCAAAGATCACGACCACGTGCGTTTTCAGGGCGCCACCGCCATCGTGCGCTACAACGATCACGACCACGACGTGTCGGCCCAGAGCGACCGCCAGCTGCATGCCCTGCGCCAGTTCCTCAAGGATCACGCCAAGCTGCAGCCGTATATCTGCAACCTGATCTGGTTTCGCAACCTAGACAAGCGCGCCCTGCCGGCCATCCCCCACAACTGCGTCGGCAAGCTGCCCACGTTGGAGGACTGGCTGGAGCGCGCCTTCGTCGTCCACCCGCCGCGCTTCACACAGCGCCGGTCCGGGCCGGGCTACTACCTGTCGGCATGCGCCAAGGACATGGACGAGGCCGCGCTGGAGGACTTCGAGGCGCTGCGGCGCATCTTCGCCGAGGCGCGCGACGCCATGGGGCAGCTCACGCGCGACAAGGTCGAGCTGATCACCCGCAAGCTCATCCTGAGCAACCAGCACTACGCCCAGGCCATCGGGCAGAAGCTGGTGGTCATCCGCGGGCGGGCCGGCACGGGCAAGACGGTCAAGCTGCTGCGCATCGCCTATGACCTGGCCGAGCGGCGCGGCGAGCGCTGCCTGATCTTGACCTACAACAAGGCGCTCGTGGCCGACATCCAGCGGCTGATGGCGCTGGCGATGGTGCCCGACGACGTGATCGGGCCGACGGTGGACGTGCGCACGGTGCATGCCTTCATGCGCAGCCTGATGATCGGGTTGGGCATCTACGACCGCGTGAAGGACGAAGCGGCGCGCGCGATGGCCGCCGCGCTTCAGGCGCAGCCGGAGCTGGGCGACGCGGAGCGCGCGCTGCGCTGGGAGCAGTTCGAGGAGCGCTTCTTCCTCGACCACTACGACGAGCTAAAGGCGGAGCTGCTGGCATACCTGCGCGGCGGCGCGATCACCGCGGCCGACGTCGCGCAGATGATGACGCGCCACCATGATGAGGTGGCATGGGATGTCCTGCTGATTGACGAGAGCCAGGATTGGCCCGCCGACGAGCGCGACATCCTCTTCACCCTGTTCGAGCCGCGCCGCTTCGTCATCGCCGACGGCGTGGACCAGTTCGTCCGCTCCGCGCGCTACACCGACTGGCTGCGCGGCGTGGACTACCACAAACCGATCGTCTCGGAGAAGCGCTCGCTGCGCCAGAAGACCAACCTGTGCGCTTTCGTCGGCCGCTACGCCCAGGCGCTGCGCGTGCCCTGGGACGTCCAACCGAGCGGCGAGCTGAGCGGCGGGCGCGTCCTCATCACGCCGCTCGCCTATCACCCGGAGCTACACGAACGGCTGCGCGATGCGTGCCTGGCCAGCGGCAACCAGGCCTACGAGATGATGTTCCTCGTGCCGCCCTCGCTTGTGGATCAGGATAGGCGCTGCTTCAAGTTGCGCGACGAATGGGAGGGCTGGGGCATCGAGTTGTGGGACGGCACGTCGCCCGACCTGCGCGCGGCCTACCCGTCCAAATTGACGGCGCACCGCGTGCTGCAATATGATTCGTGCCGCGGGCTGGAGGGCTGGACGGTGGTCTGCCTTCACTTCGACGAATTCGTGCAATACAAGCTCGAGACGGCGCCGGCGGACGCCGAACACGCGCCGGAGGAGCGGCCGCGGCTCGCACTGCGCGACCCGGAGGAGGAACGTCGCCTGTTCGCCGCGCGCTGGTCGCTCATCCCGCTCACCCGGGCCATTGATACGTTGGTGATTACCCTGCGCGATGCGCAGTCCGAGACCGGCCGGCTGCTGCGCGACTTGGCGCGGCACATGCCGGATTGTGTGGAATGGCTGACATGACGAACATCCTGCATCCGCCGTCGCCGGCCGAGTTGCGCGACAAACTGCGCGAGGCGGTCGCGCGCGACCTGCTCGGCCCTGCCGGGGGCGATGAGGAGATCGTGGACGAAGTCGCCGTGCGCGGGCGCTATGTCCTCGGGCTGCTTGCGCCCAAAGGGCAAACGCCCCTGCCCGTCGGCGACGGCAGCGATGACGAAGACGACACGGTGGGGCATGATGCGCCGGAGGAACGCATCGAGCTGGCGCTGGGCGGGTCGGATTCTGAAGAGGGATCACCCGAAGCGGCGCGCCCCAAAGCCGTCGGCATGCTGCCCTCGTCCATTGGGCTGACGTTCACGCTGGCGCCGGAGGCCAAGGCGATCCGCGTCGTCGCGCGTTGGGGGCGCTACCGCCGCATCTCGCGCGAGGAGGCCGGCCTGGGCGAAGGTAAGCACAACCCTTGGCGCCGCACGCAGGTCGAGGGGCGATCGGGCGACATCCCGCTGCGCGCCGGGCGCATCTCGCGCTGGACGCCGGACGCCGCTTCGCCCGACGTGTATGTGGACGGGCGCATCCGGCGCTACAACCACGGCTGGACGGTGACCCTGTATCTGGTCAACGGTCAGCGCGAGCCGCGCATGAACAAGGACGAGGCCTGGGTGTTTCAGCCCGAGCTGATCGTGACCGCGCTGGACGCGCACGGTACAGAGGCGCCGCTCTTCCGCCGCGTGCTCGCCCGCGCCGAGGTGACGAGCCGTCTGCCCTCCGAGGAGCAGCAAATACGCATGGCGCATCGCAAGCAGGTCGAGTTCGCCGTCGGCCATGGCGTCGCCGTGCATGCCGAACGCGCGCCGGGCTGCTTCGACGCAGCCGTCAGGTTGCGCACCACCGTCATGCCGGCCTTCGAGGTGGGGCCGACGTTGCCCGAGCCGGTGGCGGGCGCCCAGCTCGAGATGCGCGCGCTGTCCGAGATGCCGGATGCGGATTTCGGCGCGGCGCTGAAGCCGTTGCTGGATGCCTACGCCGAGTGGATCGAGGCACGCCGGCGCGAAGTGGACCATCCCGCGCCGGACTTGCAGCCGTTCCTGGACGCCGCGCGCGCGTGCCTGGACGCCTGCCGCGAGGCGCTGGAGCGCATGCGCGCCGGCGTAGCGGTGATCAGCACGAATCGGCAGGCGGCCGAAGCTTTTCGCTTCGCCAATCGCGCCATGTGGATGCAGCGCCTGCACACGGAATACGCCCAGGCGATGCGCAAGGCGGGCGGCGAAGCACCTCGCCTGCCTTTCGACCAGTTCAAGCCTGCGCGCGAGCCCGCTTGGCGTCCATTCCAGCTCGCCTTCATCTTGATCAACCTGCCTAGCCTGGTGGATCCGCTGCACCCCGAGCGCAACGCGATCGCCGATGTGCTGTGGTTCCCCACCGGCGGCGGCAAGACGGAGGCGTATCTGGGGCTGACGGCGTTCACGCTGGCGATGCGCCGCCTGCAGGGGCAGATGGGCAAGTATGACGGCAGCGCGGGCGTCGCGGTGCTGATGCGCTACACGCTGCGCTTGTTGACGCTGCAGCAGTTCCAGCGCGCGGCGGCGTTGATCTGCGCGTGCGAAGAGCTGCGACGAGCAGACCCGGCGCGCTGGGGCGAGGAGACGTTCCGCATCGGGCTGTGGGTGGGTCAAGCCAGCACGCCCAACACGACCGAGGAGAGCGACAACATGGTTCGCGAGCTGCGCAACGGCGGCTACATCGCGGGCAGCACGCCGCACCAACTGACCACCTGCCCTTACTGCGGGCACGAGATCAACCCCGGACGCGACATTGAGGTCGAGACATACGCGCAAGGGCGCGCGCGCACGTTGATCTACTGTGGCGACCCCAACGGAGAGTGCCTGTTCAGCCGGCGGCGCTCGCCGGGAGAGGGCTTGCCTGTGCTCGTCGTGGATGAGGAGATTTATCGGCGCCTGCCGGCGCTGCTCATCGCCACCGTGGACAAGTTCGCCCAGTTGCCCTGGAAGGGCGAGACGCAGATGCTGTTCGGCCGGGTGAACGGCTACTGCCCGCGCCACGGCTTCCGCTCGCCGGAGATCAAGGACGCCGATTCGCACCCCCCGACGCGTGACAAGCGGTTGCCTGCGGTGAAAACGCAACCGCGCGGACCGCTGCGCCCGCCGGATCTCATCATCCAAGACGAGCTGCACCTGATCAACGGTCCACTGGGCACCTTGGTCGGCCTATACGAGACAGCGGTGGACGCGCTGGCCAGCTGGTCGCTGGAGGGTCAGACGGTGAAGCCGAAGATCATCGCATCCAGCGCGACGATCCGCCGCGCCGATGCCCAGGTGAGCGCGCTGTATACGCGCCAGGCGCGCATCTTCCCCCCGCCTGGGCTGGACGCCGGCGATAGCTTCTTCGCTCGGCAGCGCGCGCCCAGCGCCGAGCACCCCGGACGACTGTATGTCGGCGTGTGCGCGCCCGGGCGCCAGATGCGCGCGCTGCTGATTCGCCTATACCAGGCTTGCCTCGCCGCAGCGCAGCATCTGTTCAACCAGTATGGCAGCCTGGTTGATCCCTGGATGACGCTAGTGGGTTACTTCAACAGCCTGCGCGAGCTAGGCGGCATGCGGCGGGCGATTGACGACGCGGTCGCCGTGCGGCTCAGGCAGATGAATCGGCGCGGGCTGGCCGGTCGCTTCATCCAGCAGTATGGCATCGAGGAGTTGACCTCGCGCAAGAGCGCTGCCGACATCCCCAATACGCTGGATCGCCTGGAAATTCCGTTCGTCGCGGGCGCTGCCGGCGGCGACGGAGGGGCAGCGCCCGGACGCGGAACGCTCGGACCGATAGACGTGTTGTTGGCGACGAACATGATCTCGGTGGGCGTGGACGTGCCGCGCCTGGGGTTGATGGCCGTCGCCAATCAGCCCAAGAACACGGCCGAATACATCCAGGCGACCAGTCGCATCGGGCGCGCCTGTCCGGGCTTGGTGTTCACCGCCTACAACTGGGCCAGGCCGCGCGACCTCAGCCACTACGAACGCTTCGAGCACTACCACGCTTCGTTCTATCAGCATGTGGAAGCATTGTCCGTGACGCCGTTCTCCCCGCGCGCGCTGGATCGCGGCGTGTCGGCGCTGCTGGTGAGCCTCATCCGCCTGGCAGGCGACGACTTCAACGCGAACGATCGCGCGGCAGCGCTCGACCTAAACCATCCGCTCGTGGTTCGGGCGTGCGAGCAGATCACCCGGCGCGCGCTGGACGTGACCGGCAAGCAGACGGTGGAGGTGCTGGTGAAGCAGATGCTGCAACACGCCCTGAAGACATGGCTGCGCGAAGCGCAAACGGCCAGCTCGGGCGGCGCGCGGCTCGGTTACAAGGCCGATTTCGACGGGCGCACGCGCAACTTGCTCAAGCCGGCCGAAGCCCAGCTCGGCAGCGGCTGGCATATCTTCACCTGCTTGAACTCGCTGCGCGACGTCGAGCCATCGGTGAACTTGGTGTTGTATGAGGATAACCATGCGGCGGACGAGCTTCCCCCGGCGTAAGGGCAACGCGCCGGCCGCGACCCACTCGACCGACGGAAACTCTCGCAGGATCAAAGTGGGAGAGCTGCGCGTATCGCAGACGCTGACGACATACGGCGTCGGCAGCACCGTGGACCTGCCGCACCTTTCCGTGCTGGTTCTGGGGCTGGATGACTGGCCCGACTCGGGCGACGTGCGCCTACAGATCAACGAGCCGCGCTTGCTCAGGGCAGTTCAGGCCGAATTGCCAACGGTGACCCAGTTGCGCCGCGTGCCGGTCGAAGAGCCGAACGCGCTCGGCTTGAACAACCCGCTGGACGCGAACCAATTCTTCGGCTTGCCAGCGCGCGCCTTCCCGCGCTGGCTGGTCTGCCCGGCTTGCCGCACGCTGGCGTCGCTCGACTCCGGCCTGTTCGCCTTGGAGGCCGACCGATACGGCCGACCGGAGCGCGCACGCTACGTGCATGTCAACTGCCAGAAATCGCGGCGGCCGCCTCCGGCCGTCGCCGCGCGCTTCATGGTGGCGTGTGAGAACGGGCATCTCGACGACTTCCCGTGGATCCAGTTCGTGCATCGTGGACAGCCGTGTGCGAGCCCTGCGCTTCAATTGCTCGAGCAAGGCCCCAGCGGCGAGGCGCGCGACCTAGCGGTGAAATGCGTGTCGTGCGGCGCGGAACGGCGCATGGCAGATGCCTTTAACCGCGAACAGATGCCGCCCTGCTCGGGCAGGCGGCCGCACCTGCGCGACTACGACCCGGACGGCTGCGGTCACGCGCACGCGCGCACCATTTTGTTGGGCGCGTCGAACCTGTGGTTTCCCGTCCTCTACAGCGCAATCGCCATCCCCGACGCCGCGAGCAAGCTCGAGGCGTTGGTGCAGCAGGCGTGGCCGACGCTGTCGGCGGTGCGCGAGCCGAGCGACCTCGAATTTATGCAGCGCCGGGGCGAGCTACAAGCCTTCGCCGAGTTTGAGCTGTCCGACGTATTTAAGGCGATCCAAAATGAGGCGGCGCGCAGGCGCGACGCGCATCCGGCCGGTGGAGACGCCCCCGATGCAGCGCGCGCGGAGCAACATGAGAGCCTGAAAGCGCCGGAGTGGCGCATCTTCACCCAGCCCTCCGGCGCGCCCCAGACCGACGACTTTCGATTGCGCGCTGTTGCCGTCCCGGCGCGCTACTGCGCGGCCTTGTCTCAAGTTGTGCTAGTGGAGCGGCTGCGCGAGGTGCGCGCCTTCGTCGGCTTCACGCGGATTGACGCGCCGGGCGAGATCGCCGACCTAGATCGCGAGATCATCGGCAGCCAGCTCGCGCCGCTGTCGCGGCGGCCGCCGTGCTGGGTGCCGGCCGCCGAGATGCGCGGCGAAGGCATCTTCCTCCAGTTCAACGAGGACAAAATCCAACGCTGGCTCTCCGAGCCCGAATGTGAGGCCTGGGCGCGGGAGTTTTTGGCCGGGCATCGCCGCTGGCGCGCGTCGCGCGGGTTGCAGGATCAGGATCGAGGCTTCCCCGGCTTGCGCTATGTGCTGCTGCACACGATCTCGCATGCGCTGATGCGGCAGTTCGCACTGGAGTGCGGCTACGCCCAGGCGAGCATGCGCGAGCGGATTTACTCGCGCGAGCCGGACGACAGCGACGGCCCGATGGCCGGCATCCTCATCTACACCTCGGCGCCCGACAGCGAGGGCACGTTGGGCGGGCTGGTTCGGCTGGGCGAGACGGACGAACTGGAACATCACCTGACCGCGGCGTTGGAAAGCGCCGCGCTGTGCAGCTCTGATCCAACCTGCGCCGAGCACGAACCAGACCAAAGCGAGATGTCGTTGCACGGCGCGGCCTGCCATGCTTGCCTATTCGCGCCCGAGACATCCTGCGAATGCGGCAACCGCTACTTGGATCGTTCTGTGCTGGTTGAGACGCTAGTGGAGCGCCGGCGGGCGTTCTTCCAAGTCTGAAGCGCGTGGGCATTGGGCGCGGAGCTGTTTCTCGCCGGACAATGCGGCGGTTGGCTGGGTGCTGAGCGGTGAGTTGGGGCGTCGGTGCATAGCTGCATTAAGACTGAATATGCTAGTATTCGCTTGCCATGACCCTCACGCCCGTCGCACCTAGACCGGCGGCTGCGCCCGAGCAGGCCACCGATCCCTTCCGCTACGGCTGGCGCTACGTCCGCCGCGAGCTGCCCTCCGGCGGGCTCGCCTTCG
>JANWVF010000021.1 GCA_025056965.1 Thermoflexales bacterium | reverse complement strand
GAAGGCCAGCGGGCTGCCGTTGGCGAAGGTCGTATACACCCCGTTCGTCGCCAGCACCTGCCAGTAATACGTGGTGTTGGGCTGGAGCGGCAGGTCGCTGAGAATCCGGAAGTAGGTGTTGCCCAAGCTGTGATACTGCCCTGGCCCGCCGCCGACGATGTTGCAGGCGTTGATTGCCGTGCCCAGGCAGAGCCTGTAGTCGGTAGCGCCGCCGGCCGTCGCCCACTGCAGCTGCGCCGTTGTTGTGTTCACGTTGATGGCCGCATTGCCCGGGGCAAACTTGTTGAAGCCGCCCACCGTGGCAGCGGTCTGGAAGCTCCACAAGCTGCCGCCGTTGGCCTCGGTGCAGCCGACGCTGTCGCATGCGCGGGCTTGCCAGTAGTAGATCGTGCCCGGGCTCAGCGTCAGCAGCCCGGAGCTGGTGCTTGAGCCGACGTTGACCCACTCGCCGGCGGTGCAGGGGGCGTTGACGGTCTTGACGCAGTAGCTGTAGGTCACCGCCCCGCTGCCGGTGGTGCTCTGCCAGGTCAGGTTGATCGGCACGCTGTGCCCGCTGCTGCCGGGGGGCGGCGTGAGCTTGTTGAAGGCGGCCGGCCCGCTGGCGGTGGTGAACGTCCACCATGCGCCGCCGTCGGCCCCGCCGTTGCATCCGGCGAGGTTGCAGGCGCGCACCTGCCACTCGTAGGGCGTGCCCGGAGTGAGGCCGTTGAGGACGGTGCTGCCGGTGTTGCCGACGCTCTGCCAGGTGCCGTTGCACGTCCCGTTCAGGCTGGTGTCATAGCACACCTGGTAACCCGTGGCGTCGCCCTGCGTCGTCCAGCTCAGGGTCAGGCCGTTGACCGGCTGGCCGGGCGCGCCGTTGGACGGGGCGGACTTGTTAAACGTGCCTTGCTGCGGGACGGTCTCGTAGGTGAAGGTGATGTCCTGCAGGGCAGGGCTGGCCTCGGTGGTGGCGTCGCGCCAGAGCACCACGCGGTAGCGCGCGTAGCGCCCGGTCACCCCCGTGAGCGATTGCGACCAGCTCCCATTGCTCATCGAACCCACCTGCACCCAGGTCGGGTTACTCAGCGCAGCGAGGTTGTCGCCAGCGGCGACGAACAGGGTGATGCCGGTGCCGGCGCTGATCTGCGTGGTGGCGGCGACCTGCGTCCAGGCCGAGCCGTTCAGGCCGCTGTCCATCACCTGTGACTCCAGCACGCCGAAGACCGGGAAGGCGGTGCCATAGACCGGCCGGGGCTGGCTGAACCAGTCGCCGTTCGTGCCTCGGCCCGATCCAAAGGACGCATACGCAGCCGGCGAGCTACTCGCAGGTAGATCGAAGCTAGGAGTTGTGTTGTATGGCGCAGCGTTGTTGCCGGTGTGCAGATACACCCGGCCAGAGGTGCCGCCACTGAAATAGAACGGCGAGGGCGTGCCCATTCGGCTGGTTAACAAATCTACTCGTCCGTCAGAGTTCAAGTCGCTCAGGCTTAGACCTCGGAATCCAAAGGTGATCGGCAATGTCCATGACAGCGTGGCAGACCCGGATATCGGCAGCGGTCCTAGAAAGAAGCGTGTAGAGCCGCCGTCATAGTCTTGCGCGGCTATGTCTAAGTTTCCGTCGTTGTTCACGTCGGCTACGCTAACCTTGTGTGAAGTGCCACTCGGTAGACTGGTGCTGAGGGCAGAAGAATAGGCTACTCCGTATGTTCCGCCCACTTGCCCCCAGTAGACACGCGATACGAAGACTACGTCGGGGCGGCTATCAACGTTGAGGTCGCCTACCGCAACACCATAAGATCCGCTCGTCGGAAGGTCAGTTATAGCAGATACCGAGTAGGTTGTCCCGTATATCCCACCGCTTTGACCCCAGTAGATGCGACTGTTACCTGCGAGGTTTGCGAAGACAAGTTCTGGGCGCCTGTCACCGTTCAAGTCAGCAACTCCGATCCCTGCAGCACCTTTGGTAGGCAAATCCGTGCTTGCTGAAGCAGAATAAGTTATGCCATAAGTTCCGCCTGCCTGTCCCCAGTAGATGCGGCTGTCTACGTTGAAGGTAATGGCGCTCGTATGATTTGCAACGACTATTTCCAGACGACCATCGGCGTTCAGGTCGGCGACAGCAGTGCCGGCAGCACCAAGCGTTGGAATGTCCGTAACAGCCGAAGCGGAGTAAGTCACGCCATATGTCCCGCCTGCTTGACCCCAGTAGATGCGGCTGTTGAGATTGCCGGTGCTGCCGTCATAATAATTTGCGAAGATGACTTCCGGTAGACCATCGCCGTTCAGATCGGCGACCGTCACGCCCATTGCCCCAATCGTTGGCAGGGTAGTACTAGCCGTCGTAGTCCAGCTGGGACTGCTTCCAGTCCCTTGCCCCCAGTAAATCCAGCCCCCGTTGAAGACGTGCGAGTTGACGTTGTTCCACCAGTTCGCAAAAAGCAGCTCGGAAACGCCGTCTGCGTTCAGGTCACTGGAGTATAGATTACCGCCATCGGTCTTCCAGTTGCCGGCTAACCGAAGCGTTTGCCCTGACGCACCATCGCTCGGTCCTTGACACCACGGCCCGCTGCCTGCGCACACGCCGAACGTGCCGGTCAGCACCCCAAAGCCAGCTGAAGTTGGGCGGAAGAACTGGTTCGTGCCGCTCGGCTGCACGCTCAACGTGGTATTAGGCGTAGTCCACTCGGTTTGTGTCCATGTGCCGGTCAGCGCCTGCGCCACTTTCGGCGCGCCTACGCTGGTCAATGTGCCAGTTAGAACAGAGGTCGCCATCAGCGCGGCCGCCGTCGCCACCCGCAGCCCCGGCCGGCGCGCCGGCCGGGCCACTCCAACACTCAACGTGGTCGTCAAATTCTGGTCGTTCATCGGTGTCTTCTTCTGGTGTCTCCTTTTATGCGGGTGGTCGCTGGACCGCTCCCGGGCCTTTGGAAACTCGTTGTGCCTTGGCCTATTTTGCGGGGGGATTGTAACTTCGGTAAAGGCGAAGGGTCATTCGGCGAGACTGAGTTGTGCCTTGGCCTATTTTGCAGGGGGGATTGTAGCCAAGTCGCCTTAGACCGCAACGACGACTCGCCGACGTTTACCCTAACGAATGCTTATCAGGTTGGGGCTGCAACTGTCAATCGTTAGCAGGGTGGCCAGTAGTCGGGGTGGCCGACGGCAGCGCCATCGGCTACCCCGCCATCGTGCGCAACGCGCAAACGCGCGTCTAACACTCTTCGCGCATCTTTCCGCCCTTGAGCGCGAGCCGTCGGCGCAGCCGCGCATGAAGAAAACGTAACATGCGGCTCAGCGCTGCCTTAGCGCACGCCGTAGAATGCGGCGGCGAGGAACGCAGTCGCAGAGGCGACCTCCGCGCCGCGCTGCCGCGCGCGAAGCGCGGCGGAACGCGGACGGAAGCGCGTTCCCTACGACGTTGTGAACGCTGAACACTGGGAGGACGACGGGATGATCCGAGTCGAAGGCTTAAAGAAATCCTACGGCGCCATCCAGGCGCTGCGCGGGGTGAGTTTTCAGGTGGCGGCCGGCGAGATCGTCGGATTGCTCGGTCCGAACGGCGCCGGCAAGTCCACTATTATCAAGATCCTCACCGGTTACTTGCAGCCGGATGAGGGCACGGTCGAGGTAGACGGCCTGGACGTCCTGACGCACCGGCTGGAGGTGCAGGCGCGCCTCGGTTACCTGCCCGAGAACACGCCCCTCTACCCCGACATGACGGTGCAGGCCTACCTGAAGATGATGGCCGACCTGCGCCGCATTCCGGAAGAGAAGCAGCTCGAGTACATCTCCGAGGCGGTCTACGCCACCGACGTCGCCGGCTTCCTCAACCGGCCGATCGGCAAGCTGAGCAAAGGCATGCGCCAGCGCGTCGGCTTGGCGCAGGCGATCCTGCACAAGCCGCGCCTGCTGATCCTGGACGAGCCGACGATCGGCCTCGACCCCACGCAGCTCGTTGAGATTCGCCAGCTCATCCGCCGCCTGGCGCAGAACAGCACGGTGCTGTTCTCCAGCCACATCCTGCCGGAGGTTGAGGCGGTGTGCCACCGCGCGATCATCATCATGAACGGCGAGATCAAGGCCGACGCTCGGCTGGCCGACCTGGCCGCGACCAACAACGCCATCATCGCGCTGCAGAAGCCGGTGGCCGACTTCGACAAGGCACTGCGCAGCATCCGCGGCGTGAAGCGGGTGGAGGCGCTGCCGGCCGCCAACGGCGCGCCGCACTACCGGGTCTACGGCGAAGGGGATGTGGACCTGTGCCCGACGCTCTTTGCTGCCGCGGCGCAGATGGGGTGGCCGCTGCGTGAGCTGCGCGCCGACACGCGCACGCTAGAGAGCGTATTCAACGAACTCGCCACCCGCGGCTAAGGAGGAGATATGCGTATGAAGACCATCTTGGCAATCGCGCGCAAAGAGTGGAACAACTATTTCAGCTCGCCGCAGGCGCTCATCTTCATCGGCGTGTTCCTGGCGGCTAGCTTGTTCATCTTCTTCTGGGTCGAGACGTTCTTCGCCCGCGGCGTGGCCGAGATGCGCCCGCTGTTCCGCTGGATGCCACTGTTGTTGATCTTCCTCGTCGCGGCGCTCACCATGCGCCAGTGGAGCGAAGAGCAGCGCAGCGGCTCTCTGGAAATGCTGTTGACGCTGCCGGCGCCGATCTGGCAGCTGGTGCTCGGCAAGTTCCTAGCCGTCATGGGGTTGGTGGCGCTAGCGCTGGTGCTCACCCTGCCGCTTGCCTTCAGCGTGGCGCTGCTCGGCAACTTGGACTGGGGGCCGGTGATCGGTGGCTACATCGCCGCGCTGCTGATGGCCTCGGCCTATGCGGCCATCGGCCTGTTCGTCTCCTCGCGCACCGACAACCAGATCGTGGCCCTCATCGTCACCGCGTTGGTCGGCGGCGCGTTCTACTTGATCGGCAGCCCGCTGGTGGTGGATTTCGTGAGCGGCAGCACGGCGGAGTTCTTCCGCGCGCTGGGCACCGGCAGCCGCTTCGAGAGCATCGAGCGCGGCGTGATTGACCTGCGCGACTTGGTCTATTACGTCACCCTAGCGCTGGTCTTCCTGACGCTGAACGCCTGGTCGCTGGATCGCAAGCGCTGGAGCGCCGGCCCGCGCGCCGCCGAGTATCGCCGCACCGTCAATCTGACCAGCGGCCTGGTGGCGCTCAACCTGATCGTCGTCAACGTATGGATGGGGCCGCTGCAAGCCCTGCGCGCCGACTTGACCGCCCAGCGCGAGTTCAGCCTCTCGTCGGCCACGCTGAACCTGCTGAACGACCTGCAGGAGCCGCTGCTCATCCGCGCCTACATCAGCGAGAAGACGCATCCGCTGCTGGCGCCCCTGACGCCGCGCGTGCGCGACCTGCTGCGCGAGTATCAGATCGCCGGCCGCGGTCGCGTCACCGCCGAGGTGGTGGACCCGATCACCGACCCGAACCTGGAGACCGAGGCCGCGCGCACCTACGGCATCCAGCCGACGCCGGTGCAGGTGGCCGGCCGCTACGAAGCCTCGCTCATCAACACCTACTTCGACATCCTGGTGCGCTACGGTGACCAGAACACCGTGCTGAACTTCCGCGATCTGATCGAGGTGGAGCAGCGCCGCGACGGCTCGGTGGACGTGCGCCTGCGCAACCTGGAATACGACCTGACCCGCGCTATCAAGAAGGTCACCAGCGGCTTCCGCGGCATCGAGTCGGTCTTCGCGGCGCTGCAATCGCCGGCGCGCCTGACCATCCTCGTCACCCGTCAGACGCTGCCCGAGGCGTTCAAGGACGTGCCGGGGATGATCGAGAAGGTCGCCCAGGAGATTCAACAAAAGTCAGCCGGCAAGTTCGAATATCAAATCGTGGATCCCGACCAGCCCAACGTGGCCTTCACCCGCAAGACGCTCGTCGAGCGTTACGGCCTCCAGCCGACGCCCGTCTCGCTGTTCGGCCTGGACTCGTTCTACTTGAACATGCTGCTGGAGATGGACGGCAGGGCCCAGGCGATCTACCCGGAGGGCGACTTCACCGAGTCGTCCATTCGCACGGCGATCGAGTCGGCGCTGAAGCGCAACGTGGGCGGCTTCTTGAACGTGATCGGCTTGTGGACGCCGCCGCCGCAGATGAACATGTTCGGCGGGACGGATCCGGGCAATTGGCGGCTCATCCGCGAACAGCTCGGGCGCGAATACACCGTGCGCGACGTGGACCTCTCGACCGGCCAGGTGCCGCCGGACGTCAACGCGCTCATCGTGATCGGGCCGCGCAACCTGGACGACAAGGCGCGCTACGCGATTGACCAGTATCTGATGCAGGGCGGCTCGGTGGTGATCGCCGGCGGCAACTACGCGCTCAGGCTCGGCTTCGGCTCGCCCGTCCTTGAGCCGGTGCAGAGCGGCCTGAGCGAAATGCTGGAGCATTACGGCGTGAAGATCGGCGCCAGCCTGGTGATGGATCCGCAAAACGAGCCGTTCCCAGTGGAGGTGAACCGCGACATCGGCGGGCTGGTCGTGCGCGAGCTGCAGGCGGTGAACTATCCGTTCTTCGTGGACGTGCGCCCGGACGGCATGGATCGCAACAACCCGATCGTCGCGCGGCTGCCGGCGGTGACGATGAACTTCGTCTCGCCGATCGAGATAGACGAGCAGAAGAATGCCAACCGCAAGGTGACGACGCTGCTGCGCTCCAGCGATCAATCGTGGCTGCGCACCGACACAAGCGTCCAGCCGAACTTCCAGGCGCATCCGGAGCTCGGCTTCCCGGTTGAGGGCGAGCGCAAGTCGCGCCCGCTGGCCGTCGCCATCCAGGGCAGCTTCGAGAGCTTCTTCAAGGATAAGCCCTCGCCGCTCCAGGCGACGCCGACGCCGGCGCCGACACCTGCGCCGGGCGCAACGCCTGAGCCGACGCCGACGCCGGCGCCCGCGCGGCCGGTCGGCGCCACCATCCCGCAGTCGCCCGACACGGCGCGGTTGGTGGTCATCGGCAGCGCCGACTTCCTGAACGACGCGCTGCTGAACCTGTCGGCGCAGCTGGGTCAACAGCGCTACCTGAACAGCCTGCAGTTCATGCAGAACGTCACCGACTGGACGGTGGAAGACCTGGCCTTGTTGGACATCCGCACGCGCGGCACAGTGACGCGCGCGCTGCGCCCGCTGACCGAGAGCGAGCGGCGCGCCTGGGAGATCGCCAACTACGTGGTGATGGTGGCAGCCCTGTTCGCCATCGGCGCGATCTGGCGGCTGCGCCAGCGCGCCGAGCCGCCGATGCAGTTGGCGCCGGCAACCGTCCCGGTGCGCGCGAACGATCCCCGCGCGATGCGCAAGGAGGTGAGCTAACACGATGGACCGCCGCAACCAAATCCTCGCCGCGCTGCTGGTCGCCCAGATCATCGTCGTAGCCGTCGTCTTGGTGCTGCCGGCTCAGGCCACCGAGCGAGCGCTGCGCCCGCTGTTGCCGCAGGTGAGCGCAGCCGACGTGACCGCGCTGACGATTCGTGAGCAGCCCGATCGTCGGGTGGCTATCGCCAAGAAGGATGGGCGCTGGGTGCTGCCGGAGATCGAGGACTTCCCGGTGAACGAGACTAAAGTGACCGAATTGCTGGACAAGCTGGCCGCCGTTCAGGTAGGTCAGCCGGTCGCCACGACGGCCACCAGCCATGCGCGCCTGCAGGTGAGCGAAGAGAACTTCACGCGGCGCGTGGACCTGACCACGAGCGCAGGGGAGCGGACGATCTTCCTCGGCTCGGCGCGCGGCGGCAGCTCGCACGTGCGCCTAGGGGGCTCGGATGACGTATACCTGACTCCCAAGCTGGCCACCTTCGACATCTCCGGCGACTTGCCGAATTGGATCAACACGATCTACTTCACGTCCACGCAAGATTCGATCGGCCGGGTGGCCATCACCAACGTCACCGGCACGCTGCAATTCAGCCGCAACGTGAGCGACGTGTGGGAGTTCCAAGGGCTGGCGACCGGAGAAACCTTTAATCCCAGCCGGCTGGAGACCATCCTCTCGCGCGTCTCGTCGCTCTACATGATCCGACCGCTGGGTAAGACGGCCAAGCCTGAATACGGCATGGATCGCCCAACGGCCATCCTGACCCTCACGCTCAAGTCGGATCTATCCGGCCTGGCGCCGCTGGTCTTGACGATCGGGGCGAAGGACGGCGATGAGAACGCCTATATCGTTAAGTCGAACGGCTCGCCGTGGTATGTGCTGGTGAACAGCTTCATCCTGGAGGAGATCATCAACGCCCGGCGCGAGGACTTCATCCAGTTGCCGCCCACGCCGACGCCTTGAATGTCGCCCCTCACCCCCGTCCCCTCTCCCTGGAGGGAGAGGGGTGCAGG
>JANWVF010000006.1 GCA_025056965.1 Thermoflexales bacterium | reverse complement strand
GATATACGTAAGACGCAGGACTCAAGACAGAAGACGCAAGACGCAGGACGCACGACGCAAAACGCACACCATGATCGAGATCATCTTCCTCGGCGTAGGGGCAGCGATCCCGATGCGTAACGGAACGAATGCTGCCTACCTTGTGCGCATCGGCAATGAACGCATCCTGATTGACTGCGGGCCGGCCATCCTGCAACAACTCGATGCAGCCGGCATCTCACCGGCGGAGATCACGCACATCTTCTTCACCCATCGCCACGGCGACCACGCGCTGGGTTACCCGATGCTGATGCTGTGGTACGAGACCTGTGCCGACGAGAGGCTGCAGGTGCCCACGCTCATCGCCAGCGCGCAGACGTTCGAGGCCCTCGACATGTTGATGGGCGTGAGCTACGGGCCGATGGATGGGGTGACCGAGAGCGCGCCGCGCATCACCGTGCCGCAGGAGAGCATCGGCCGGACGCAGATTCATCCGAACATCATGCTGACGACTGTGCCGATGATCCATTCGGACTTCGCGCCGTCGCTCGGCCTGCGCATCGAGACGCGCAACCAGTTCGGCAACCACGTCATCGCCTTCACCAGCGATACTAGCCCCAACGACAACATCGTTCTGTTGGCGCGCAACGCCGAGCTGCTCGTCCACGAAGCGGCTTACAGCGCCACCTTGAACCCGGAATACGCCGCCGGCGCCTATGGCCACAGCACTGCGCAGATCGCCGGCCGCAATGCCAAAGCCGCCGGAGCGAAGCGCTTGGCGCTCGTGCACATTGACGCAATGTATGAGGGCCAAGAGCGCGTGCTCATCGAGGAAGCGCAGCGCGAATTCGACGGCCACGTGTTCGCGCCGGTCGCCGGCCTCAGCATCACCCTCGGCGACGCATGAGCGGCCAACTTGCAACCCGTAACGTGCAACGTGTAACCTGCAAGCTGCAACCTGTAACCTGCAACCTGTAACCTGTAACTTGTAACTTGTAACTGGTAACTGGTAACTGGTAACTGGTAATTCGACCGATCCGGAGACCCCCATGACCGTCCTCTTTCCTACTTTCGAAGAGATGCTCCATCCGCAGCGCGTAGAGCCCGCCATCCGCGAACGCGCCGCGCGCGCGCGCACCGCAGCGCCACTCGACCCGATCAACCTCTTCAACATCAATTGGCTCAAGCCGGACGCCGGCCTGCGCAACGGCACGCCTCAGATCAACTTCCTAGCCATGCCCCGCGCGCTGACCAACGTAGAGGCCGAAATCGTGGTGTTGGTGGCGAAGGACTTCCCCACCGGCAGCCACAAGGTGGGTCCGGCCTATTCGGTGCTGATCGAGAAATACGTCAACGGCGAAATCGAACCGGGCAGACATACGCTGGTGTTCCCCAGCACCGGCAACTACGGCATCGGCGGCGCGTGGGTCGGGCCGCGCGCCGGCTTCAGGAGCATGGTGATCCTGCCGGAGGGCATGAGCCGCGAGCGGTTCGAAAAGATCGAGAGCTACGGCGCAAGTTACATCAAGACCTTCGGCAGCGAAAGCAACGTCAAAGAGATCTACGACGAGTGCAAGCGGCTGATGCGCGAACATCCCGATTCGGTGCGCATCATGAACCAGTTCAGCGAGATGGGGAACTACCGCTTCCACTACTACGTCACCGGCAACACCATTGTCGAACTGGCGCCGGAGCTGAATGCCCGGCTTGGCACGCGCGGCATCGCGGCGTTCTGCTCGGCCATGGGCAGCGCCGGCACGATCGCTGCCGGCGACCGCTTGAAGCAGGTCTTCCCCGATTGCAAAGTCGTCGGCCTCGAACCGATCCAGTGCCCCACCCTCTACAACAACGGCTATGGCAGCCACGAGATCCAGGGCATCGGCGACAAGCACGTGACCTGGATTCATCATGTCACCAACATGGACGCCCTCGCCTGCATTGACGACGCCGAATGCCTGCGCGTCCTGCAAGTGTTCACCCACCCGATCGGCGGCGAGACGATGATGAAGTGTTACGGCATAGACGGCGAGACCGCGTGTCAAATCGCCCACACGTTCGGCATCAGCGGCGTGTGCAACCTGATCGGCGCGATCAAAACGGCCAAGCACTTCGGCCTGGGCAAACGCGACGTGATCGTGACCGTGGCGACCGACGGCCCGGATCGCTATCGCTCTGTGATGCAAGACTGGGAGGCGCGCCATCCGTTGACGCCGGCGATGGCTGAAGCCTGCATCGGCGAAGTGCTCCATCGCCAGAAGACCGACTGGATGAAAGACGGCACGCCCGACAACCGCCGCCAGTGGCACAACTTGAAGTACTACACGTGGGTCGAACAGCAAGGCAAGACCGTCGAGGAGCTCAACGCCCAGCTCGATCCCGAGTGGTGGCTGGCCGAGCAGGCCAAGATCCCCGAACTCGACCGGAAGATCGCAGCGCTGCGCGGCTGAGCATCGCGGCGCCTGGCCACGGGGCGCGTTGATTTGCTCAAACCACCCTTTACCGTAGAATCGGGTTTCAAGCAGACTCTAACCCTAAAGGAGAGAAGAGACCATGAGAAAGGCACTCATCACGGTACCCGTGCTAGCTGCGTTGCTCCTGGCTGCCTGTGGCACAACGCCGCCGGCGCCGGCTGCACCTACACAACCGCCCGCTGCACCCACCGAGCCGCCTGCTGCACCGACGGAGGCGCCGGCGACACCTACCGAGGCGCCCGCTGCCCCAACGGAGGCGCCGGCTGCCGCCGGCAAGATCGGCAAAGTCTGCCAGGTGACTGACGTCGGTGGCATTGACGACAAGAGCTTCAACCAGACTGCCTGGGCCGGCGCGCAGCAAGTCGCCAAAGAATTCGGCGCCGAGGCGCGCTACCTCGAGTCGCAGCAGCAGACCGACTACGAGAAGAACATCAACGAGTTCCTGGCTTCGGGTTGCGACCTGATCGTGACCGTCGGCTTCCTGCTGGGCGATGCGACGAAGGCCGCGGCCGAAGCGAATCCCAACCAGAAGTTCCAGATCCTCGACTTCACCTACGACCCGCCGATCCCCAATGTGTGGGGTCAGGTATACGCCACTGACCAGGGCGCATTCTTGGCCGGCTACGTCGCTGCTGCCGTGTCAAAGACTGGCAAAGTCGGCACCTTTGGCGGCATCAACATCCCGCCGGTTGTGGACTTCATGGACGGCTTCGCGTTGGGCGTGAAGTACTACAACGAGAAGAATGGGACGAACGTCCAGGTGCTCGGCTGGGACGTGGAGAAGCGCGATGGCTTGTTCGCGGGCAACTTCGAGAGCACCGACGACGGCCGCCGCCTGGGCGAGACGCTCATGGACGAAGGCGCCGACGTGATCATGCCGGTCGCCGGCCCGGTCGGCCTGGGCACCGGCGCGGCGATCCTGGAGCGTGGCAATGCCTATCTGATCGGCGTGGACAGCGATTGGTACGAGTCGGCGCCCGAATACAAGAGCATCGTGCTCACCAGCGTGCTCAAACGGCTCGACGTCAGCGTGGTCGAGGCAGCGCGCGCGATCGCCGAGGGCAAGTTCAGCGGTGGCACCAAAGTCGCCACGCTGGCGAACAACGGCGTCGGCATTGCGCCGTTCCACGATCTCGACTCGATCGTCCCACAGAAAGTCAAGGACGATCTCCCCGGCATCATCCAGGACATCATCGCAGGCAAGATCAAGACCAAGCCATAAGGCCCTCGCGCTGAGAAACCGGGTTTCTTGAAGAAACCCGGTTTCTCCATCCGTCGTCCTTTGCATGGCCCCCGTCCTCGAGCTGCGCAACATCACCAAGCACTTTCCCGGCGTCCTGGCCAACGACCGCATCTCGTTTACGCTGGAGCAGAACGAGATTCACGCCTTGCTGGGCGAAAACGGCGCCGGCAAGTCCACGCTGATGAACATCCTGTATGGCCTATATCAGCCGGACGAGGGCGAGATCATCGTGCGCGGCCGGCCGGTCAAGATCCACAGCCCGAGCGACGCGATCCGCGCCGGCATCGGCATGGTGCACCAGCACTTCATGCTCGTGCCGGTGCTCACCGTCACGGAGAACGTCATGCTCGGCGACGAGATGCTCACCGGTGGGGTCTTCCTCGACCGGCGTAGCGCCGCGCAGCGCATCCGCGACATCTCGAAGCAGTACGGGCTGGAGGTGGACCCCGACGCATATATCAAAGACCTGCCCGTCGGCGTGCAGCAACGCGTGGAGATTATCAAGCTGCTGTTTCGCAACGCTGACATCCTGATCCTCGACGAGCCGACGGCGGTGCTCACGCCGCAAGAGGTAAACGATTTGTTCAAGGTAATCCGCTCGCTGGTGGATCAGGGCAAGTCGCTCATCTTCATTACGCACAAGCTGAAGGAGGTGCTGGCGACGGCGGATCGCATCACCGTGCTGCGTGCAGGCCGAGTCGTCGGCAGCACGACGCCGGCCCAAACGACCGAGGCCGCGCTCGCTGCGATGATGGTGGGGCGCGAAGTGGCGCTCGAGGTGGAGAAGGCCGAGGCCAAGCCCGGCGACGTCGTGCTCAGCTTGGAACACCTCGAAGTGCTCGACGACCGGCTGAATGTCGCCGTGGACGACGTGACGCTGGACGTGCGCGCCGGCGAGATCATGGGCGTGGCCGGCGTGCAGGGCAACGGACAGACCGAGCTGGTCGAGGTGATCACCGGCTTACGCCGGCCGGTCAGCGGGCGCGTTCGCATCCTCGGCCATGACGTGACCGGCGCCACACCCCGCCGGATCACCGAACTCGGCGTCGCCCACGTGCCCGAAGACCGCCAGCGCGATGGGCTGGTGCTGAGCTATCCCGTCGCCGACAATATCGCACTGCAGGAGTATTACAAGCCGCCCTTCGCCAGGGGCGTGGTGATTGACGAACAAGCAATTGAAAAGGAAGCAGCGCGGCTGGTGCAGCAGTTCGACGTCCGCACGCCGAGCGTGCAGACGCCGGCCGGCTCGCTCTCCGGCGGCAACCAGCAGAAAGTGATCGTCGCGCGCGAGCTCTCGCGCCCGATCAAACTGCTGGTCGCTTCGCAGCCGACGCGCGGCCTAGACGTCGGCTCGATTGAATACATTCACAAGCAGATCGTGCGCAAGCGAGACGAGGGCGCGGCCGTATTGCTGGTCTCGCCCGAACTCGACGAAATCCTCGCCTTGTCCGACCGCATCGCGGTCATGTATCGCGGGCGTGTGGTTGCGATCGTGGACGCCGACGTCGCGACGAAAGAATATCTCGGGTTGCTGATGGCCGGCGCCGACCCGGCAACGACGCCGGTTCCGGAGCGACGCCACAAACGCGCCGAGGTGGTCACCTGAAGCGAACCGGCGCTGTGCGAAAGCGCGTCAGGCGGTTCAAACGGCACGATGGAGAGCGATTGATGGCAGAGTCCGTCCTGAAAGAGATCATCCCGCCGGTCACCGAGGTGCAGCGCCAGTCGTTGTGGCGGCGCGCCTGGGAAGCAGTGCAGTTGCCGGCGCTGGCGCTCTTCACCGCGTTCGTCGTCGGCGGGTTCATCATCGCGCTGAGTGACTTCAAGGTGCTCGAAGCGCTGGCCGACACGGTTAGCCGGCTGAACCCGATCGGCTACGCCCTCCTGATCCTGACGGCCGTCGTGCTCATCGGCGGCGTCGCCATCAGCCGCAAGCCGGAGATCATCCTCAGCCGGCTGGGTTTCGCGGCCACGGGCCGCCAATCGCGCTGGTTCAACATCATTGCCGTCGTGCTAACCATCGCCGCGGTGATCGGGCTGCTGGTGATCATTGGCTTCGGGCATGTGCTCGAGCTGGCGTGGAACGCGGTCATCAGCGCATACGGCGCGCTGCTCGAAGGCTCGCTCGGCAATCCTGCGCAGATGATCGCTGCGTTGCAAAGCGGCGACTCACGCGCGATTGCGCTGGCGTTCTATCCGATTTCCGAGTCGCTGGTCGCGTCCACGCCCTACATCTTCGCCGGGCTGGCCGTGGCGCTCGGCTTCCGCTGCGGCCTGTTCAACATCGGCGCGGAAGGGCAATTGTTCATCGGCGCGCTCACCTCGGTCTTCGTCGGCTACTCGCTCACCGGCCTGCCGGCGATCGTGCATATTCCGCTGGCGCTTGGCGCGGGCGCGCTGGGCGGCGCGCTATGGGGCTTCGTGCCGGGCTTCCTCAAAGCGCGGGTCGGCGCGCACGAGGTGATCAACACGATCATGATGAACTACATCGCGTTCCGGCTGAGCGAGTGGCTGCTGAACGGGCCGATGAAGCGACCGGGCGCGGTGCCGGTCAGCCCGTTCATCGCCGAGTCGGCGCAGTTGCCGCGATTCTTCCCCGATCCGATCCGCTTCCACCTGGGGTTCTTCATCGCGCTCGGCATGGCGGTTTTCGTCTGGTGGTTCTTGTTCAAGTCGCGGTGGGGCTTCGAGATCCGCACCGTAGGCGCGAACCCAAACGCAGCGCGCTACGCCGGCATGAACATCGCGTTCAACATCATTCTGGCGATGTGCATGTCGGGCGCGCTGGCGGGGATGGCCGGCGCGAACGAAGTGCTCGGCGTGAATTACAACTTGGCCAACGCGTTTTCTTCGGGCTACGGCTTCGACAGCATCGCGCTGGCGCTGCTCGGCCGAAGCCATCCATTCGGCGTGGTGTTGGCGGCGCTGCTATTCGGCACGCTGCGCAGCGGCGGCACGCGCATGCAGAATGTCGCCCAAATCCCGATAGACATTATCATCGTGGTGCAGGCGCTGGTGATCGCGTTCATGGCCGCGCCGGGCATCATCCGGGCGATTTATCGCATCGTCAAGCCGCGCGAAGGCGAGGTGGTGTTCACGCGCGGATGGGGCAGATAGGAATTGAGAATTCAGAGGTCAGAAGTCAGAGGGCGTGGATCGGGAGTAGGGAGTGGGGAGGCGGATCAGAGATTGGAGATTAGAGATTGGGGATTAGCAATCCGACTCCCGACTCCCCACTCACAACTCAAAGCTCACAGCTCATATCATAGCTCGCAGCTCACAATGACAGCGACGACAGTGCAGACCCCGCGCTACACGCAGGCGCAACTGGCGGCGATGGCCGAACGCCGGCGGCATCGGATCATCGGCGTCATCATGGTGCTGCTCGGTTTCGCCGGCTTCGCGCTGTTCGCCGCCAACGCCGATCCGGCCGCGGTGAGCACCTTCGGCCTGAACACCGGCCGTACGGCAGCGATCCGGTTGGGCGACCTGGTCGTGCCCACACAAGCGACGATCACTGTCCTGTCGTCGTTGTGCCTCTTCGTCGGCGGCTATCAGATCATTCGCGGGTTCGGCAAGTCCACGAACGCCATCTTCGGGCTGATCATCTTGTTCTTCATCGCCTCGTTTCTGGTTTGGGCGACGGGCGACAAGTCCATCAATTTAGCGGCGATGATCAACAGCACGCTGCTGCGCGCCGTGCCGCTCACGCTCGGCGCACTATCCGGCGTGATGTCGGAGCGATCGGGCGTGGTCAACATCGCCATCGAAGGCATGATGTTGTCCGGCGCGCTCACTGCCACGATCGCCGGCAGCGTGACCGGCAGTTTGTGGATCGGCGTGGCTGCTGCCGTGCTCACTGGCGTGTTGCTTTCGCTCTTCCACGGCGTGCTGTCCATTCGCTATAAGGTGGATCAGATCATCAGCGGCACGGTAATCAACATCTTTTCGGTCGGCATCACCAGCTTCATCTCGGCCAAGTTCCTGAGCGAGTTTCCGCAACTGAACAATCCTGGCACCTTCCGGTCAGAGCCGATTCCCGTGTTGTCGGCGATACCGGTCATCGGCCCGATCCTCTTCGACAACAATTTCTTCACCTATGCGATGTTCGTGCTGCTGATCGTGATTCACATCGCGCTGTTCTACACGCGATGGGGCCTGCGCACCCGTGCCGTTGGCGAGCATCCCAAGGCAGCCGATACGCTGGGCATCAACGTCTTTCGCACGCGCTACACCGCGGTGCTGCTGAGCGGCGCGCTGGCCGGATTCGCCGGCGCCTATTTCACCCTCGGCTCGGTCGGCCGCTTCGACGAAGGCATGACCGCCGGGCGCGGCTTCATCGCGCTGGCGGCGATGATCTTCGGCAACTGGACGCCGTTCGGCGCGTTCGGCGCGGCGCTAATCTTCGGCTTCGCCGACTCGCTGCAGAGTCGGCTGGCCATCCTCAACGTGCCCATCCCGTCGCAGTTCCTGCTGATGGCACCCTACATCGCGACGATGATTGCGCTGGCCGGCTTGATCGGTCGCACCACGCCGCCGGCGGCGGATGGGAAACCATACGAGAAAGGGTAAGATATAGTAGAGCCGACAGGAGGCCGATTCGGCATCAAGGAGGTGGTCTAGCTGCGATAAAGCGGTCCGCTAGTCACCGATTGATACGCCCGCGCAAGACTGGGCAGTCCAAACAAGTGCAACTTTCACCTGCGGAGGAGGATAAAGCCATGAAGAACGCACATGCTTTATCTCGCCGAAAGTTCCTGAAGCTGGCAGCCATCGGTGCTGCAGGCGTCAGCCTGGCTGCCTGTGCCGCTCCACCACCTCGCGTGGAAGCACCCACTCAACCCCAACCCACCGAAGCGCCGAAGGCGATGGAGCCCGAAGGCGAGATCACCTATGTTACGCACGATCCGACGACCTATCGCGATAAAGTCAAGGAGCGATTCAACAAGAAGTATCCGAAGATCAAGGTCAACATGCAACAGATCCCCAGCGACTTCCCGACCAAGATCTTCGCCAGCGCCGCTGCCGGCACGCTGGCCGATGTGGTGCGCGTGTGGGAGCCGATGGTGCTGGATTTTGGCCGCGCCGGCCAGTTGATTGACCTGCAACCGTACGTTGATGCTGAAAAGGATTTCCGACCGGACGATTTCATCGAGAGTCTGTGGAACTTCCCCGTGATCGACGGCAAACGCTACGGCATCGCCGATGGTTGGAATGGTCACCTGCTGTTCTACAACAAGGACCTGTTCGATGCCGCTCAAGTGCCCTACCCCACCGAGGATTGGACATGGGATCAGTATGTCGAAGCGGCCCGCAAGATCTCCAAGCCGGATGAGAAGATCTGGGGCTCGGATACGATTCCGATCGGCTGGCTGCACTGGAGCTACAAGAACGTGTGGCAGAACGGCGGTCAAGTCTACAACGCCGACTACACGGAATGCCTGCTGGATAGCCCAGAAGCAGCCGAGGGCGTCCAGTATTGGGCCGATCTTCTTCAGGAGGCAGAGATCATGCCCTCACCCACACAAGCCGAAGGTTTGGGGGACCTGTTCCAGACTGGCCGGGTGGCGTTGCAACGCATGGGTTCATGGGCTATCGCCGCGCTGGCAGAAGCCAAGTTCAAATGGGACATGGTGCCAGAGCCAAAACGGAAGGAGAGACGCACCCTGTTGCACACGGCCTTCAACGTCATCCCTACCACGACCAAGAACAAGGATATTGCCTGGCTGTGGATCAATGAACTCGTCAGCCCGGACAGCCTGTTCGATATGACCCACGCGAACGGCACACCAGCCGCGCGGCGTTCGGTCAATGAACGCAAGCCATGGGTGCGCGAAGGGATCGAGGCCAATTGGGATGTGGTGCCTGCAGCAGGCGACTACGGCATTCTCGTCCCGGCGCCGCCCAACGTCGGCGAAGTAGAGAAGATTCAAGCCGACGCATTCCAGGCTATCTATCTGGGCCAGCGGAAGGCTGCTGACGCGTTCAAGGAGATCGCACCGCAGGTCACGAAGGCACTCCAGCGCAAGTAGCCGATATCTCCTGCGCTGCCCGGATGGGCACTGCGTGAGCGGCGCCTCTGGCGTAGAGACGCGCGACAGACAGAAACACGGCGCGTCTCTACGCCACATTGACGTTCTATGGCAATACAATCAACCTCGATCGCTCCGAACGCCCGTGTGCGGTTCAGGTCGCGTCGCCACATGCGACAGACGATCGAGGGCTATCTGTTCATATCACCTTGGATCATCGGTTTCATCCTCTTCACCTTCCTGCCGGTAGCTGCTTCCTTCGTCATGAGCTTCTTCAACTGGCGGCTGATCCAGGCGCCTGTATTCGTCGGCGTGGAGAACTACGTCAACATGTTCACCGCCGATCCACTGTTTGGACAATCGCTGCAAGTCACGTTGATCTACGTAGTCGTCGCCGTTCCGCTGCAGTTGGCATTCGCGCTGTTTCTGGCCATGCTGCTCAATCAGCGCGTGCGGCTTCTGCCCTTCTTCCGCACCGTGTTTTATCTGCCGGCGGTCGTGAGTGGGGTGGCAGTCGCCGTGCTGTGGCAATGGCTATATCACCCCGATCTTGGGTTGATCAACGAAATGCTGCGCTGGTTTGGCATCAAAGGGCCAGCGTGGCTGGTGTCACCCCAGTGGGCACTGCCGGCGATCATTTTCATGAGTCTATGGACAGTGGGCGGGACGATGATCACCTTTCTGGCAGCGCTACAGGGCATTCCCCAGCACTTGTACGAGGCCGCCGAGCTGGACGGGGCAGGCGAACGGGCGAAGTTCTGGCACATCACCCTACCTATGCTCTCGCCAGTCATCTTCTTTAACCTCGTGCTGGGCATCATCGTCGGCTTTCAGACCTTCACCCAGGCCTATATCATGACTAAGGGCGGCCCGTTGAATGCCACCATGTTTTATGCGCTGTATCTGTATCTGAACGCGTTCAACTTTCTGAAGATGGGCTATGCTTCGGCGCTGGCCTGGGTTCTGTTCCTCATCATCCTGGTCATCACGATCGCCCAACTCAAGCTATCGCGACGCTGGGTCTACTACGAGTTTGAGGAGGCGAGGGCGTAGGCCATGCGCAAGCCATGACGACATTACCGGAATCTGAAGCGACGCCTCGCGCGTTCAGACGCCTTGCCAGCGTCCCGCGCGTCCACGGCTGGCCCGCCCAGAGCATTCGCTTCACAAATGCACTTCGCCGGCTGATTACCTATCTGATACTCGTGCTGCTCGGCGTGATAATGGCGTTGCCTTTCGTGTGGATGGTCTCCACAGCCCTCAAGCCCGACGCGCTGGTGTTCTCGATACCGCCCGAGTTCTTCCCGCGACCGTGGGTGTGGCGCAATTTCATTGATGCATTGACTATTCTGGGCCATCCCGTCCATCTGTATGTGTGGAACACGCTGGTGATCGCTGTGTTGGGCGTGGTCGGCGTTGCACTGTCTAGCTCGCTAGTCGCATTTGGCTTCGCCCGCCTGGAATTCCCCGGTCGAGACAAGCTGTTCGTCGTCGTGCTGGGCACCATGATGCTGCCATTCGCGGTGACGATGGTGCCGCAGTTCATCCTGTATCAACGGATCGGCTGGCTGGACACGTTCTTGCCCCTAATTGTGCCCTACTGGTTCGGCGCGCCATTCCACATCTTTCTATTGCGCCAGTTCTTTCTCACCATTCCCAGGGAGCTGGACGAGGCTGCACGTATTGACGGGGCGTCCAATTTGCGCATCTATTGGAACATCATTCTGCCATTGTCCAGACCCGCCCTGGCGACGGTGGCGATCTTCGCCTTCGTCTACCATTGGAACGACCTGTTGTGGCCGTTGATCGTGTTGTCCTCTCAGAAAAACTGGACCTTGGCGCTCTTCCTAGCTAGCTTCCAGGGCTATATGCAACAGCCGCGCTGGAACCTGCTCATGGCCGCTTCGACTGTGCTGGTGCTACCGGTGCTGATTCTGTTCTTCTTCACCCAAAAGCTGTTCATCCGCGGTATCGTGCTGACCGGCCTGAAAGGATGAGGCTATTTCAGTTCCACGATGATCGCCCCTGACGCCCGCGTGCTCGTCTGCTTGATCAACAACCCGCGCGACCTGGAAATCGCGCGATGGGATCATTGGTATCGCATCCCGGTCAAGCACGCGCCGAGCGAGTATCTGGCCGACTACTTGGCGTTTTACCTCACCGAGAAGTTCGGCGACGAAAAGTGGGCCATTCACGAATACGCCGAGGTGCGCGGCCACGAGTTAGTGCGACGCATAGATTTGTTCCCCGACGAGCCGGATCATCCCCGCGCCAACGAGCTGTATTACAAGATGCAACTCGGACCGCTGCAGCGCCTCCCCCGCCCTATCCCATCGCTGCGCTGGCGGCGGATCACCTTCATCCAAACCACCGGCGACCGGCTGATGCACGCGCTAGAGATCGGCGAACTCACCGCGCACAGCGACCGCTTCGTGAAGTTGATGGAAGACAAAGACGTGGACGATGTGGATTGAGCGCGCGTTGGCGACTTTCAATTTCGACTGCATACTTGGCGTAGATTCGCTTTCGACAAGGGGACGTTATGCTCATCACCAACGGGACAGTGATCACGATGACCGAGCCCAACGTCGTGATCGAAAACGGCGCCCTCCTCGTGCTGGATGGCATGATCACCGACATCGGCCCGGCAGAGAAACTGCAACTGCGCCACGCGGAGCTGTTGCGCACCCGGCCGGTGTTGGATGCGGAAGGTAAACTTATCCTGCCCGCGAACATTTGTACACACACGCACTTCTACGGCGCGTTCGCCCGCGGCATGCCCATCCCCGGCACGCCGCCGCGCAACTTCATGGAGGTGCTGCAGAAGCTGTGGTGGAAGCTCGATCGCGCGCTCGACCTGGAGGGCGTGAAATATTCCGCCCTGGTATGCCTGGTGGACGCGATCAAACATGGCACAACGACGCTAATTGATCACCACGCCAGCCCGAACGCGATCGAAGGCTCGCTCGATGCCATCGCTGAAGCCGTAAAGCTGTCCGGCCTGCGCGCCGCCCTGTGCTACGAGGTCACTGACCGCAACGGCCTCGACGGCGCCAAGCGGGGTATCGAGGAGAACGTCCGGTTCGCCATCTCAACGTTACGCGCGCGCTCCCCTTATCTGGCTGCGGCGATGGGCATCCACGCCTCGTTCACCGTCGGCAACGATACGCTCAACGCCTGTGCCGAGAAGGCCCAGCAACTCGGCATCCCAATCCACCTGCATGTGGCCGAAGACATGGCCGACGAAGACGACAGCTATCGCCGATACCGCGTATCGGTGGTCGAGCGGCTGGCGATCCATCGTGCGCTGAGCGAGAAGACGATCTGCGCACACTGCATCCACATCAGCGAGCGCGAGATGGAAGTGCTGGCCAACTACCAAGCCAAGGTCACCCACCAGCCGCGCAGCAACATGAACAACGGCGTCGGCGTCGCACGCGTAGGTGCAATGCTGGAGCGCGGCATCTGCGTCGGCCTGGGCAACGACGGCTTCTCCAACGATGCCTTCGCCGAAATGAAGGTGTGCGACCTGTTGCACAAGGTGCACGCGCTCGACCCGCGCGCGATGGGTGCGGACAAAGTCGTCCAGATGGCATATCGAAACAACGCCAAGATCGCGCAGTGCTTCTGGCCGGAGATGCGTGGCACGCTGGAGATCGGCGCGCCGGCCGACATCATCTTCGTGGACTACAAGCCGTTCACGGAGTTGAACGAAGCGAACGCGGCATGGCACCTGCTCTTCGGCGTCCATGGCGGCATGGTCACCCATACCATCTGCAACGGCCAGGTCGTCATGGCCAATCGCACGCTGCTCACGCTAGACGAAGGGGAGATCGTTGCTAAGGCTCGCGAAGCTGCCGATTGGGCGTGGAAGCGGGTCGCAAGCATGTGAACGCACTTCTACAACGTCTTTGCTATGTGGCTACATTTGCTCAGAACCGTGTCCTTCCTCGGCTTGATGGCCACCTATCTCAGCGCGCTCTTCCTGTGTTGGAGCGTGCCGCGTCTCGTTATGGGGATAGGCGAAGACGACTTCTGGGGAGTGTTCCAAGGTGTAAAAATCCGGCAAGTGATGTTATTAGGCATGCCCACCCTGCTCGTTGGCGGCATCGCGTGGGCAGTCGCCTGGTGGTTCCTGCTACGTGACAGTGCGGAGGAGAAGACCGCTCCGGCGCCGCAGGCCTACCTGGCATTCTTCACCATCCTCGGTGTGGTCTTCACAGCGATGATCGCCTGGCGCGAGATGCTGATCTGCGGCGAACTCTCCACCGTAAAAAGCAGGAAGGAAGGGGACGAAATCATCGCCGGATTGATCGGCGGCGCGTTTGCCATCGTAATCTCGCTGTGCTTGCTGGGTTACCACGGCAAGCTCTGGCGCAGCTATCGTCGCTACTTCAGGCAGTTAGAATGAGCGCAAGCCGCGCGAAGCAGGACGATTGATTCGCCGGTGCTCAAAGCGAAATGTCCTGCCCAGAATTGAACGAATCAACACGTCGCACCCTCCGCAGGGCCAACTCGAACAACCCCTCGGCAACGGCATCGAAGTCGTAGTCTGGATTGGCTACGCATAGCGCCTCGCGCATTTCCGCCGGGATCGCCTCGATGCCCTTCCACGCGCCGCACACCGCGCACGCCATCGCGCCGATCGTGTCGGCATCGCCGGAGAGTTCGGCCGCTAGCATCGCTGCGCGCATCGGATCGCCATCGGCCAGGGCGACGATGCCCATTGCCGCCGGCACCGCCTCGCTGGCCGGCAGTCCCGTGCCGATCAGATCGTAGATCGCCTGAATCCGGCTGGCATCGTCGCCGATCTCGTCGCGCGCCAGGCTGACGGCGAAGTCAATCCGCCGTGCGACCGACGCGCCCAGCGCCGGCGCGCCGAGCGCCTCGCCAATTTTGGCCGCCTCAATGCCGGCCTCCAGGATGTCGCGCAGCTCAGCGTTCGGAGCGAGTGCGCGCGCCACAGCGCCGGCGACAGCCGCCGCCGCTGCGCAGGCCACGCTGGTGTTGTGCGTCGGTATCGCGGTGAGGGCAGCATCGCGCGCGGCGCCCTCGACATCGCTGGGATGAATAAGGCCGACGACCGAAGCCCGCATGGCCGCGCCGTTCGTGTCGCCGCCGAGGCCGGTCTGCCGGAGATCCATGCCTGCGCGGATCTTCGCCACGCCGCGGCGCGTGCTGGGACCGACGAAGATGCAGTCGTCGCCGCCGATCGCGTCATACCAGCCTAGGATGGCGCGCGCTGCGCCTTCGAGCGTCACGCCGCCTTCGCGGATGATCTCGCGGGCTAACCAGATGGCCTGTTCAGTGTCGTCGGTGATGCGGCCGGCAGGCAGCCCGGCATGCACCGGATGGTCGTCGGGCGCGGCGACGAAGCCGGTGATGCGACCGAAGCGCGCGCGGGTCTGCGCCGGCGAGAGCAGCGCCGGCATGCCAAACGCATCCCCCAGCGCCTGGCCGTATACGCCGCCGTAGATCTTCGAGCGAAGCGAAGGCATGATGAGTAGTAAGTGGTAAGTAGTAAGTGGTAAGTGGTGAGTGGCAATTACCAATTACCAATTACCAATCATCAATCCATTAATCATGAATCATGATTAATGATTGATGATTGATTCGTCTACACCGCTTGCGTCTGCCGGAATTTGCGCTGGCGGGCGATGGCGCGCTGGCGCTGCACGAGCGCATACACGACCAGCGCAACGAGCGTGGCGACGTAGGGGATCATCTGCACGAGCTGGTTCGGCACGCGCAGGTTGCCGAGCTGCACCGAGAGCGCCTCGGCTGCGCCGAACACCAGCGCCGCGATCATCGTGCCCAGCGGCGTCTTACCGCCCAGGAAGATCGCCGCCAGCGCGATGAACCCACGGCCGGCGGTCATGTCGCGGGCGAAGAACTTGACGTAGCCCATGCTGAGATACACGCCGCCCAGCGCCGCCAGCAACCCGCTCAGCGCCAGCGCCAAGTATTGCTGCGCGCGCACGTTGATCCCGACCGAACGCGCTGCTTCTAGGTTCTCGCCTACCGCTCGCAGATGGATGCCGGCGCGCGTGCGATAGAGAAACACCGACACGAGCGCCACGGCGATGAACGCGACGTAGGTCAGCAAGTTTTGGCCGCTCACGATTGGCCCGATGAGCGGGATGTCCTTGATGATTGGGATCTCCACGAACGGCATCTGCTTGCTCACCAGGGCGCTGGTGCTGCCTTTGTCGCCGGTGAGCAAGAAGACCACGAAGATCGTTCCACCCGACGCCAAGATGTTGATGGCAATGGCAGCCAAGATGATGTCGGCCTTCAGGTTCAGGTGAAAGAAAGCCAGCACCAGCGCCATCAACACCCCCATGGCCACGCCGGCCAGCAAGCCCAGCCATTCGCTTTGTGTCGCGATGCTGATGAGCACGCCGGCGCACGCTGCCGTCAGCATGATGCCTTCGAGCGCGATGTTGGCCACGCCGCCCAGCTCGGCGATCAACCCACCCAGCGCCGGCAGCAAGATCGGCGTCGTCACACGGAGCACCGCTGCGATGAACGTCGCACTGAAGATCACTTGAAGCGCTTGTTCCATGTTGCGTTTTACGTCTTGCGTCCTGCGTCTTGCGTCCTACGTCTTACGCCTCGCGCACGCGTTGGTTTCTGGCCTTCACGTAATCCACCAGCACCTGCGCCGTCAACAGTAAGATGATCACGGCCTGGATCACCTGCACAATCTCCGCACCAACGGCTGCCTCTTGCTCCATGATGTCGCCGCCCACGCGCAGATACGAGTAGAACAAACCGGTGACCGGGATGAGCAACGGATTGTTGCGTGCCAGCAGCGCCACAACGATGCCTTCGAAGCCCAGCCCGGCAGCGATGCCGGGAATCAGGCGCTGGTGCACGCCCAAGACGAGGTGCACACCGGCCACCGCCGCGATGGCGCCGCCGATGGCGAACGACCACGCGATCGTCCTCCGGGTGTTGATGCCGCCATAGCGCGCAAACTTCTCGTTGGCGCCAATCGTGCGAATTTCATAGCCGAACGGCGTGCGGTTGAGCAATACCCACACCGCGAACACCAAGATCGCTGCAAACAGCACGGCCAAGTTGGCCCGTCCCAGATTCACGCCGACGAGCGGCGTGAACCGAAGCAGCATGCTGTTGGGCTGAATCAATTCCGAGCGCAGCGACTGCGATCCCGGCGGCGTGAACACGTTGGTCAGCAAGAAGTCATACAGCAACACGATGACCGCGTTCAGCATCAGCGTCGAGACGATCTCGTTAGCGTTGAGATACGCCTTCATCAACCCCGGCAGCAGGCCGACCAGAAACCCAACGATCATCGCCGCCACCAGGGGCAGCAGGACGGCCACGACTGGCGGCATCGGCAAATAAATCGCTACGACGGCAGCCACCATCGCAGCCATGAACATCTGTCCCTGCGCGCCAAGGCTGAACTGCCGCGCGCGGAACGGGATGGATACCGACAGCCCCAAGATGATGAGCGTCGTAGCGTCCTCGATCCAGCGGCCGGTGCGAATGCTCCGGCTGAGCGGGCCGCTGAGCAGCGACGCGTAGGCCAGAATCGGGTCTTTGCCGACGATCAGCATCACCAGAAAGCCGATTAACAGCGCCAGCGCAATCGTGCCCAGAGTGACGAAGACGTCAATCATGGCGCTGCGGCGCCGCTCTTGCTGCACGCGGGCGCGTTCTGCGGCGCGGTCGAAAGAGGGCGTAGTGGGAAGCGTTGCTTGCATGTTACCAGTTGCGCTCGATCTCGGCTTGCGTCATCGTCTTCGTGCCCAGCATGTAGAGGCCCACTTCTTCTTCGGTGAGGCCGCGTGTATCCGGGAAGATGGCGACGATCCGGCCGTCGTGCATCACCGCGAGCCGGTCGGACAGCGACATCACTTCGCTCAGGTCGGCCGACACCAGCAAGATCGCCACGCCGGCGTTGCGCGCCTTCACCAGTTGCTCGTGCATGAACTCGGTCGCGCCGATGTCCACGCCGCGCGTCGGTTGGGCAGCGATCAGCAGCTTGGGCCGAGATGATAACTCGCGCGCGACGACGACCTTTTGCATGTTGCCGCCCGACAACGACCCAACCGGCAGCGTGCCGTCCGGCGCACGAATGGCGTATTGCTCGATCAGCGCCTCGGCGTTGCGTTCGATTTCCGCCGGGCGCATCAAGCCGCCGCGCGTGAACGGCTCGCGCTCGTAACGATCCACGATTAGGTTTTCCTGGATGCTCGACGCCAGCGCCACGCCGTTGGTCAGCCGGTCCTCCGGGATGTGGGCCACGCCGGCCTGGCGCACGCCGCGCGGCGTCAGCCCGGCGATGGACTTGCCGTCCAACTCGATCACGCCGCTCAACGGCGCGCGCAAGCCGGCGATCACCTCGACCAGCTCGGTCTGCCCGTTGCCTTCTACGCCGGCGATGCCCAGGATTTCGCCGGCGTACACGTTGAACGACACGTGCTTGAGCGCCTCGACGCCGGCCTCGGTCGCATATTCGAGATTACGCACTTTGAGCACGACCGGGCCGCGCTGCACCGGCGGCTTTTCGATGTTGAGGAAGACTTCGCGGCCCACCATCATCTTCGCCAGCAGATGCTCGTCAGCGTCGCGCTTGTCAATCGTGCCCACCATGCGCGCGTCGCGCATCACGCTGATGCGATCGCTGATCTCCATCACCTCGCGCAACTTGTGCGAGATGAAGATCACCGTCTTGCCGGCGTTCACGAGCTGGCGGATCGCCGTGAACAATTCGTGCGTCTCCTGCGGCGTGAGCACGGCGGTCGGCTCGTCGAGGATCAGCACGTCTGCGCCGCGATAGAGCGCCTTCAGAATCTCGACGCGCTGGCGCATGCCCACCGGCACTGCGTCCACTATTGCTTCGGGATCCACGGTCAGCCCGTATTGCTGCGCCAGCCGCGTTGTGGCGGCGATGGCAGCGCGCTTGTCCACGAAAGCGCCGCGCAGCGGCTCCGCGCCGAGCACGATGTTCTCCGCAATCGTGAACGACGGGACGAGCATGAAATTCTGATGCACCATGCCGATGCCCAGCGCGATCGCTTCGTGCGGCGTGTGGATCGTCACCGGCTTGCCGCGCAGGAAGATCTGCCCAGACGTTGGCCGTTCCATACCGTAGAGGATCTTCATCAGCGTGGACTTGCCGGCGCCGTTCTCGCCCACCAGCGCGTGGATTTCGCCGGCGCGCACCTCGAACGTCACATCGTTATCCGCCAATACACCGTTGGGATAGATCTTGGTGATGTTGCGCATCTCGACCAGCGGCGTCGCCGGACCGGATGCGACTGAAGCAGACTGCGGCGCGTGTGTGCTAATCGTTCAAACCTCCTCAAGCGATGGGTTTCATTTATCCAGCGCGAACGAAAAGGGCGCGTGACGAGATTTAACGCGTCACGCGCCCAGTTGTCAAACGGGCTGAGTTTGCGCAGCCTACTTGAACGCCGAGTCTACCTTCACGGCGCCGCTGGCTACCCTTTCGTAGGCTGCCTTCACCTTCTCCTGGATTTCCTTGGAGACAAACTTCTGGTAGTTCTCGTTGTCGGCCACGCCCACTGCGTTTGCCGCCACGCCGACGCTCTCCGCTGCGCCGTAGACCAGCTTGCCCTCGGCGTCCAGCTTGGCCGCGCGCAGCAAGCCCTGATCCACGTTCTTCAGCATCGAGGTGATGATCGTCGCCTTCTGCGCGGGGTCGGCGATGGTTTGGTACTGGTCGCTGTCCACGCCGAGCGCGTAGAGCTTCTTCTCGACCGCGGCCTCGAACACGCCGTTGCCGGAGTTGCCGGCGACGCCCCACACGATGGCCGCGCCCTGGTCATACATCGAGTTGGCGATCTCCTTGCCCTTGGCGGGGTTGTTGAACGGGTTGTCGCCGCCGACGTACTGCACGAGCACGTTCTGCTCGGGGTCGAGGCCGGACTCGGCGAAGCCCTGCTTGAAGCCCACGATGAAGTCGTTGATCACCGGGAAGTCCGCGCCGCCGACGATGCCGACCTTGGTGCGACCCTCGGCGCCCGGCAGCTTGCCCTCTTTGAGCAGCTCGCCCACCAGCACGCCCAGCAGATACGATCCTTCGTTCTGTCGGAAGAGAATGGTGTAGACGTTCTCGCACTTATTGCTGCAGCCGCCTTCCTTGCCCTCGTAATCCGGACCGGCGTCGAACATCCAGAACTTCTTGTCGGGATGTTGGGGTGCGATGCGGCTGATGTAAGCGCTCATGTCGAAGGTGCCGGCGACCAAGATGTCGTAGTCATCCGCGGCCGCGGCGTCCTCCAACCCGGGCTCCCACTTGTTGCGGTCGTAGCCCAGCTCGATCGTCTTGACCTCATAGCCCAGCTCGTTCTTGATCATCTCCATGCCGCGTTGGGCGCTATCGAAGAACGACTTATCGCCCAGCGTGCCGTTCAGCACCAGCTTGATGCGCTTCTTGGCGCCTGTCGCAGGCGCTTCGGTGGCTGGAGCTTGCGTCGCTGCCGGCTGCGCTGGTGCGGCAGGCGTGGCAGGCGCACATGCGGCGAGGATCAGGCTGGTGGCGATGACAAGCCCAGACAAGACATAGGATCTCTTGCTCACGGTTTTCTCTCCTTTCGATGTGTGTGAATTTGAGGACGAGCTGAGAAAGATTATAGCGACGCTCTTCCGCTGCCGCTTGGGCAGGCACTAGGACCGCTCGCAGTGCTGAATTCCCTCGCACGCGCTGTGAACCGGCGGTCAGCTATGGACAAGCGCACACTCATCGGTCAAACTTGCGCCAATCAGCAGGCGATGCCAACATCTGAGCTGCCATGAAACGACCTAACTGGCCTGTCCTCACCCGCTACGATCAAGATCATCTCGCTCGCATCGCCATGCCTATCGGCGGCATCGGCAGCGGTACGATCTCGCTAGGTGGCCGGGGCGACTTGCGCGACTGGGAAGTGGTCAATCGCCCCGCTAAGGGCTTCAAGCCGAAGCATACCTTCTTTGCGCTCTACGCGCGCGCAGCAGACCGGCCGGCCGTCACGCGCTGCCTGGAAGGCGCGATTGACCCGCGCGACTACGAAGGTGCATTTGGCTGCCCGATCCCCAATCACGGTCTGCCGCGCTTTCGCCGTTGCACGTTCGAGGCAGCATACCCATTTGGCCAGGTCGTGCTATCCGACCCCGACGTGCCGTTGACCGTGCGCTTGCAAGCGTTCAATCCGCTCATCCCCGGCGACGCCGAGCGCAGCGGCATTCCCCTGGCCGTCTTGCGCTTTGTGCTGACTAACCGCACCGGCCGGCGCGTCGAGGCTTCGATATGCGGCAACCTGGAGAACTTCATCGGCCAGGACGGCAGCGTGGTCGCCGACGGCCGCATCAACACCCGCGATCAGAGCGGCGCGCGCAACGTCAACGAGTTCCGCGCGCTCGCAGAAAGCGACGGCTGCGGGTTATTCATGCGCTCGCGCGGCATCGAGCCTTCGGCCGATCAATGGGGCACGCTTGCGCTGGTCACGCTGACGACGCGCGACATCACCTATCGCACCACGTGGGCCGATCTCAGCTGGGGCGACTCGTTGCTGGACTACTGGGACGATTTCTCTGCCGACGGTAAAGTTGAGGAGCGTCAGGCCGACGTAAACAACCCGATCGGTTCGCTGTGTGTCTCGCTGACGTTGAAGCCGCGCGAGACGCGCGACATCACGTTCCTGCTGGCGTGGCACTTCCCCAACCGGCGCGGCTGGGGCATGCGCAGCGAGGCATCGCTGACCTATGGCGCCGGCACGCGCGATCAGCCTGACCGGGTGGGCAACTACTACACCACGCGCTACGCCGATGCGTGGGACGTAGTCGAACGGAGCGTCCCACAGCTTCCCACGCTAGAGCGCGAGACGCTGGCGTTCGTCAACGCCTTCATCAGCAGCGACCTGCCGACGCCGATCAAAGAGGCTGCGCTCTACAACCTCAGCACACTGCGTTCGCAGACGACGTTCCGGATCGAGAGCGGCCACCTTATGGGCTGGGAAGGCTGCGGGGACAAATCCGGCTGCTGCTTCGGCAGTTGCACCCACGTGTGGAACTACGAACAGGCCACTGCCTTCCTCTTCGGCGACCTGGCCAAGACCATGCGCGAAGTGGAGTTCAAATACGCGACGCGCAGCGACGGATTGATGTGCTTCCGCGCCGACTTGCCGCTTGACCGCGCAGCGACGTGGATCAACGCCGCGGCCGACGGCCAAATGGGTTGCTTGATGAAGCTCTATCGCGAGTGGCAACTCAGCGGCGACGACGACTTTCTGCGCGCGTTGTGGCCGCAAGCGCGGCGCGCGCTGGAATTCTGCTGGCGGCCGGGCGGCTGGGATGCCGACGAGGACGGCGTGATGGAAGGATGCCAGCACAACACGATGGATGTGGAGTACTACGGCCCTAACCCCCAGATGGGCACTTGGTACCTCGGCGCATTGCGGGCGATGGAAGAGATGGCGCGTTATTTAGCCGAACATCCCGTCTCTACGTCTGCGTCCATAGAGGGCTTCCCTCGGTCACAAGACGAAGCCCGGCGCGAGACGCCCGAGGACCTCATGGCCTTTGCCGACAAATGCCGCCGCTTGTTCGAGCACGGTCGAGCCTGGATAGACGCCCATCTGTTCAACGGCGAGTACTACGAGCACCAGATCCGCCCGCCTCAGCCGGGGGATTTGATCTTAGAAGGACTTCGCCCCGGCATGGGCGCAAGCACGCCACAAGAGCCGGAACTTCAGCTCGGCGCCGGCTGCCTCGTGGATCAATTAGTGGGTCAATACTTTGCCCATGTGTGCGGCCTCGGCTATCTGCTCGATCCGCGCCACGTGCGCAAAGCGCTGCGCGCGATCATGAAATACAACTTCCGCCGCGGGTTTCACGACCACTTCAACCACTTGCGCAGCTTCGTGCTGGGCGACGAATCGGCGCTGTTGATGGCCACCTACCCCAAAGGGCGTCGTCCCAAACGCCCCTTCCCCTACTTTAACGAGGTGATGACCGGCTTCGAGTACACCGCGGCGGCCGGCATGCTCTACGAAGGGCAAATCGAGAACGGCTTAAAGGTCATTGCCGCCATTCGCTCCCGCTACGACGGCACTAGGCGCAATCCCTTCGACGAGGCCGAGTGCGGGCACCACTACGCGCGGGCGATGGCGAGCTGGGCGACCGTGCTGGCCTGGACCGGCTTTCACTACTCTGCCGTCAACGGCGTGATGACGTTTGATCCGATTGAGGGCACCCACTTTTGGTCCACCGGCTATGCCTGGGGCACATGCACCATCCGGCTGGCGAAGCACCGTGCCGAGGCGAACGTCACCCTAGAAATCTTGGGCGGCGAAGTGCGACTGCGGTGCTTCGTGCTGCGCGGCTTCGGCGAGGCCACCTTCGATGGCGCAGAGACGTGCTAACATGAATGCCGGGTTAATCTGCGAGTGAGGGTCAGCATGACGATACAAGCGAGAAACGTGTTGGGAACCGCACTGAAGACGTGCAGCACGGCGCCGATGACCGGTTGGTACCGCGACGGATGTTGCAACACCGGCCCGGGCGACACCGGCCTGCATTTGGTGTGCGCACAGGTGACGCGCGAGTTTCTGGAGTTCTCGCGCGCCATGGGCAACGATCTGATCACGCCGCGGCCGGAGTTCGCCTTCCCCGGACTCAAGCCCGGCGACCGATGGTGCTTGTGCGTGTCGCGCTGGATCGAAGCCTACGAAGCCGGCTGCGCGCCACCGGTGGACTTGGAAGCCACCCATATTGCCGCCCTGGAGTTCGTAGATCTAGAAGTGTTGAAGGAATACGCGCTGGATAGCGCCTGAGCCCAAGGCTACGCGATCGGCCGACCGTCGTCGTTGCCCCATTCCTTCCACGAGCCGTCGTAGATCGCGCTATTGTCGAAACCTGCGACGCGCAGCGCCAGTAAGCCTAGGGAGGCGCTGACGCCAGCATTGCAATACGTCACGATCTCCGGCGTGTGCGCGCCGATGCCAACTTGGGCAAACCTCTCGCGCAGCGCCTGCGGCGGCAGCAGTGTGCCGTCCGGCGCAACCAACGACGTGCGCGGCACGTTCACCGCGCCGGGAATATGGCCGAAACGTCGCGCGCGCGATTGCTCGCCGTTGAACTCCTGCGGCGAGCGCACGTCTACGAGTTGAACCGGCGATCCCAGCGCTGCCATCACCTGGTCGGCGCTGCGGATCCAGGCCGGTTGCGGGCGCGGCGTAAACGTCGCCGGCGCAACCTCGACGATCTCCGCCGTGACAGGCCGTCCTTCGGCGACCCATTTGTGCCAGCCGCCGTCCAGCACGGCCACCGCCGGATGACCGTAGTAGTTCAGCGCCCACCACAGTCGCGCCGCGAACATGCTCGCGGCATCATCGTAGGCCACGACGAAGGTATCGTCGCCAATGCCGCACCGCTGCATGAGCGCGGCGAAGCATTCCGGCGGCGCGATGCGCGCATGGCGCGGGTCGGCCGGATCGGTGATCTCATACACCCAGTCCACAAAGACGGCGCCGGGAATGTGCTGTTTCACGTAATCGTCGTAATGGTTGAAGTAGTGAGGGGGCGGCTCGGTCGGCGGCAGCACATGACCTCGAATGTCCACGATTCGCAGCCGGTCGTCGCGTAGGTGCGCATGAAGCCATTCGGTCGTGACGAGCAGGTGTTCGGCCATAGGGGTATTATCTACATCTCAACTTTTAAGCTCGAACTTCATGAGGACAAGGGAGAAGCATGAAAATCGCAGTCTTAGGCGGCACTGGGAAGGAAGGGTCGGGGCTAGCTTTGCGCTGGGCGCATGCCGGCCACGAGGTCATCATCGGCTCGCGCGATGCCGAGAAGGCGCGGCGCGTCGCCGAAGAGTTGAACTTAGTGCTTGGCGATGGGCGGATTAGCGGCGACGAAAACATCAACGCCGCGCGCCGCGCCGAAGTCGTCGTCCTCACCGTTCCCTACGCTGCCCATAAAGACACGCTGGCCAGCGTAAAGGATGCCGTGCAGGGCAAGGTGCTCGTGGATGTGACCGTGCCGATTAATCCCAACGACCTGACGCGGGTAGCCGTGCCGCCGGGTGGCTCGGCGTCCAAAGAGGCTCAAGCTATCCTCGGCGACGGCGCAAAAGTCGTGACGGCCTTCCAGAATATTTCGGCCACCCACTTAAAGAAGCTGGATGCAGTCATTGACTGTGACGTGTTGGTGTGCGGCGACGATGATGACGCCAAACGCATCGGCATGCAGTTGGTAGCCGACGCCGGCATGAAAGCCTGGGACGCCGGCCCACTCGATAACGCCGTGGTGGTCGAAGGACTCACGCCAATTCTGCTCGGCATCAACAAACGCCACAAGGTCAAGGGCGCCGGCATCCGCATTACCGGCGCATAGGCCCAAGCGAGGCGCGAAGCCAGCGCGTGACCCACCCTGCCCTGCAGCTATTCGCCGTTGTCGGTCTGCCGGTGATCCGCCCCGGCGACGACTTAGCCGGATTGCTCACGGCAAGCATCGCTCCGCTGCATCCCCAAGTCGGCGACGTGCTGGTCGTCACGTCCAAGATCGTCGCCAAGGCCGAGGGACGCTTCGTCAACCTGCGCGAGGTCACGCCTTCGGCCCGCGCGATCGAGCTAGCAACGCTCACGCACAAAGACCCTCGCCTGGTTGAGGTGATCTTGCGCGAATCGTCGGAGGTATCGCGCGCCGCGCCGAACGTGCTGGTCACGCGCCACCGCCTCGGCTTCGTCTCGGCCAACGCGGCCATTGACCACTCCAACGTGTCACCGGATCCCGATGTAGTGCTGCTCATGCCCGCCGATCCCGATGCCAGCGCCCGCTGCATCCGTGACCGGCTGCGCGAGGCGTTCGGCTTCCTCATCCCCGTAGTCATCTGCGATAGCCACGGCCGGCCACACCGCCTCGGCACGGTGGGCGTGGCCGTGGGCGTGGCCGGCATGCCCGGCGTGGAAGACTGGCGGGGGCGAGCCGACCTGTTCGGCTACCGATTGCAGCACACCGAGATCGGCCTAGCCGACATGGTGGCCAGCGCCGCCACGTTAGTCATGGGTCAGGCCGCCGAAGGTGTGCCGGCCGCCCTAGTGCGCGGCCTGCGCTTCACACCACGCGAAGGCAGCGCCGCCGAGATCATCCGGCCTGCGCAACTCGACCTCTATCATTGAGCGATGGACGCCATCGCCCGACGTCGCATGATTCGCCGCTACAGCGATCGGACGCTGCCGCGCGAGTTGGTGATCGCCCTGCTCGAAGCCGCAACGCGCGCGCCTTCGCCGCACAATCGCCAGCCGTGGCGGTTCGCCGTGCTGACCGGCAACGCGCGCGTCCGGCTTGCGATCGCGATGGGTGAGCGATTGCGCGAAGACCTGACGCGCGATGGTGTCGCGCCGGAGCAGATCGCGCGCGACGTAGCGCGCTCGTATCAACGCATCACATCTGCGCCGGTTTGCCTTTTGGCCTGTATGACGCTGCGCGACATGGATGTATATTCTGACGAGCGGCGCAACGCAGCCGAACGCTGGATGGCCGGCCAAGCCGTCGCGGCGGCACTGCAAAACGTCCTGCTCACGGCGACGGACCTGGGGCTCGGCGCGTGTTGGATGTGCGCGCCGCTGTTCTGTCCGCAGACGGTGATCCAGACGCTTGGCCTGCCGGAAGACTGGCAGCCTCAGGCCTTGATTACGCTGGGCTATCCTGCCGATGCCGGCAAGCCCCGCGACCGTCGGCCGGTGGACGAAGTGACGATCTGGCTGGACAATTGATCTTGGAGGTGACCTATGGCATTTACCCTTCAGCTGGGCGAGAAAGCCCCCGACTTTGAACTGCCCGCGACCGATGGCAAGACGTACCGGCTGTCCGATTTCGACGACGCACCGGTGTTGGTGATTTTCTTCACCTGCAATCACTGCCCGTATGTCAAAGGTTCGGACGAGGTGACGCGCCAGACAGCGCTGCGCTTCATGCCGCACGGCGTGCGATTCGTCGCCATCAACTCGAACAGCGAGACGACCTACCCGGAGGACAGCTTCGAGCATATGGTCAAGCGCATGGAAGAGCACAAGTTCCCGTGGGTATATTTGCGCGACAAATCGCAACAGGTAGCGCTGGCTTACGGCGCGCTGCGCACGCCGCACTTCTACGTCTTCGACAAAGATCGCCGACTGATCTACACCGGCCGCGGTGTAGACAACCCGCGCGAGGCCGAAAAGAGCAAGGTCAACGATCTGGCAAACGCGCTTGAAGACCACCTTGCCGGTCGCCCCGTGCGCACGCCGCTCACCAACCCGATCGGCTGCAACGTCAAATGGGAAGGCCGCGAAGCGCACTGGATGCCTCCTGAAGCCTGCGACCTCGTGCCCGGCGCATAAGCGCAGACGCACATCCCTAGGCTGACGATGACCGAGATCGCCCATGCCCACCGCACTCGCGCCGACTGGGAGCGCGAGACGCTACACCCATCGCTGAAGCGCGCGCCGGAGCGCAAAGCGCATTTCGAGACCCCCTCGGGCATCCCGCTCGACGTCGTCTACGGCGACCCGACGACCGGCGCCGGCTATCGCGGTGAATTCCCCGGCGAATACCCTTTCACGCGCGGCATCCATCCAACGATGTATCGCTCGCGCTATTGGACGATGCGGCAATACGCCGGCTTCTCCACGGCCAGAGAAAGCAACGCGCGCTATCGCTATCTGTTGTCGCAGGGCCAAACCGGTCTCTCGGTCGCGTTCGACTTGCCGACGCAGTTGTGCATGGATGCCGACGACCCACTGGCCGCCGGTGAGGTCGGCAAAGTAGGCGTCAGCATCTGCACGCTGCGCGACATGCGCGAGTTGTTCGACGGGATTCCACTCGACAAGGTCAGCACCAGCATGACCATCAATGCGCCGGCGGCAGTGCTGCTGGCGCTATACATCGCGGTAGCGCGCGAACAAGGTATAGGGAGCAACGACCGCAAGTCCGGCACAGACGGCTGCGCTTTACCTGCCGGACCCTGGCCGCTGCGCGGGACGGTGCAGAACGACATCCTCAAGGAATACGCCGCGCGCGGGCTGTATATCTTCCCGCCCAAGCCCTCGATGCGGCTGGTGACGGATGTGTTCGCGTTTTGCAAGCAGCATGTGCCGCACTGGAATACGATCAGCATCAGCGGCTACCATATCCGCGAGGCCGGCAGCACGGCCGTTCAGGAAGTCGCCTTCACGTTGGCCAATGCGATCGCCTATGTTCAGGCTGCCCTAGATGTAGGGCTGGATGTGGACGAATTCGCCGGCCAAATCGCCTTTTTCTTCAACGCGCACAACGACTTCCTGGAGGAAATCGCCAAGTTCCGCGCAGCGCGTCGGCTGTGGGCATGGATCATGCGCGAGCGCTTCGGCGCGCGAGACCCGCGCAGTTGCATGCTGCGCTTCCACGCGCAGACCGGCGGCAGCACGCTCACCGCGCAGCAACCCATCAACAACGTCGCCCGCGTCACAATTCAGGCGTTGGCTGCAGTGCTTGGCGGCGCGCAAAGCCTACACACCAACAGCTGGGACGAGGCGCTTCAGCTCCCGACGGCCGAGGCAGCCCGCACCGCCTTGCGCACACAACAGATCATCGCCTATGAGAGCGGCGTAACCGACACGGTAGATCCGCTCGGCGGCGCATACGTCATCGAGTACCTCACAGACGAGATCGAACGCCGAGCGCGCGCGCTGATTGAGCAGATTGATGCCCTCGGCGGCGCGGTTCGAGCCATCGAGAGCGGCTGGATGCAGGCGCAGATCGCCGAGTCGGCTTACCGCTACCAGCGCGAGGTAGAGGCAAAGGAACGGATCATCGTCGGCGTCAACGCATTTGAGGACGAGGGCGAGCCACAGAGCGTCGGAGAGCGGTTTAGGGTGGATCCAGCGATCGAGGCCGAACAGCGACGCCGACTGGCCGAATGGCGCGCCCAGCGCGACAACGAGCGCGTGAGTGCGCTGATCGCACAACTGGAAAGGACGGCGCGCAGCAGCGAGAACATCATGCCGTGCTTGATCGCCTGCGTCGAAGGCGGCGTCACCGTCGGCGAGATCGGAAAGGCGCTGCGTCGCGTCTTCGGCGAGTATCACCCGCCGACGGTGATTTAGCGCGATCTGCGCTCAAGAAGATCATCAATAGAGGAACATCGGTTTGTTCTCGACGTTGCGGATGCGCGGGCGGTAATGCTCGGCGTCATACAGTTCCTCGACGTCGAGGGGGCGCGGTCCGCCGCCCACTTCGGTTAATGGGACGCTGGTGTACTTGCCGCCCTGCAACGCCACCATTCGCCCGTAGCGCCCTTGCAAGACCAAGTCCGCCGCGAACGCGCCGAAATTGCTGGACACCATCACGTCCAGCGCGTCCGGTGCGCCAGAGCGCATCAGATAAGCGACGTTTTGATACATCGTGTGCTCGCCGGTCAGCCGCTTGATCTGCTCGCTGATGTAGTCGCCGATGCCGCCCAGCTTGCGATGTCCATAGGCGTCGGCCTCGCCGCGCTCGATCATGCTGCCGTTCACCGGGCGCGCGCCCTCCGAGACGACCAACATTGCATAATTGCTAGGGTTGGACCGCTTGTCTTGCAACAGATAGTCGCATAGCTTCTCGATGTCGAACGGCACTTCGGCAATCAAGCAGCGATCCACATTCCCCAAGTAAGAGGACATCAGAGCGGTCTCACCGCTGTAGCGTCCGAACAGCTCGATCACGGCGATGCGCTCGTGGCTTCCGGTGCAGGTGCGCATGTTATGGATGAAATCCAGCGCGCGGGTGACGGCCGTGCTGAAACCGATGCAGTACTCCGTGCCGCGCACATCGTTGTCCATCGTCTTAGGGATGGCAACGATCGGAAAGCCTTCATTGTGCAACCGCAGTGAATAGCTCAGCGTATCGTCGCCGCCGATGGTGATGAGCGCGTCTATGCCCAAGAAGTGGAGCACGCTCAGCACGTGCTGGGTGAAGTCGTAACGGTCGGCCAGTCCGCTGGCAAACACGGTCGTGTGCTTGAGGAACTCCGGCACATCCTTCGCTTTCACGTTGGCCGGGTTGGTGCGGCTGGTGTGCAAAAAGGTGCCGCCGGTGCGATCTACCGTGCGCACGGCATTCCGATCAAGCCGCATTGTGAGCTGCCGCACGCTGTTTTCATCGTCCATGTTCAAGTGCAGTAAGCCATACCAGCCGCGCCGGATGCCGATCATCTCATGGCCGGCGTCGAGCAGTCGTAATGTGGCTGCCTTGATGGCCGAATTCAACCCGGGCACATCACCGCCACCTGTCAAAATTCCGATTCGCATAGCATCTCTCCTTTCCTTCTTTGACTTCTGAGAATGTGTTTCTCGGATTCCTAAAGCGGTTTAGGCTACCGACTAGGTGTAACGAATCAAGCAGAACTCAAGCACACATACCAGGGGATCACGTGGCTGGAGACTTACGCGGCCAGCAAGCGCTCAAGGTGGGCTTTGACCGACGGCCAGTCATCATCAATGATGCTGTAGATCACGGATGAGCGATGGTAACCGTCGGGCATGATCATATGTTTGCGCAGCACGCCTTCGCGCACAGCACCCAGGCGCTCGATCGCGCGCTGGCTGCGCGTGTTCCGCAGGTCGGTCTTGAGCTGCACGCGGATGCACCCCAGGGCCTCAAAAGCATGCTTCAACAAGAGATACTTACACTCTGTGTTCATCGCCGTGCGGCGGTAGTCTTTGCCATACCAAGTGCCGCCGATCTCCAGGCTTCGGTTAGGCCGGTCAATCATCATGTAGCGCGTCATGCCGGCCGCGGCGCCCGTCACATGATTAAACACTGTGAAGCACAAGTCGGTTCCGCGCGCCTGTCGGCTGAGCAGTTCCTGAATCACGGCGCGCAAGCGGTCGAGCGAATTGACCTCCCCATATGGCATGTAGCGCCAGATTTCAGGTTCATCGGCCTGCGGCCACAACGCTTCGGCATGCTCCACGCATAGCGGCTCCAGCCTGGCCCAGCGCCCAATGAGCACAATCGGCTGGACATCCATGACCACGCCTTCAGATTATAGTTAGTCTGATGCGAAGTTGTTATAAATAGGCACCTCCGCTTCCCCCTTCCGGATGCTCGCGCGCGTTCGATGCGAGAGTCAGATGCGCCGAACCGGCACAGCTTGGTTCTCCGTGCGCTACGACGCAGCGCACGACGAGCGCCCCCGGCGAGACTCGAACTCACAACCTCGGCATTAGAAGTGCCCTGCTCTATCCTGTTGAGCTACGGGGGCTAGTTCATAATTGGCCGAATACCATTATAAACAGCGCGCCCGCCGAGCTGGGCGAGGATCTCGGACGGCTTGCGTCCGATGCGGGCGGCCAATTCGACGGGCGTCAGCGGTTGGTTGTCGTTGAGCAAAAAAACGCGGAAGACGGACTCGGCCAAAGGCAGACGGGGATTGATGAACGTCGGATCGTTAGCGCGCTCGGTGCGAATCATCTGCATCGCGCGCGTCACGCGCCTGACTTCACCGGTCACTTCGTCCACGAAGTCAATGGCTTCATCCGTCGGTGATCCGGCCAGCCGCTCCTGCTGCTCCGGCGTCAGGCATTTATAGATCAGCACGTTCACATCTTGACCGTTCTTCTCAAACCACGTGTAGTCAATGTGGAAAGGGGTGTTCTCTGTCGGTCTCAGCAGCTTCATCGCTCGTAATCGCTTATGGATGCTCTCGCGTACTCTGGCTCATCGCTCGCCTAAATGCCAGTAGTTGTCTCCTACCGGCACATACGTGCCGACCGCCATCAACGCGGCGAACACATCGGACGGCGCGCTGCGTGTGATTGTGTTCACTACAGCGTAGAGCGTCCGGGCGTGTACGTTGCCCTGCGGACTTAGCTTCGCGATCTCCGGGAAGGCCTCGCGCATGGCTTGCATCACGTCACGTCGGCGCTCGGCGCGCAGCGCATCCAGCATGCGGGGATCGTCCACGAAAACCGACATCAGCTCATCCACTTCGCAAGCGACGGCGCGCTGCGCGGTCTCTAAGTGCAATCGGCCATCGCGCACGCTGGCGACGCGCACCCATTCGCGCTTGGGTCTGCGGCGACGGTAATCTATCCAGAACACGTTCTCGGCGTCGCTGCGCGTCAGCTCAATGTAGGCGCCGGCCGGGAGGTCATTGGCCTTGAACCAGTCAGCCAGCCCCCAAATGTAGCGCCCCTCGCGCACCAGCCATACCGTCATCTCTTTCTTGGTGAAGCGATCTTTGAAGCGAACGGGAACGCGCGGCTTACGCGCTTGGGGTAAAACAGCTGCAGCCGCGCGCGACCACCCCAGGGTGCCGGCGCGACGATGCGGGAAGGTCAAGATAAGCGTCGCGCTGCGCGCCGACGGCAGCGGCATTGACTCGTCGAACTCCAGCTCGTCGTCCAACTCATAGGCTAACGCCGCGAGTTCAGGTCGCAGGGTCATTCGCCCTGGCCAGCGCTCAGCACGTAGCGGCTCGGGGATCTCGCGCACCTCGGGTGGTTCTAGCCGGCGGAGAAACCACGCCGGCGTATCGTTCAGGCTGACCTCGTCGAAACGCGGATCCATCGCCAGCGCGCTGTTCAACGATGCTTCTTGCACTTTTGCGCTGACATCCGGCGGCAGCCCCAGGTCACGCAAGATGACATCTGTCGTCAGCGGCCCACCGTTGGCCATGTCGAGCACCGCTTCAGCAAGGTTCAGGTGGCCGATGTTCACTTCGGCCATCATGGCGCGCAAGAACCACTCATCGCCGATGCGGATGAAGTCGTCGTTGCGCTCAAGCGCGGCTTCCAACGCGGCCTTGACCGGTTGGCCATGGGCTTCATACAGTTCCTCAGGTGATCGGAGATGTGTTTCATCGAAGAGCGTCGCCACGTCTTGATCGTTCAAGCGATGCGGACGCAGATAGGCAGCCGCGAATTCGCGGCGCCGGCCATCATCAAACTGCACGGCGATGACCTCGAATTCACCCAGCTCGGGATTGTTGCCCGGTCGCACGCCGATGACCTGTCCAGAGGCGAACTTCAACGCGGGGAAAATCAACCGCTCACCCACGGCATACCGCTTTTTGGGCTGATAGACGTTGTTATCGGCCCATTTGCGACGCAATTCGGCATTTTCTCGGTCAACACGGTGGCGGATAAGCGCCAGCGCTAAGTCCGAAGTGCGTTGAGGTCTACCTGCCTCAAGAATGAAACCGTAAAGAAAGTCAACGTCGTCCGCTGTAAGCGTGAGGGCGGACCAATAATCTGAGGTTTGAGTTGGGCGGTGTATCACGCGATTGAGGACCCTCTCCACAATTAGCGCGCGAATTATAGCCGACCCACAATCGCCATTCGGCGTTGAGCGCGTTGCTCGTCGGCAGCAGCATCGCCGGTGCGCAGCAGACTGCGTGTCGGCGCGATCACTTCGTGCCCAACATCACTGCGCCGATCAACCGCGCGTGTGCGCGTGCCAGGATATCCTTGGCTTGCTGCGCATGATCACGGCGGGTCTTGCCGGCCTCTACAACAAGCAGCACGCCATCCACGCGCGAAGCCAATACAGCTGCATCGCTGAAACGGCCGAACGGCGGCGCACTGAACAAGACTAGGTCGGCCATATCAGCGAGGCGTTGAATAGCACGCGCCATGCGGTCTGAGCTAATCAGATCGGCAGGGATGGCCGGCGGTGTCCCACTGGGCAACAAGCTCAAATTCGGCAGACGGGTCGCGCACAGCGGCGGATCATCTGAGCCGCCGCTGCTTTCGAGCCAGTCGGTCAATCCGGCAGCGTTTGGCGCGTCGAAGGCGGCATGCAGCGACGGTTCGCGCAGGTCGGCATCCACGGCGATGACGCGCTTTCCAACTTGCGCCCATGTGACGGCCAGGTTGGCCAACACTTTCGCTGCGCTCTGGCCAGAATCCGGCGAGGCGACGAGCAGCGTCCGCAGCGGCGCGTCGAGCATGGCGAAGTGCAGGTTGGTGCGTAACGTGCGGTAAGCCTCAGCAGCGGGCGATGTGGGTTCGGCAAGTGTGATCAGGTTCATAGCAGGTCAATCGGCCGGGATGGCACCGACGACGGGAAGCGCGAGGTTGCGCTCAACATCTCTGGCCGTTTGTAACAACGCAGACTGGCGCCATTCAAGCAGCGCAGCAATCGCCACACCGACGGCTAAGCCCAGAAGCAAGCCTGCCGCCGTGTTCACGCCGGTGCGCGGATAGTCCTGCACGTAGCGCGGATCGTCGCCCAGGATCGCCTCGACGCGATCTTCACGGCGTTGTTTGGCGTTATCTCGGTTGCGAAACTCGACGAACAATTGAGCCCATTCCCGCGCGATGCGATTGGCCGTCTCACCGTCGTAGTCGCGCACCTCGATCTCTACGCCGTAGCTAGCAGCGTCGTCGGCCATGCGCGTTTGACCGTAGATGTAAGCCGGCGAGTAATCTAGCTGGAGGCGTTTGCCGACCTCCGCTGCGTTGCGCTCGGTGCGGATGATGCTGATGTAGGACAGGAGCAATTGCTTGGCAGCCTGGGTTTGGCCGAAATCGGTGCGCGCCGGCTGAATGGTGAGCTTCATGGATGACTTATAGATCGGCGTTTGCAACCGGCTGAAGACGAACGCGCCAACCGCTGCAAACACCGCGGTCAGCACGACGATCCACCAGCGCCGCTTGACGATTTGGATGTAGTCTTGGAGTTCCATAATTTCGTGAACGATTCCTACAACCGCTCAGGGATTTCGGCGATGACGCTCAGGCCCATGCGTTCGACTTGGCGACGTTCCCTGATCACCGGGTCGAGATGATGCCACAACAAGACGAGCGCCGCGCCGGCAAGCAAACCGACGAGCATCCGCATCGGCAAGTCGAAGCGATCACGCAGCGGCGCCGCCGTCGGCACGGGGACGATTGGATCCATCAGCCGCACAGGGGAGGTGCCCGCACCTTTCAACTGTGGCCAATAGGCTTCATAGTTCTCGTTCAACTCGTCCACCACTGCTTGGGCGATCTGCGTGGCTTGTGTCGGATCAGGCCACGAGACATAGACGACCATCACGCTCGAGCGATACTCGGAGCGAATCGCGCCGGCTAAAGGCGCAGGCAACACCACATCGCGCTGCGCAAGTCGCTTGGCCACGTTGTCAGCAAAGACGCCCTTGCCGATGATCAACGAGAAGCCCTGGGTCACATACTCTGACGCTAGCCAGTTGTAATGCCGGTCGTAGTTGTAGACCTGCGCGCGCAGCGGCTCCGGCGGCAGCCCAACGGCGAATGACATGGTCACGACGTAGATCGGTGCAGCCGGCCGCGTCGTCACCACAGTGATGGCCAGGACAAGCGCAGCCGGCAACAGCACCAGCCACCACCGGCGCAACAGGATGCGAGCATAGTCTGCCAGCATACATTCCATTCAGAGTAGATCGTCGCGTTGCGCTTGGCGCAACTGTTCTACGATCTGCTTAAGATCGGCGACGCGCTCCAGCGAGCATACCAAGAGCGCGTCGGGTGTGTCCACGATGACGGTGTCCTTCAGCCCCATGACGGCAACCAGGCGATCACCGGCGCGGACAAGGGTATTGCTAGTTTCGATTGCTAGGACCTGATTGCCGCAGAGCGCGTTGCCCTGCGCATCTTTGGGCAAGATGTCCAACAGCGAGGCCCAACTGCCGATGTCGCTCCAGTCAATGTCCACGGGAATGACGGCCACGCGCTCGGCGCCCTCCATGATGGCGTAGTCTATGGATTTCTTCGGCGCAATCGCCCAGGCAGCTTGCAACGCATCGGCGTAATCCGGGCCGCCGATCGTCGGCTCAAGCTGAGCGAGCGCAGCGGCGAATTCCGGCTGCTGGCGTCGGAACTCATGCAGACCAACTCGACACTTCATGATGAACATCCCGCTGTTCCAGAAGTGACGGCCGCTGGCCAGATATGCCTGTGCCACTTCTTGCCTCGGCTTTTCGGTGAAGCGTTGGGCACGAAAGACCTCAAGGCCTTGATGCACTCCGATCGCATCACCGCGCTCAATGTAGCCGAAGCTGGTTGCTGCGTGGGTCGGCGTAATGCCAAGGGTGACGATGTAGTCATCTTGAGCGACCTCATAGGCAGCGCGCAACGCCCGGTGGAACTCCGGCGTCTTACCGATGTGATGATCGGCGGTCAAAATAGCAACTGTTGCGTCCGGGTCGGCATGTGCGATGTGCGTGAGTGCCAGGCCTACGGCCGGGCCGTTATCCTTCATGCTCGGCTCGATGATGTAGTTCGCTTCCGGAATCTCCGGAACCTGAGATCTAAAGATGGAAGCTACAGATGCATTGGTGACGACATGCACACGTTCCAGCGGAATGAGCGGCTGTAGCCGGTAGGCGGTCACTTGAAACATCGTCCGCGCCTCCACCAGCGCCAAGGACTGTTTAGGGCGATCCTTGCGGCTAAGCGGCCACAGCCGTGTGCCGCTGCCGCCGGCCATGATGAGTGCGTGATACATATCTCTCGATGATGTCAATCTAGCCGGTATGCGACGCGCGCGTCGCGCGCTAAGACGTAGCTCGTGCCGGTCGCCTGGCGCACTAGCCCTTTCAACTCCATGAGCGCCAGCGCTGCCGCAACTTCGGCAGGAGGCATTCCCAGCATGCGCACTAGCTCGTTCACCTGTGTCGGCTCGTGCGACAAGCGCGCCAGAATCTCTCGCTCGGTGTCGTTCTCCGGCAATGCTGCTTCGACCTCCACGCGATCCGCCACCATGTTAAGGTTCAGCTCTTCCAGGATGCTCTGCACGTCGAGCACGATATGCGCGCCCTGCTGGATGAGCCGATTGGTGCCGCGACTGGTGCGATTCAAGATGTTACCCGGCACGGCGAATACGTCGCGCCCTTGTTCGGCGGCGAACTCAGCCGTGATCAGCGCACCGCTGTGCTCATCGGCCTCGACGACGACCACACCCAAGCTAAGTCCGCTAATAATGCGATTGCGGGGTGGGAAATTCGAGGCATCGGGAGGCGTGCCGAGCGGATAGTCGCTCACCAAAGCGCCGTTCTCGACGATCTGCTGGGCCAGCTTGCGATGCTCTGGAGGATACACTATGTCCACGCCGCATCCCAGCACGGCCAAGGTACGACCGCCCGCCTTCAGCGCCGCTTGATGGGCAACTGCGTCAATTCCGCGCGCCATGCCGCTTACGATTGTGATGTGATTGCGCGCTAGCTCGCCGGCCAACATCTCTGTGACCTCGCGGCCGTATACCGTCGCTCGGCGCGTGCCGACAATGCTTATGGCCCATGCATCTGCATCCGTTAGCGCACCCTTCACGAACAACACCGGCGGCGGATCGGCCACCTCGCGCAGCAGCTTAGGGTAGCCGGAGTCTTCCCAAGTGAGCGCCGTTACGCCAGCGGCCATTAAGCGTTCGACTTCTCGCTCTGGAACGATAACTCGCCGCGCCTGAACCAGCGCGCCGATTGATCGCACATCGAGACCGGAAGCCGCCAAGTCGAATTCGCCGGCAGACCAGGCGAGTTGCAGCGAGCCGAAGTGCGTCTTGAGCTTCCGAATGCGCACGGCGCCGATGCCCTTCACGCGGGCAAAGGCGAGATAGTAAGGCAGCTCGGCATTCATCGCGTCTGGAATCGCCGTGGCTGGCCGGCCGAAGCATGCGCTGGATACTGCACGCGACGGACTGCGTCGCTAGCGCCCTGCACCCAGGCGCACGACATGGCACTTATCGCCATCCACAACTGCCGTCGCGTTACAACAGTCCACCACCGACGGCGCAGTGCGCACGACGAACCCATAGTCCACCGAGCGATGGCCGGTAACAATCACAGCGCAGTGTGCCTTGCGCAGATTCGCCTCGCTTAAAGGCTGAGAAAGTAGCGTGACCGGCTCGCGGTAGAAGACGTTGCCGCCGACTTGGAAGCGTGGCACATATGGATCGTGGTACATCACCTTAGCCCCGCGCCGCAGCAATAACTCGATCACACGTTCGGCCGGCGAATTGCGTGGATCGTCCACGTCGCGTTTGAAGGCCACGCCCAGCACCATCACCGTCGCATCGCGTAGAGCGACATGCAGCCGGTCGAGCGCCTGTTCGATCAAGTCCACGACGTGGAACGGCATGCTTTGATTCATCTCCGCAGCCAGCTCGATAAACTTGGTGTAAAAGTCATACTCGCGCGCCTTCCACGACAAGTAGTAAGGATCCACGCCGATGCAATGCCCACCTACGCCGGCGCCCGGCGTGAAGGGCATAAAGCCGAACGGCTTGGTCTTGGCGGCTTCGATCACTTCCCAGATATCAATGCCCATCCGCTCGCACAGGAGGGCGAGCTCGTTGACGAGCGCAATGTTGACCGAGCGAAAGATGTTTTCAAGCAACTTGGTCATTTCGGCCACGCGCGGCGAAGAGACCAAGTGAATCGGCGCACCTAAGGTGCTCAACACCGCTGCTGCGCGCTGGGCGCCGGTTGGGGTAACACCGCCGACGACTTTGGGCGTGTTGGTCACCTTCCAATCGGTGCGCCCTGGGTCAATCCGCTCGGGACAGAAGGCCAGGTCGAAGTCGGCACCTGCCTTCAGGCCGCTGCGCTCCAGGATGGGCTGAACGATTTCCTGCGTCGTGCCGGGATACGTCGTGCTTTGGAGGACAACTAGCTGCCCACGCACTAGCCGAGGCCGGATGCCCTCAGCAGCGCTCACCACATACGACAAATCGGGCGCGCGCATCGCATCGAACGGCGTAGGCACGCAGATAAAAATGGCATCGCAGTCGCGCAGGACGTCGTAGTCAGTTGAGGCAGTGAACGAATGGGCGGCTACGACTTGAGCGACGTCACCTGTCGGAACATCGGCGACGTAGCTTCTCCCGGCGTTGAGCTGTGCGACCTTGCGCGAATCTATATCTACGCCGAAGACTTTGAGACCGGCTTTGGCCAGGGCAACAGCTAGCGGCAGGCCGACATAGCCCAGGCCAATCACTGCGACGCGCTGGTCTCTTCGGTAGATGCTTGAGCGAGCGACAGATTGGAGCGTGCTGCCGCCGGACTCTCCCAGTCGATAGTTGTCAGCTTCCAAGGGCCAAACTCCATGAACCACAACATGAATGCGCCGAGGCCAAGCAAAGCAACGGCGATGATGATACTTGCCCAGACATCGGCTACCGAGGCAATCAGCGCTGTGATGCCTAAGGCACCGCAAACCAGATAAAGAATCATCACGGCCTCGCGACGGTTGAAGCCATGATTAGCGATGCGATGCGAGGTGTGATCCTTGCCCGGGGATGTGAGAGGGTTTCTCCCTCGACGCAGGCGCGACAGAGTAACGAGCGTCGTATCAAAGATGGGCAGGCCCATCAGAATTACAGGCACCATCCACGAAACAGATGGGTCTCGGCCGACAAAGCGCAGCTTGATGGCGATGCAAGCAAGTAAGAAGCCGAGAAACATGCTCCCCGAATCTCCCATGAAGACGGTCGCGGGGTTGAAATTCCACACTAGGAAGCCGATGCAAGCGCCCAAGACGGCCGCAGCAAGCAATCCGACCAGATACTGGCCATTCATGATGGCCAGGACCAGGCAAAAAGAGGAGATGACGGCGCTAACGCCGGCCAGCAAGCCGTCCATGTTGTCGAGGAAGTTCATGGCATTGGTAATGCCGACGATCCAGACCACCGTGAGCAGCATATCGAGGAAGGTGTTGCTGAAGAGCTGAACCCGCACATCAAACACGTAAACCAGCACAGCCGCAGAGATCTGGATGAGCATCTTGATGTATGGGTTCAGGCCGAAGCGATCGTCGAGCAGCCCCATGAACGACATGACGGTCGCAGCAATGACCATGGAGGCCAGTTGCTGAAAGCCCATTTGGCGACCGAGCACCAGCGCAGCAGCTAGGACGCCCAATAGGATAGCCAGCCCACCCAACTTGGGGACGGGTCGGGTGTGGATATCGCGGCTACGTGGACGGGCGACTACGCCGACTCGCGGCGCAATCCACTTGCTAGCCGGTGTAACGGCGATGGCGATCGCGAGCGCGCCGAAGAAGAGAAGAAGTAGCTCAACCATGGCTCAAGTGCGGCAGCCGGCGACTAGCTCAGAAGCGAACGCATTTAGGGTGAGCTGAGCTGCTGCACAAAGGATTGCAGGATCGCCTGCTGATCCGGCGGCGCTATTTCAATCGCACGCCTGGCGTAATCGAGCGCAGCTGTAATTTGGCCCATCTCGCTGTGCAACACAGCCAAATTACGCATGACATTCCAGTCGCCGGGATTGCGTTCCAGCAAATCCTGCAAAGCTGCGATGGCAGCAGGCTTGTCGCCCAGCTCCAAAGCCACGCGCGCGAGCTCCTGATAGGCTTGAAGCGCGGTTGGCTCGACGGCTATAGCCTGTTTCAATTCGTCTTGCGCGTGTTGCATGTGCTCGCGCCATTCGGCCTGTTGTGCTTGCCTATCCAGCGTGCTTGCTTTTTGTAGATGCCAAGCAGCACGCAAGAGATAGGTCTGGCCGAACTTCTTGTCGAGCGCCAGAGAACGATCAAGGCGAGCTTTGGCCTCATCCAGGTTGTTGAGGCGATAGAGGTATAGGCTCGCCCACTCATTCCACAACTGAGCATTGTTGGGGCTGAGGCTGGTCGCCGTTGCATATTCTTTGGAGGAATTGTCTTTGCGGCGCTGGATATCGGCCTCTAAAGCCGCGATGCGAGCGGGGTCAGGGCTACCCTTTGCGCGCTCGGCATCCAACTGAGCCTGCATAATGTCCACCGACTGCTGCCACATGCGGGCCAAATTGGCGCTGTGGTCGGTGTTGAGCGGGTTGATGACGCGTGCCTCTGCAAGAATGATCTGCGCCGCAGTGAGCAGATCTAGACGGCTGAGATTCGCGGACGGCAAAGCGTCTGAGCCATACGGACGGTTCCAGTTTTCAGGCTCGTCGCCGATGATGCGCATAAACCCGGCGTTTTCAGGTATGGACTGGCTCTCGGAAACGTTGAGCGTCGTTTTAGCTTTCTCCAACAAGGCTCGCCCTAGCCAGAGATAGTAGAAGTCCTCGTTTGGCGCGAGTTGAATCGCCCGCCGATAGTGCTCAATGGCTAAGTCCCACGCCTGGATGTTTGAGCCGGGGATCAACACGCGTGCGCCGTCTTGATCCCATGGGGTGGCTTGCTTATACACTATGTCCGCAGCGATGGGTTGCAGGTTGCTATAGGCAACGGCAACCGGCACGACGACTACGCCGACAACCAGCCCACCTAAGCCCGCGTAAGAGGCCGCTAGTGGGGGCAGCACGTTTTCTTCGCGGCGCAATAGGAACGCGCAGCCCACCACCACGCTCAGAATCAGCAAATACAGATATGCCGGGAAGGCCGCAAGTTGATCGGCGATTCTCAGTATGTTGCCAACCGTGTTCTGCTGGGCTGCGACGAAGGCGGTGAGCTGGCCGGCGATAAACGTGCCGAAAGCTACCCAGACAAACGTTGCCAGCGCGGCAATGGTTGCGCCAGCAGCGACTACGTGGTGTCCACTCATCAACATGCCTTTTGAGCGAAGCTCGGCCAAGATGATGAGAAGCCCTACCAGCAGCGTCGCGATGAACATGCCTAAGATACCTAAGCTGAGCTGGCCTTTGACGCGCGTCATCGAACCGATGAAGACCTGGCCGGCGACCAAGCTTCGATCAGAATTATTAGTGAAGTCGAAGGCCATGATGCCCAGGATCAGCCCGAGAAACAGACCGTAGACGGCAACCGACGTAAACCAGTCAGGCAGCGCCGAGCCACGCCCGAGTGAAGCTGCTGAACGCCTCGCGGCAGCACGCTGCTGGGCAGCGCGCTGCTGCCGACGCGTACCTTTTGCCGCGCGATTCGATTCCTTCGCGTCACCCCCTGCACCTGTGACGGTTTGAGGAACGTCGGTTACCGTAGCCTCAGGATTGGCGAGAACCATCGCAGGCTTGTCTTCCCTCAGCCAACCCTGGCCTACGACAACCATCACCCCAATCAGCGTCCAGAAATACGTTCGTGTGGCTGCGATGGCAATACCGGTGTGAATTTCGACGAAGTGGGCGACGATGGCCGAAACGATAGCGATGAGCAAGAACTGGTCGCGCAGCGGAATCTGCGCAGCCGCACCCTTGTCATCGCCGCGACGCGCGTTGATCAAGGCACTGATGAACAGGAAGGCAACTAAGCCAAATACCACCCCCGCACCCACGGCGATCCCAAACAGCTCACGGCGTCCGAGCACGATCGCACCCAGACCAAACAGCAGCGCGCTGGCAACCCATAGCGCAACAAATAAGTACGCCTCGAAACGTAGGGCGATGAGACTGATCCATCGAAATCCATAGAAGAGGACACTGCCAAACAAGAACATGTAGGCGAGCAGGCCGAACAAGCCGGTGATAACTAGAGCGTCCCAGGTCTCATTGTGGCTGCGGTCCGGCGATGCATTGCGGGCCTCGAAATTCGCTAGAGCAGGCGGGTAGAAACGATTGTAGGCAACATACATGGACTCCGGCCCGTAGCCTACCAGCGGGCGAATGGCGTTGAAGCGATCCAGTGTGCCGTCAGGTTGAACAATCGGATCATGCGGGGCAACTAGATTTGCCGCACCTTCCCAGATCAACACCCGCACGGCGTTGGTGCCCTCCTGAGTCGTCAGCACGGTGCTAAGACGACGGAAGAGCGGGAATTGGCGCAGCCAGTCGTAGGATGGATCATTGCGCGTGACGTTGATGAAGTAGAGAAAGGCCAATCCGGCGATGCCGAGGCCGATCATCCCGATCGTCAGTTGGAAGCGCCGATCTTGGCGGGGGATGAGCTGAACGAGCAGAAGCGCGACAAACAACACCCCCACCAACCAGCCCAGCTGCGGCCCGCGGCTACCGGCCAAGACCAACACTACGACAGCGTTCAATAAAGCAATCAGTAGATAGCTTGCTAGGGCGACGACATCCCACCATTGGGGCTGCTTGCTTCTAAAGATAGAGGCTGAGTAATCGGCAATTCGATAGACGGTGATGAAGAACACGATCACCAAGTAGGCCGCGATGAAGATCGAGTTCCCCATGTTGCCGGCCACACGCTCGACCGTGTCTCCTCCCCAGGGTAGTGGGTCGAGCTGCAAGCGTTGCAGCAACCCATAGATCGCTATCGGCAGCGATGTGATGATCATGAGGGTGATGAGCCGATCGAGCTGGGCGCGTCGGCGCATGCCCTGCAAGATCATGAGAAAGACCACGATGTAAGCAAACGTGGTGTAAGTGCCCTGCAAGCGCTGATATGAACCGAGCAAACTCGTGCGCGGCGCAACCGAGAGCGCCGTGCTGAGTACGTATACGACGACGGTGATCAGCGTGGGCAGTACTAGCGGCGTGCGCCAGGTCACGCTGCGATCTCGATGAGGGTTGCGCAGTTCCTCAATCCATTTCACCAGCCAGGCAGCGGCCATCACTAAGGCGATCGAGCGCAGCGTAGTCAACTTATCAGGCTCGAACACCCGGCTGGAATAGATGTTGAAGAACAACGGAACGACGATAACCGCTGCCAGCCATCCAGCTTCGATCAACCGGTCGCACCATACACTGAGCCGACTAGCAGAGGCCGTAGGCAAATCCTTCGCGCCGAAGTCAGCAGCCATCGCCCCATGGGCGACTGGCTTCTCCTGCGCACTCTGCACCAAACTCGACATGAAGCACTTACCTCAAGAGTGGTCTGATAAGGAAAGCAGCATTCCTCTCAGGGAAGTTAAGCAGATTACTGCCCTACACTCTAGCACAACTGACGCACTTTGGTATCATATGCCTGAACGGGCCACCATAACATGCGGGTTCTGTTTGCATCGCCAAGCAGATGCATTCCAGGCCTAGGCAAATTTAGACCGCTGCATAGGTAGGCACGCGCCATGGCAATCAGCTACATCGCGCATGTCACCTTGCATGTGGCGGCGAGCACACCTTTCGTCATGCACCTTACTCTCAGGACAACCTCCAAAACAGAGACAACATGACATCCAAGATTGATCCTTCAGCACGCTACTTGAAGACCCATGAGTGGGCACGCTTGGAAGGCGATGAAATCGTGTGTGGCATCAGCGATCATGCCCAGTCCGCCATGAACGATCTAGTCTACGTTGAGCTGCCGCGCGTCGGCGCGACATACAAGGCAGGCGAGGCATTTGGCGTAGTGGAGTCGGTCAAAGCAGCGTCGGACGTGTATATGCCGGTTAGCGGCACAATCACGGCCGTGAATTCCCAACTCGAGAGCAAACCGGAGATCATCAATCAGGATCCATACCAGGCCGGCTGGATGATCCGCATCAAGCCCGACGACATCGCCGAATTCAACAACTTACTCGACGCTGCTGCATATGAGCAGCTGTTGAAGGAAACCGAAGAGTAACTTAGGCAGTTCGCTATGCACTACATCCCTCACACGGACGAAGAGCGTCGAGCGATGCTCGCGCACATCGGCGTTGAACGCATTGAAGACTTATTCACGGCCATTCCAGAGAAGTTTCGCTTTCCTCGGCTGAACCTACCCGCAGCGGTGACCGAGATGGAGGCGATGTGGGAGCTGGGCGCGCTAGCGGATGCGAACGCCGACGTCAACCATCATGCCTGCTTCCTCGGGGCAGGAGCATACAACCATTACATCCCAAGCCTGGTGGATCACATTATCCGGCGGGGCGAGTTCTTCACAGCATACACGCCATATCAGCCCGAAGTGAGCCAGGGGACGCTTCAGGCCATCTTCGAGTTTCAGAGCATGATGAGCGCGTTGACGGGCATGGAGATCAGCACAGCCTCACACTACGACGGCGCAACCGCATTCGCCGAGGCCGCGCTGATGGCTATGGCCATTACTCAGCGGCCCAAAGTCATCATCTCGCGCGCCATCCATCCGCACTACCGACAGGTGCTTCGCACGTATGTGCAGTTTCGTCCCAACACCGAGATCGTCGAGGCGGAGCTCGCAAATTCGATTGACTTGATTGACCAGCACACCGCCTGCGTGTGCGTTCAGAATCCGAACTTCTTCGGCCAGCTCGAAGACGTCGGCGACCTGGCTAATCGCGTGCATGCCGCTGGCGGGCTGTTCGTCACCATAGTCAACCCGATCTCACTGGGCCTATTCAAGCCACCGGCCGAGTACGGTGCAGACATCGTCGTCGGCGAAGGCCAGCCCCTTGGCATCCCGCTGAGCTTCGGCGGGCCTTACCTCGGTTTCTTCTGCACCCGGCGCGAATTCATGCGTCGCATTCCCGGACGCATCGTCGGCGAGACGGTGGACCGCGAAGGCAAACGCGGCTATGTGCTTACGCTCAAGACGCGCGAGCAAGACATTCGCCGAGAAAAGGCCACCAGCAACATTTGCACTAATCAAGGTCTGATGGCGCTGGCAGCGTGCGTCTACATGAGCGTGATGGGCAAGCACGGCTTGCGCCAAGCAGCGCACCTGTGTTATCAGAAGGCACATTACGCCGCCGACCGCATCGGCAAGCTGGATGGCTGGCGCGTTTGGACGGATAAACCTTTCTTCAACGAGTTCGTAGTCGCTTGCCCTGCGCCGGTAAAAGAGATCAACGACTACTTATTGGACGAGCACGACATCATCGGCGGCTACGATCTAGGCCGGGACTACCCCGAGCTACAGGATCACATGCTGCTGTGTTGCACCGAGACCAACACGCGTGAGGAGATTGACGCGCTGGTAGAAGCGCTTGCAGAACTGGCTTAAGCCTATCATGGCATCTTCATCAAAAATCCGCGCTGCAGTCATCGGCATTGGCGTGGGCTGGAATCACATCGAGGGCTATCAGACGCATCCGCACTGCGAGCTGGTTGCCATTTGCGACGTCAACCCGCAGATTTTGAAGGAGCGCGGCGACCGCTTCAACATCCCAGAGGCATACCGCTTCACCGATTACCGCGATGTGCTGAAGTCCAACGAAATAGACGTCGTCAGCATTGCTCTGCCCAACTGGCTGCACGAAGCGGTTGCCTTAGAAGCGTTCGCCCACGGCAAGCATGTGCTGTGCGAGAAGCCGCTTGCGATATCGGTCGAGGCCGGCCGCCGTATGATCGAAGCGGCGCACTCGGCAAACAAGACGCTCATGGTGTGCTACAACCATCGCTACCGCCCCGAGATTGTCTGGCTGAAAGGCGAGATTCTGTCTGGCGATTTCGGCCGCATCTATGCCGCTAAGGCCGGTTGGCTGCGTGAAGGATGGATTCCGACCCATGGTCAGTGGTTCACACAAAAGGAGCGCGCCGGCGGTGGCGCCCTGATTGACCTGGGTGTGCACGTGCTCGATCTGGCACTATGGCTGATGGGCTATCCCAGTCCGGTTGCGGTGAGCGGGGCAGCATTTGCCGAGTTCGGCCCTCGCGGACAGAAAACCAAACCGCGCGAAGTCAAACCCGCCCACTTTGACGTAGATGACATGGGCCTGGGCTTCATCCGGTTTGCAGACGGATCGGTGTTGCAATTCGAATCGGCCTGGGCCTCGCACCGCGAGCCGATGCAGGACAGCTTCTACGTGCGGCTCTTCGGCAGCGAAGCCGGCGCCAACTTCTATACGGGCGCACCGAGTGGCGAGACCGTCGTGATGTATAAACTCGTGAATGACCATCCGGCGACCATCGTGCCACGCCTGCCGACCGGCTTTAGCGGACACCGCCTTGCCGTGCACCACTTCGTGGACTGTGTGTTAAGCGGTGCCACGCCCGAGTCACCGGGCGAGCATGGCCTGATCGGATTGCAAATCATTGATGCCATCTATCGTTCGTCGCGGGAGGGTCGAGAAGTACGCTTAGCATAGCGTTAAGACGCAGAGACGCGGAGAGCAGCCAAATGCGCATCGTCTCACTCTTACCCAGCGCGACCGAAATTGTTTGCGCCCTCGGTTTGCGCGACGCGCTCGTCGGCCGCAGCCACGAGTGCGACTATCCACCGGACGTTGCCGATGTGCCGGTGATGACCTACAGCAGCATCGGCGTCACCAACGAGGACGGCCAGGTCAACCCCACCCTCACGAGCGCCAAGATTGACGCGCTCGTCTCGCAGCAGCTGCGCGACGGCCTAAGCCTCTACGGCCTGCACACCGACCGGCTGCACGCCGCTAAGCCTAACCTCATTCTGACCCAAGAGCTGTGCGACGTATGTGCCGTGTCCTATGCGACGGTACGCGCTGCGGTGCGCGACCTCAGCCATAAGTGGGAAGGGCCGGCGCAGGTGATCTCGCTGGAACCGACCGACATCGAGGGCATCTTCCAGACCGTGCTCACCGTCGGCGAGCTTGCAGGGGTCAGCGCCAGGGCCAAGGCGCTGGTGCAGGCGTTGCGTGACCGGCTCGATCGGGTGCGCGAGGCGCTCGCCAGCATCATCCACCGCCCAACGGTTGCCGCGCTGGAATGGCTCGATCCGCCGTTCGCACCCGGCCACTGGGTTCCGGAGCAGATTGAGATCGCCGGCGGGAACCCGGTGCTAGGTCGGAAAGGGAAGCCGAGCTTTCGCTGCACATGGGACGATGTCGCAAGCACGCAGGCCGAATGCGTGATCGCTATGCCGTGCGGCTTCGACCTGGCCGGCAGTGTGCGCGAGTTCCACAACATGGCCGCGCTCGAAGTTTGGCGCGACTTACCGGCGACCTACCTGTGGCAGCTTTACGCCGTAGATGCCACATCATACTTCAGCCGACCCGGCCCGCGCGTAGTAGACGGCGTAGAGATCTTGGCCGGCATCTTGCACCCGAATCGCTGGCCGGCGCCCGGCCCCGATCGCGCCCTGCGCGTGAACGATCTCGTCCCGATCTGGCAGCCAGCGCATTAACACTTGGCGATTTGGACTCTTTGAACCCATTCAACAGATGAACGACTTGCTCTTAATCACCGGCGCCAACAGCCTCTTGGCGCGTCATACCATCGAAGCGCTGCGCGGTGCGCGGCACATCCGCGCCGTAGACGTACAAATCAGCTCCGTGCTGCCCGAGAACGTCGAGGCACGAACAGGTGACCTACGCGACCTGAACTTCGTCCGGGCGATCTGCGAGGGCGTCGCCGATGTGATTCACCTGGCTCCGCTCTACACGCGCCTGGCGAGCGATGAAGCAACGCTTGACCATGCGACCCGCGGCACATTCCAACTGATGGACGCAGCGGCCAAGGCCGGCGCTCGGCGCGTCGTGCTGGGCAGCACACTAGCGCTTTTCGCCGACACACCGGCAGAGTTCCGCGTGGATGAAGGATGGCGCCCCCGCCCTACCCCGCACCTCGATGATTTATGCGCCTGGCTGGCGGAATTGGGCGTGCGAGAGATGGCGCGTTCCACGCAGGTCTCGGGCGTCTGCCTGCGCCTCGGTCAGGTGGTGGACGATGCCGTCGCGCACAACCGGCCGTTTGATCCGCTATGGGTGCACGTAGATGATGCCGTCGCTGCGATCCGGGCGGCCCTGCAACACGCTACAAACGGCTGGTTCATCGTCCACGTGCCCTCGGCCGATTCACGAGCGCGCTTTGAATTCACCCGGACGCCGGAGGAATTCGCTTTCGCACCCCAGCGCGACTTCGCCGGCCACACGGAGGTGCGCAGCACTCCAACTATCGCGCGCCCATCGCCGATCCCAAGACGACCGTCTATCCACAAGGTGGCGCTGCTCGGTGCAGGAGGACCGCTAGCCGCAGCCACAACACGGGAACTTGCTCCACACTATACGCTGCGCTTGGCCGACATCAAACCGGTGGAAGAAATCCTGGCCACCGGTAAGCCACAGTCGCCCGGCGCGCCGATGCCGGAGATCCCTCACCCGCCGCATGAGTGGCGCGTGATGGACGTGCGTGATCCGGCGCAGGTGATGTCGGCGTGCGAGGGTGTGGACGCGATCATCAACTGCACCGTGCTGCGTAGCGATCCGGCAGATGCCTTTCTAGTGAACACCCTGGGCGCATACAACGTGATGCGCGCCGCGGTCGCACACGGCATCCAGCGCGTCGTCCACACCGGCCCGTTCATGCTCGGCGCGCATGACCGCACCGGCTATGACTGGGATCATGACATCGTGGATGACGTCCCACCGCGCCCCGGCAAAGAATGGGTCTATATGATGAGCAAGTACTTCGGGCAGGAAATCTGTCGCATCTTCGCAGAGCACTACGGGATGGTCGTCCCAGCACTCACGTTCTGCCAGTTCGTCGAACCCACAACGCTCTATGGCCCGCGCATCCATCCATTGACGATCTCGTGGAGCGACGCTGCACGGGCGATCCGCTGTGCGCTCGAGGTGGCCGAGCTACCCGCGCCGTTCGAGTACTTTCACATCGGCGCTGACCTACCCCACGGGGTGTTCCGCAACGATAAGGCGAAGCGATTGCTGGGTTGGCAACCGCGCGACAGGTTGGAGGCGCACTACCGAGCGCGGCGACAGAGCGCTTAAGGAAGGATCGTGTTGAGCGCAGCGTCAGTGCAAGGATGATGGCATGGCTGGCTCGATCAGCCCGCGCGGCGCCAGCACTTCGCCATCGCTTTTCAGCAGGCCGATTCCCTCGGCTTCCGCTGCTTCCTGTGCTCCGAGATCCATCCGAATGCTATACAGGTATGCCAAATATGGCCCGGCACAGCCGCGCTCTGCCAACTGTCGTCGCCACTCTGCTGAGCGCATGCGCTGCGCCCAAGCCTGGACGTCTCGCCGACTCAGCCGCGCCTTTGCTTCGACCACTGCCCACAGCCGCCGGCCAGACGAGTCTTCCAAGGGCAGGACGACATCAATCTCCCCCTCACTATCAATCGGCAGCGCATAGGCCGGTTGCAGCACGCGATAACCCTTGCGCCGCAGCACCACCTCCACGACGCTGGCAGCTTCTTCCTCGACGGTCGAGCCGAAGACGCGCTGGAAGGCTCCAAATGCTCTTCCGAGATTGTCCACGCGCTGCGTTAACATGTCCATGCGTCGAGCCAGCTCCTCCACTTGCTGTTCGGTGCGACGCTGCGCCTCGGCCAACTCTTCCACCCGCTGCTCGGTGCGACGCTGCGCCTCGGCCAATTGGCGCACGATCTCGGGCAAACTCAAAATTTCATCCGTCAACACCAGCCGACGCAGCTCCGCTCGCCACTCTGGATGCTCGTATAGCGCGTTCACTAACTCGCGAAACTCAGCAGCGGTCATCGCCATCGCTTTCGCCCTCGACGCCATTCTACCCTGACGCATCAACCGAAGTGACAGATGCGGTGGCATCGTCGGGCGAGCGCAATCACCCTACAAACCAGCGGCCACACGCGCGCGGTACTGTGCTACCTGCGCTTCAACCTCGGCAGATGACCAGCCCAGCTCGCGCGCCATGACCTGTGCTACGGCCGGCGCTGGCGCTACGCCGCGCGATCGGTCTTCAAAGTTCACGTGCAAACGGCGCATCAGCACATCATCGAGCGTCATCGCCATCTCGCGGCGACAGGCGTAAACGACCTCGGCCATGATGTAAGGCAGATCGGGCACGATGCGCTCGGCGAGCGCAGGATCATCGGCGCACAGTGCGAGGATGTAAAGGGCTTCGCTGCCGTAGTGACCGAGTCGGGCGACGACTTCGGCATCCCAGCCAAAACGCGCCCCGGCCTCTGACAACGCGGCCTGGCAGGCCGGATAGCCCTCCGCGCCATCGAGCGGCATCGCTTCCGTAGGATGGATGATTGGCTTGCCTTCGCGCTTGGCCAGGTGGTCGAGCGCGTCTTGGGCCATGCGACGGTAGGTCGTGAGCTTGCCGCCGGTGATTGTGATCATGCCACCCGGTCCGTCCATGACGACGTGCGTGCGCGAGAGCTTAGAGGTTGCCGCGCCGTCGGCCTGGGCTGGGCTGATGAGCGGACGATAGCCGGCCCATGCGCTGATCACCTGGCTGCGGGTGAGCCGAGTGCGCAGATAGTGATTCGCCGTGCTGATCAGGTAGTCAATGTCTTCGTCGGTCGCGACCGGCCGATCCGGGTCGCCGCCCTGCGTGTCGGTCGTGCCAAGCGTGACGCGCGTGTTCCACGGCACGATGAAAAGCAGCCGGCCATCGGGTGTCTCCGGCAAGACCACGGCGCATTCGGTCGTTGGGAGCGCGTCGCGCGGCAGCGTGAGATGCACGCCCTTCGCCGGCTTGATCGTGATCTGCGATCGGCCGGCCATGGCCTCGATGCGATCGGCGAATGCGCCGGCCGCATTGATGACCGTGCCGACCGGAATGGTGAATGCCTCGCCGGAAAGCACATCGCGCACGTAGGCAGCGCGAATCCGGGCGCGGTTCGCGGCCTGCGGGCCGAGATCGAACCCCAGCACCTGGGCATAGTTGGCGAGCAGGGCGCCGCGTTTGGCAGCAGTGCGCAGGATGGTGAGCGTCAAACGAGTGTCGTCGGTTTGGCCGTCGTAGTAGATAAAGCCGTCTTTCAGGCCTTCGGCTTTCAAGGCCGGCGCGAGCTCGAGGGCCTTCCGCGCCCCGATATGCTCATGGCCGCGAATGGCCAGGCGGCCTGACAACACGTCGTAGAGCAACAGGCCAGAGCGCAGCAGCAGGCTCATGCCGATGCCGCCGGGTGGGACGAGAGGGGTGCCGAGTGGACGTTTGTTCTCCGCGTAGAGCGGCAGCACGAAGCCGAGCGGCCTCACCAGGTGCGGCGCATTGCGCAGCAGCCGGCCGCGCTCGATCAGCGCTTCGCGCACCAGCGCGAAGTCGAACTGCGGCAGATAGCGGATGCCGCCGTGCACCAGCTTGGTGCTCTTGCTGCTGGTGCCGCTGGCGAAATCGGCCTTCTCCACCAGGCCAGTGCGGTACCCCCGCGCAGCAGCCTCCAGCGCCACGCCCGCGCCGGTGATGCCGCCGCCGACCACCAGTACGTCTACGCCCTCCGCGGCCATGCAGCGCAGCGCCGCGCGCCGCTCGTCGTGCGATAGCCTGCCGTGCGACATGTGCCCTACTCTATCACCTGCCGTGCTCGGAACAGAGGCGCGCCGCAGAATGCCGCTATGATTCCCATCATGGCTATATCATCTACCGTCATCGGCATCGTCGGCGCCGGCAACATCAGCTCGACGTATCTGGAAGCCGACCGCAAGTTCAAGAACATCCACATCACCAAGATAGCCGATATTGACATGGATCGCGCGCGAGCGCAGGCGGAGAAATTCGGCAAACAAGCGGTCACCGTGGACGAGCTGCTGGCCGACCCGGAGATCGCCATCGTCGTCAACTTGACGGTGCCGGCAGCCCACGCGCCGGTCGCGCTCCGGGCGCTCGAAGCCGGCAAGCACATCTATAACGAGAAGCCCTTGGCCACCACCCGCGAGGATGCCCGACGGATGATCGCCCTGGCCGAGTCCAAAGGGCTGCGGGTGGGCGGCGCGCCGGATACCTTCCTTGGCGGCGGCTTACAAACCTGCCGCAAGCTGATAGACGAAGGCGCCATCGGCCGGCCGGTCGTTGCCTTCGCCCGCATGCTCTCCTGCGGCATGGAAAGCTGGCATCCCAACCCGGAGTTCTTCTTCAAGCCCGGCGGCGGCCCGATGTTCGACATGGGTCCATACTACCTGACGGCACTGGTGACGCTGCTCGGCCCGGCCCGCCGCGTCTCGGGCATGACGCGCATCACGCACCCCGAGCGCCTCATCACTAGCCAGCCGTTCTACGGCAAGAAGATCGTCGTCGAGGTGCCGACGCTGGTCGGCGGGCTGATCGAGTTCAGCGACGGGACGATCGCCCAAATCACCACGACGTTCGACGTCGCCGAGGGCTATGAGGTAGGCCTGACCATCTACGGCACGGAAGGCACGCTGTACTGCCCCGACCCGAACACGTTCGGTGGGCCGGTGCGGCTGAAGCGCAGGAACGATAAGGAGTGGCACGAGATACCCATTCAGCACAAATGGGTGGAGAACAGCCGTGGGCTGGGCGTGGCCGACATGGCAGCCGCGATTCAAGAAGGCCGGCCGCATCGCGCCGGCGCCGAACTGACCTATCACGTGCTCGACCTGATGCACGCCTTTCACGACAGCGCGCGGGAAGGCCGACACGTGACGCTGGAGAGCACCTGCGAGCGCCCGGCGCCACTGCCGCCGGATTGGCCTTAGACCGACTTCCAACAGCGCGTTTCGCATTCACGCGACAACTCACCGACGTTGGCGCGGTTCAGGCCAGGGCAGATACTAGGGCAGAAGCGTCGGAGGGAGTTACTCCGACACATGTATCAAGAAAAGATGCATACCTCTTTCGACGAGCTCTCGAAATAGGTCGTCAATCCAACCTGGGCATGGGATGCAAGTGCGTTCCGGCTGTTCGATGATGTAGATAACGATCCCTCAGCCCAGTGCATACGTAGCGCGGTTCATCTGTAGCTCGCAGCGCATCCGTGCATTCGGGCTGAGGGCAAGTTAGGCCAACACGCACTATTCGTCGCAGACAACACTCCACTGAGCAATTTCAGGCACGTCAATCTTTGCCGGTCTTCCCGTGCGCTCGCTACCCAAGCTACTTCGGATCATCGCCAGGGGCATCCTGGTTAGCTATGAAAGACTTCACAGTGATCCTTGACGCCAAACTGGCTGGCACATGGCATAGTCCTCTTGACCATGTCAGATCGCCTCCAGCACCCCGCCGAACTTCTCGTAGAGGAAGCGATGCGACAGGCGTTTGTTCTGCGGCAATCCCCAGGCGATGCGGCACTCCTCAAAGATGCGCGCCTTGTGCGAATCGAGCGTGGCCTGGGTGATGTTCAGGCGGTGCGCCACGGTGGTCGAATCGGCGCCGCTGCGGGCGAACTCGCGCAGCACCTCGCGCTGACGCGGCGTCAACCGTCCCAAGACTTGCCGCGCGCACTGCAGATCGCGTTGACTCAACCGATTCTTACCGTCGGCCAACACATCTTGAGGGGACGCCAGGGCAGCCTGCTGCAGGCCGGGCGCGATCATGTTGATCGGCAGCAGGGGCACCTGCACCAGCCGCACCTCTGGATCATCCGGCGACCGGTGGAGAATGTCGCCGCGTCCGGCGCGTTCGCGCAACTCAGGTGGCGTGTATAGATGCAAGCACTGATCATGCATGTCGAACAGCAGCGACGCAGCGGACAGCGCCTGCAGGCCGATCAGCCGCGGCCCGCCGGTGACCAACAGGATGACGGCATAGCCTTCGCGCTTGAGGGCGGCGATGAGGCGATGCACGGTGAGCCAAATGGCAGTCGGCGCGGCGAAGTCATCTATTCGCTCGATGGCACGCCCGCTGGCGACGCCGCTCATGGAATCCGGCACATCGCTCGAGCGCTCGCGAATGGTGAACGAGTCAAAACGCAGGCGCGTCCCCAATCGCTCGGCATAGCGCTGGTAGGGAGGATGCGTGTCGAACGCTTGGCGCAGCAGGCTCAAGCTGCGCTGGATGGCAGGGTCGCTGGGGGCGAGATGCACGGCACACACGCGGTGCAGCGCAATATGCTGATCCAGCAGCTCGTCTACTGCGAAGGTCACCACCTGCGGCTTGCCGCCCAAGGTGGCGATCAGGGCCGTTGGGGTCTCACCCACAAACGGCGCACGCGATCTTCTCCTTCGATCAGCTTCTCGATGTTTGTTTACGACTTCACCCACGGATACGATCCACTGGCACGATGGACGCACTCAACCTGTTACCGGCAATCCTAATCGGAGGACCACCCCACTCCGGCAAATCCGTACTGGCCTACAGTTTGTCACAGGCATTGCGCGCGCGCAAGATCGCCCATTACCTGTTGCGCGCTGCGCCCGATGGCGAAGGCGATTGGGCACAAATGATGGATCCCAGCTCGGTGCATGCGATCCGCTTCAAAGGAGCATGGACCGCCGAATGGGTGAGGATCGTCTGCCGCGACCTAGCGGCACGGGTTATGCCCTTATTAGTGGATATCGGCGGCAAACCGCAAGAGGATCAAATGGTGATCTTCGACCAGTGCACGGGCGCGATCCTGCTCACCCCAAACGATCAAGAGGCGGCTCACTGGCGCAGGCTGGTCGGCTCACGCGGGCTGCCGATCATCGCCGACCTGCGCTCGGTACTAGAAGGCGAGAACAAGCTACAACCGGCCGAAAACGGCGAGCTGCGCGGGACATTGAGCGGGCTTCATCGCGGCCGTGGGGTCATCGGTGATCACGCGCTCGACGCCCTGGCGGAGCATCTGGCTTCGATCTTCGCTTTCTCCGAGGCCGAACTTGCCAAAGCACACTTGGCCGCGGCGCCAACCGACGCGCGGATCGTCCGCTTCGATGAGATTGCGCAACGGATGTATCCCCACGATGCGCCGGCCTACTTTCGGGCAGGAGACCTGCATAAGATTCTGGAAGCAGTGCCGTTTGGTGAGCCGATAGCAGCCTATGGTCGCATGCCGGTTTGGCTGGCGACGGCGCTCGGCGCGCGGCGCGATCTGCGTTGGCAGTTCGACGCGCGGCTTGGCTGGGTGCGCACACCACGCTTTGTCATGTGCGCTCCGGGCGTCGTCCCCGCCACCGAAGGCGGGTTGGCCTTCCGCCTCACCCGGATCGGCGCGAGCCGGATGCAGCTCGACGTCTCGAAGACTGCTTACTACCTGGATTACACCGCCATGGACGGCCTGCGCGTGCCGCACATCCCGACGCAGATGCGTGTGACGATCAACGGGTCGGAGACGCCTGCCGGCGGACTACCGCTGTGGGTCTTCGCCGCGTTAGGCCATGCCTATCGCGATTGCGCCGGCGTCGAAGCGCACCAGGCGCACCAGCATTGACAGCCATCAGCAAGTCAGTATAATTCGCACTGTCACACAAAGCTGATAAGCGAATGAGTGAAAGAAGGTGATTGAGTGGCTCGAGTAGTAGTCGAAGAGGACGAAACGTTTGAGTCCGCGCTGCGCCGCTTCAACAAGATTGTACAAGGCAACCGTATCTTGATTGAGGTGCGCAACCGACGTTATTTCGAGAAGCCCAGCGTTATCAATAAGCGCAAGCGCGCTGCGAAATTGCGAAAGAGCCGACGGCAAAGCATGAAGTTTGCGCAGTCGGAATAGCCCCTCCTGAACCCTTTACGAATGGGCGGGCGTAATGCCCGCCCGCTTTTTTTCCGCCCGAAGGATCGGCGACTCACCAATTCTGTATGCTCCCGTCGCTGCGATAGAGCTTAGGCGCTTCCCAGAACTTGAACGGTCGGCCACCGAAGTCTTTCTCGTTGAACTCGACGCCTAGGCCGGGCGAATCCGGCACGCGGAAACGCGCCCCCTCAAGCCGAAGCTGCACCGGGAAGATCTCCTCGTCGTAGAAGTTGAGATCTTCGGTCGGCGAGTGGCGCACCTCGAGCGCGAAGAAGTTGGGGACAGCAGCAGCTAAGTGCACTGTCGCTGCCGTGCAGATCGGGCCAAGCGGATTGTGCGGCATCAAGTCAATGTAGTGCGCCTCGCACCAGCCGGCCACCTTCATCGCCTCCGTGAAGCCACCGATGTTGCAGATATCCAGCCGCATATAGTTAGTCAGGCCCTGCTCGATATAAGGCAGCGCCTGCCACTTGCTGCTGAACTCTTCCCCAATCGCCAGCGGCACTTCGGTCATGCGTCGCAGCTGTTCGTAGGCTGCGGGACACTCGTCGCGGATCGGCTCTTCGAGGAAGTCGAGCGTGCCCCTGGGCATGCGCTGGCAAAACGAGGCTGCCTCGGCGACGCTCAAGCGGTGGTGATAGTCCACGCCCAGAACCGGGCCGCTGCCGACCGCAGCGCGGATCTGCGTGAACCAATCGGCAGTGATGCCGATGGACGCCCAGGGCTCCCAGATCCCCTCGACCTGCGGACCTGCATAAGCCGGCGTCATGCGAATGATGTTCCAACCCTGGTCGAGCAGCAGGCGGACTTTCGCGGTCAGCGCTTCGAGCGTGTCAGCGTAGGCCGTGGCGAAGCAATTCACATAGTCGCGCTGCTTGCCGCCGAGCAGTTGATACACCGGCACGCCGAGCGCCTTGCCCTTGATGTCATGGAGCGCAATGTCAATCGCACTTTGCGCTGCGGTCAGCACCCGCCCACCCTCGAAGTACTGCGAGCGATAGAGCAGTTGCCAGATGAACCCGATGCGCATCGGATCCTGGCCGATCAGCAACTCGCGGTAATGGCGCAGGGCGCCTTCCACGGCCAGCTCGCGCCCGCTCAGCCCCGACTCGCCCCAGCCGTAGATGCCCTCATCGGTTTCAACCTTGACGATCAACTGATTGCGGCTGCCCACCCAGGTGGGATAGACCTTGATATCGGTAATCTTCATAGCGCAATGGTTTTGGCGCAAAGCGCGATTTTCGTCAAGAGACCCAGCACGTCTCGAGCAAGCTCATGCTGCGCGCCCTGTTGAAAGCGACTCAAGCGTGTATGATCGGGCTCTGCGCGCATTTATGGGCGTTATCACCTTGATCGAATTAAAAAGCCTCCTCGACGCCGGCACGCCGCCGGTGCTGGTTGAGGTGCTGGCACCGCACGCCTATCGTCGAGGGCACCTGCCGGGCGCGATTAACTTGCCCATCCTCGCTCTACGGCGCATGGCCGAAGCGATGCTCCCCGACAAGCAGGCAACGATTGTGGTGTATTGCCAGAACGCCCGTTGTGGCTCCTCGGTAAAAGCAGTGCGTATCCTGAACGAGTTGGGCTACACAGACGTGCGCGAACTTCACGGCGGCAAAGAAGCCTGGATTGCGGCCGGCTACCCGTTAGAAGGTGAGGCTTCGCCGGCCGAGCAACGCACACCTTAGCCATGGACGCTGCATGCTTCTCCCTCGCCCATCGCTTCCGGCGCGCCCCGCAGCCCGCTGCAGACGGCCGCACGCCGTTGCTCATCCTGCTGCACGGCTACGGCAGTAACGAGGACGATCTGATGAGCCTAGCTCCTTACCTCGACCCGCGCTTCGACGTGATCAGCGTTCGCGCGCCGATCGCTCTAGGCACAGGCGGATATGCCTGGTTCCCTATCGTCTGGGGCGAGCGGGGCATCGCCGTCAAACCGGATAGCATCGTTGCTGCCGTCGAACCGGCTGCCGCCTTCGTCGAGCAGGCCATCGCAGCCTACGCCGCCGACCCGCGGCGCACGCTGCTGTTGGGATTCAGCCAGGGCGCCACGATGAGCGCCGGCGTGCTCCTGCGCCGTTCTGAACTCGTCGGCGGCGCGGTGCTGTTGAGCGGCTTTGTGCCGGATGCGCTAGCCGCACCGGGCGTCGCGCTGACGGGCAAGCCCGTGCTGATCACACACGGCCAGTTCGACGACATCGTGCCGGTGCAGATGGGTCGCGCCGCCCGCGACTTGCTGGAATCGCTCGGCGCGGCGGTGACCTACCACGAATACCCGATCGCCCACCAGATTGACGACGCTTGTTTGGAAGACGTTGATTTTTGGATGGCCGACTGGCTGAAGCACCTTGGATGATCGGCGCGAGCACGCCGACGCCGATCGGCCATCCGGCGCAGCGATTCGCCGGGAATGCCGCCGACGAGCCGGCAAGGTTGCAGTTCGGCGTTTCATCTTCTATATTCCAACCGCGGTTATCGTGCCGCAAGACAGGAGATTAGTTTATGGATGCCAAGCAGATTGCGCTTGTTCAGAGCACGTTCGCGCAGGTCGAGCCAATTGCCCAAGAAGTAGGCGACCTGTTCTATACGCGGCTATTCGAGATAGACCCGGCCATTCGCCAGTTGTTCAAGGGAGACATGAAGAAGCAGGCGTTGATGCTGATGACGGTGATCGGATTGGCGGTGCGCGGGCTTGATCGGCCGGAGACCATCGAGCCGAGCATTCGGGCGCTCGGTCAGCGACATTACCGCTACGGCGTCACCGCGCCTGACTACAACACCTTTGGCGCGGCGCTCATCTGGGCGCTAGAGCAGGTTTTGGGGGATGCGTTCACCCCACCGGTGAAAGAGGCCTGGGTCGAGGCCTATAACCTGCTCGCCGACGCGATGAAGAAGGCGATGCAGCCGGCCGAGGCAACGACCTAAGTCCTCTCCCTAGCGCCGTCGCGTCTCCCAAATTTCCGGATTGAGCAAGTGCTCCGGGCGCTCGCCACGCAGCACCTGGAGTGCTTGCACCAACGTCGTCTCCCAGATGCGGTGGTGGCCGGCGACCGTGCGACTGGCCACGTGCGGCGTGACTACTACGTTGTCGAAGGCCAGCAGCGGATGAGACAGGCCGATCGGCTCGCCCTCGAATACGTCTAGACCGGCACCACCCACCTGACCGCTGCGCAGTGCGTCGGCCAGGGCCTGCTCGTCCACCAACGCACCCCGCGCCACGTTGACAAACAGTGCGCCACGCTTCATTTGCGCGAAACGCTCGGCATTCATCAGATGACGAGTCTCCGGCGTAACCGGTGCGTGCAGTGAAACCACGTCAGCTTCGCGGAGCACGTCCTCCAACGAGGGCGCGAGCGTGATCCCGATGTCTTGTGCGCGCTCCGGCGGAATGTAAGGGTCGAACGCCAACACGCGCATGCCGAACGCCAAGCCATAGCGCGCAACTCGGCTGCCGATTCGACCGAGGCCAACCAGGCCAAGCGTGCACCCATACAGCTCCAGCCCTTTGTTGGCTTCATGCCCCCAGAACGATCCCCAACCGGTCGTGTGCAGAGCCGCATGAGCCTTCACGATCTTCTTGGCCACGGCCATGATGAGCGCCCAGGCGTGCTCGGCGGTGCTGATGGTCGGCGCATCCGGCGCATAAACTACCGGGATGCGCCGCGCCGTTGCCGCGGCCAGATCAATGTTGTCGTAGCCTACGCCCAGCCGGGCGATTACTTTAAGCTTCGGCGCGCGATCCATGCGCGCGCCGTCGTAGCGCACGTTGCCGGGACAGATGAACGCCTCGGCCTCTTCGATGCCCTCCAGCGTAGGGGATGGGCCGATCGGCTCTGCGATCCCCTCCAAGAGATGCGCGCAGGACGGCAGCAGTGCATCGTCGAGCCAAATCTTGAACATGGGCTTCCTCAGTAGATACCGCCTGCAGAGGGACCACCGGCCTGACCGCCGCGCACGGCTTTGACCGCCGCAGAGGCCGCGGCCGCCAGCAGGTTGCCGTCGGAGGCGATCGTCACCAAGCGGAAACCTTTGGCGATCATCTTCAGCGCGTAGTCGGTCGAGGCGCAGTGGATGCCGGCGATTACACCGTGCTTGCGGCATGCGGCCACGATTGTGTCGAGCGCAGCGACGACCTCTGGCCATGTGGGGTCGCTGCGCTCCGGGCTACCCATGCTTAGGCTGAGGTCGGCCGGGCCGACATACACGCCGGTCAGGCCGGGCACGCTGACAATGGCTTCGACGTTGGCCAGCGCCTCGGCCGTTTCGACCATGGCGAAGGTGAGCACCGCGTCGGCAACCGTGCGCTCGTAATCGCCACCGTAAACGACGCGCGCGCGCGTCGGGCCGAAGCTGCGATAGCCGCGCGGCGCATAGCGACACGCGCCGACGAAGCATTCGCACTCATCGCGCGAGTTCACCATCGGACAGATGATGCCCAGCGCGCCGGCGTCGAGCAGCTTCATGATGATGCCCGGCTCATTCCACGGCACGCGGGCCATCGGCACCGCGCCAGCCAGGTTGATCGCCTGCAACATCGGCAAGGCCTGACCGTAGTCGAGCAGGCCATGCTGCAGGTCAAGCGTGACGCTGTCCCAGCCGGCGCGCGCCATGATCTCGGCGCTCCAACTACTGGGGATGGCGCACCAGCCGTTCACCACGTAGCCACCTTGGGCCCAGATGGTTCTCAATGGATTCAATGGCATGGGGAGGACTCAATCGCTGCGCCCTCTGAAGAGCAGCGTAGACATGCCGGCGTCTATGTGGAAGATGCTGCCGGTCACCTGCGACGACTCATCGGAGATGAGATAGACCACGGCATAAGCGGCATCCTGCGGCGTCTGGTGCCGCCCGAAGAGCAACTGTGCGCCCTGCGCGCGCAGCTCATTCACATCCACCCCGCGGCTTTTGGCCAGCGCGATCTCACCCTCGCTCATCACCCAGCCGGGGATGAGATAGTTACAGCGAATGCGGTCGGCGCCATATGCGCCGGCCAAGGTGCGCGTCAGGTTGAGCAACGCTCCCTTCGCTGCGCCGTAAGCGATCAGGTTGGACGAGGCCTGGAGGCCATGGATCGAGCCGATGTTGACGATACTGCCGCCGCCACCGCGCTGCATGATGGGGATGACGTATTTACAGCAGTAGAACGCGCTGCGCACGTTCACGTTCATGATCGCTTCCCACAACTCGGTGGTGGTCTCTTCGAGCGTGGCGCGCGGGAACCAGCCGACGTTGTTCACCAAGCCGTCGAGCCGGCCGAAGTGCTCAGCGGCAGCTTGTGCCAGCGCGGCGCAGTCGGCCTCGACGGTGACATCGGCGTATTGGAAGAGTGCTTCGCCGCCAGCATCGCGGATTCGTGCCGCGGCTGCCTCGCCCTTCTCTGTTTGCTTGTCGGCGATGACGACGCGCGCACCCTCGCGGGCCAGCATTTCGGCGATGCCGAAACCGATGCCCTGCGCCGCGCCAGTGACGATGACAACTTTATCCTGGACGCGATGGGTCATAAGTCAGCAGACGAGTTGTCCGGTCGAGGCATCACTGGCGCGATTCACTGCAAGCGACATCTACCCTTTCAAGCTACCTGCCAACAGACCGCGCAAGAAGTAGCGCCCGAGGAAGATATACACCAGCAGTGTCGGCAACGCGACGATTAGCGCGCCGGCCATCTGAACGTTCCATTGCGTGAACTGGCTGCCGGACATGTTTTGCAGCGCTACGGTGACCGGCCGCAGGCGCGGGTCGTTTGTGATGATCAGGCCAAAGAGGAATTCATTCCAGATAGAGGTGAACTGCCAAATCGCGACGACGACAAACCCCGGCGCGGAAAGCGGCAGCATAATCTCATGATAGACGCGGAAGAAACCGGCGCCATCTATCTGGCCTGCTTCGACCAACTCCTGGGGCACGCTAGCGTAGTAGTTCCGGAAGATCAACGTCGTGATCGGGATGCCGTACACAATGTGAGTCAGGATCAAGCCTTGCAACGTGCCATAGAGACCGATCGAGGAAAGCACGGAGACGAGTGGCACAAGGATACTTTGATAGGGGATGAACATCCCGAACAACAGCAAGGTGAAGAGCGTCTCACTGCCGCGGAACTTCCACTTAGAAAGCACGTATCCATTCATCGAGCCGAGCAGACACGAGATGACCGTGGCCGGTACGACGACGATCACGCTGTTAATGAAGCTGCCGCGCATACCGGTCGTACCTTGTCCACCGTTCCATGCGCGCTCGAAGCTCTCCATGCTGAATCGAGCGGGTAAGTCCCACATGCGATTCAAGCTGACCTCGCTGAAGTCTTTCAGGGCAGTGATGATGAGGAGATAAACCGGCAAAATGAACACGATTGCCAGCGCGATCATCACCACATACAGCAGAATCCGCGCCAAGCGGCGCGATAGGTATGAATTCGATGGCTTAGAAGCTACAGAGGGGTTCATCTTTCGATACTTTGGGCGCGCCGGTTGTAGACCAGGTACGGCACGATCAGCACGCTAACTGTGAGCAAGAGGATAGTGGCGACGGCGGCTGCCCCGGCGGTGTTGAACTGGCTGAAGCGCAGCTCATACATGTATAGGCTGGGCAGTTCAGTCTTGTTGCCCGGTCCGCCGCCGGTCATCGTCATGATGAGGTCGAACGTCTTCAAGGAGATGTGCGTGAGGACGATGATCGCACTCAGGGTAATCGGCCTGAGCAGGGGCAGAGTAATGTGACGCAGCACCTGCAATTCCGAGCAACCATCCACCCGCGCCGCTTCCTTAATTTCTTCGGGAATGCCGCGCAAGCCGGCAAGATACATGGCCATGCAAAAGCCCGACATTTGCCAGACCGCAGCCACCACAACAGGGATGATGGCGAGCGGGATGAGCAAGCGCACCTTTAGCCCGGTGACTTCAATGTTCGGCCAAACGCTGGTGTCGGCGATCCAGCGCGCTTTGAGAAAGCCAAGGCCGAGGCTTTCAAACAACAAGTTCAAGCCGGTCGGTTCTAAATCGCCGGGGGTGAAGAGCCATCGCCAGGCCACACCCGTGACGATGAACGACACCGCCATGGGGAAGAGATAGATCGAACGGAAGATGGACTCACCCTTCACGCGCGAATCCACCAATAGCGCCAGAAAGAGCCCGAACAACAGACAGACGACCAAGAAGAAGGCAGTGAAGACTATCAGGTTACGAATATTTTCCTGAAAGCGCCGCTGGTTAAACAGCTGGATGTAGTTATCGAAGCCGATGAATGTGAAGTCCGGTCGCGACGTGGTGTAGTTCGAGAGTGACACGTAGCCGGTATAGGCGATGAAACCGTATACAAAAACCGCAATGGCGACTAGAGAAGGTAAAAGCATCAGGAAGGCAACCAGTCGGTCACGACGAATTGCCCGCCGCCCAGACCGTGCCCGCTCAAGCGTAGAGACGCGCGCCAAATCCACACCTGCGCTCATGCCATGTCCCCTCATGCGTGTGTTTCTCAGCGAAGAGGTCAGAACCGCCCCTGCTTGGCGGCCTGACCTCTTCGCAACATGCTCCCTTAAGGGGTAGCGTTGATCACTTGTTGTTGTCGGCAGCGGCTTCGCGCAGGCTATCCAGCGCAGCCTTCGCATCCAAATCGCTGGAGAACACCTCGAGGGTGTTGTGGAATTTCGCCTGGTAAGCGTTGGTCGTGCTGGCGCCGTGCGCTGCGCTGGGGACGAGCGGCTTAGAACTGAAGTCGGCGATTGCAGCCTTGAGGTAATCGTCGTACTTGCTCAGATCGGGATCGGTGCGCGCCGGGATAGACCCCTTCTTCGGGTTGAAGGCGTCCTGACCCTCTCGCGAGCCGCACACGACCAGCCACGCTTTGGCTTGCACGGGATTGGGCGCACCCTTGGCGAGCCCGAAGCTATCGCTGAGCCACATGAAGGCGTCGCTACCCGGCGCCGGCGTCCAGCCATAGTCCTGATTGACTTTCAGCCCTTTGCTAATCCCGAGACCGTGCGCCCAGTCGCCCATGATCGTCATCGCTGCCTTGCCTTCCAACACCTGGGTCATGGCATCCGCCCAACCGAGCGCCGAGCGGTCGCTGTTGGCATAGCTGAAGAGCTTCTTCAGGTTCTCCAGCGCCTCGGCAGCCCGTGGGTCGTTCCACATTGTGTCGGTGCCGTCCCACAACTTGACGTAGTCATCGGCGCCGAACGTCGCCAAGAGAATGCTCTCAAAAGTGTGAGACGCCTCGAACTTGTCCTTGCCGCCCACGGCGATCGGCACTACGTTGCCGGCTGCCTTCAGCTTGTCCAGCGCCGCCCACAGGCTATCCAGCGTGGGGAACTTCGGCTCGATGCCGGCTTCCTGTAGTATCTTCGGGTTATACCAAAGCACATTGGAACGGTGAATGTTCACCGGCACCGTCCAAATCTCCCCGTTGATCTTGAGTTGGTCTAGGAGGAATTGCGGCATCACCTTGTCGAAGCCTTGCTCGGTGAAGAACTGCGTGAGCGGTTCCAATTGGCCGGCATTGACGTAAGAGAGGGTCTCTCGGCCCGCATGCACCTGCCAGCTATCCGGCGGTTGACCTCCGGCCAAGCGCGTTTGCAACACGGCTTTGGCATTCGTGCCCGCGCCGCCTGCCACAGTCGCATTGACAATTTCGACGCCGGGGTTCTTGGACAGGAAGACCTCGAACATCGCGTTGAGGCCATCGGCTTCGCCGCCATTCGTCCACCACGAGAAGATTTCGAGCTTGCCGCCGCCTCCGGCTGCCGGTTGTTCAGCCGGCTTGCTCTCTGCTGGAGCAGCGGGAGCAGCAGGCGCAGTCGCCGGCGGCGCCGCACACGCGGCAAGAGCGGCCCCAGCCGCGCCAAGGCCAAGCAACTTCAGGGTCTGTCTTCGAGTAATCTTTTGGTTGCTCTTCATGGATACGACCTCCATTTCTTTAGTGATGTATGTTCGCATCTGGCCTACAACCCGAACGCCTGTAGGCGCGGCGCCGTGCGTCGCCGAGATGCAGGCAGTGCAGTTAAGTTTCTGAATGTATTACAGATTCCGCGTAAGGGCAAATCGAGTCTGAGGCAGCTGAAGGGGCACAGCGAGCGCGTTCCGGCAAGGAGCGCGTGTCCGCCAACGAGCGCGCCGTCGAACGTGGCGCCATTCACTGCACACGCGCAACAGAGCACGCCTCTCGCGCTGCACCGCCGAACCTTTGTCGCAGCAAGCGCGCCGAATTGGCGAGGATGCCTAAGTCCGGCAGCGATTGTGCCGCCGCAGCAAGGGTGGGCGGCAGCAGCCCCACGGCAGCCAGCGTCAGGCCAAGCAGATTGTAGAGCGCTGTGAAGGCGATGTTCATCTTGACGACGCCCATAGTGCGGCGGGCAATGCGCAACATTTCGGGTATCAGCGCCCAGTCCTCGCGCATGAGGGCGATGTGAGCGGCTTCGATGGCGATGTCCGTGCCTGCTGCGCCCATGGCAATGCCGACATTCGCCTGCGCCAGCGCCGGCGCATCGTTTACGCCGTCCCCCACCATGAGGACTGTGTGCCCTTGAGCTTGATAATCTTTGACGACTTGGATCTTGTCTTCGGGCAGCAGATTGGCACGATATCGAACGCCAAGCCGCGCGGCGAGCGCAGCGGCCACTCGTTCGTTGTCCCCTGTGAGCAGCTCGACATGCCCGATGCCAAGGTCGCGCAACTCGGCCAGGGCGGCCGGCACCTCAGGGCGCAGCGTATCGGCGGCGGCGAGTAGAGCAACCGGCTCACCGTCCAAGGCGACCCACAGGAGCGTTTTGCCCTGCGCCTCTAGCTCTTGAGCGATCGAGAGGGATTCCGTCACCGGGATCAGGCGGCGGTTTCCCACGACCACCAAGTGACCATTTACCCTCGCCCGCACGCCTGCGCCGGGCACGGCTTCAAAATGCTCCGGCTCGGAAAGCGAGAGGCGACGCGCACGGGCCGCCGCGCGCACGGCTTCGGCCAGGGGGTGTTCCGAGTAGCGCTCGGCCGAAGCCACCATGGTAAGGATCTCGGGTGCAGGCATGCCGTTGAGCGAGACGACATCGGTAATTTGGGGTTGTCCCAACGTAAGCGTGCCAGTTTTATCTACCAGCACGACATCGGCGCGCGCTAACGCCTCGAGATACTTGCCACCTTTGATGAGCAGGCCGCGCTTGGCGCTTGCGCCGATGGAGGCCAACATAGCGACGGGCGTTGCAAGTGCAAACGAGCAGGAGCAGGCCACTACAAGCACGGCAGCCGTAGCGAGGGCATTGCCGCTGATCAACCATGTAAGCAGCGCAACCGCAGCGACCAGCGGCAAGTAATATGCGCTGAACCGATCGGCGAGGCGCTGCACGTCGCCCCGATGGGACTCCGCTTCTTCCACCATCTTGATCACGCGCCCAAACGTTGTGTCTGCGCCGACACGGAGCGTCCTCACACGCAGGCTGCCCACTTTAGCAATCGTAGCGGCGAACACGCGCGCGCCTGGCGCGACCTCGACGGGCATAGATTCGCCGGTGATCGTTGCCTGGTCAACCGTGGCGAGCCCAGCGACGACTTCGCCATCCACCGGGATCTTCTCGCCGGGGCGGACGATGACCACTTCGCCGACGTTGACTGCAGCCACTGGCACTTCGACTTCGACGCCGTTGCGTTCTACGCGCGCGGTTTGCGGCGCCAGCGCCGTGAGCTCTCTCACAGCACGGCGGGCGCTCTCGGTCGTGAAACGCTCGACGTAGTCCCCGACGCGCATGAACACCACCACGATTGCTGCTGCGACCCATTCGCCGACGACGAGCGCCGCAATCGCTCCAACCGTCATTAATGTGTGCGAGGTGATCTGCCGCCTAAGCGCGGCGCGCGCGACATTACGGAAGACCGGAAAGCCACATGCGATGACCACAGCCGTGCCGACAGGCAGAGGGACGCGCCGATTCAGCTCGTCGAATAGGCCCAGCCATTCCCCGGCAACCACGATGCCCAGGACGAGGCCGAACACGACGACGAGCAGGATGGACATCCGGCGATTGAAGCGATCCATCATGGCGGACCGTAGCACAGCCGACTCGGGGACGGAATAGCCGGCGCGCGCCACGGCCTCACGGATGGCAGGCAAATCTACGCGCGACGGATCGAGGCGAACAATGGCCTTCTCCGTCGCAAGCAGCACGTCAACCGACTCCACGCCGGGCAATGCGGCAATCGCCTGTCGAACGTGCAGCGCACACTCGGCGCAGTCCATGCCCTGGACGGGAACCTCAAGCGTTTTCAATTCAGCCATAGAGACGCTAGTTCGGAACTCGGACAGCGGGCCATCTGCCAAAGGTTCAAGAATCAGCCGGTCCTCGCTACCTGACCGCATCGCGTGCATCGTCTTCCACCCGAGTCGGCCGCAGCCTTGTCACTGGCTTGGCTTAAGGCCCGCGGCTCATCGGGGATACACCCGCTCCTTCCAAGTCACGCCGCGCTTGAAGAGCACCTGCAGCGTGCCGCGGACGACGATGCCCAGGTAGATCAACCAGCCGATCGGAGCCAGCAGCGCAGTCCATTCGGGCAAGCCATACCAGGTGCGATAGCGCACAGCCCAGAACCGCAGCACGGCCAATAATGCCCAAACTGCCATCAGCAGCGCCAACCAGGCATGCAGCGTGGGTAACCCTCCGGCGGTCTGCGTCAGACAAAAGGCGAGCAGCGGCCACGGCACCAGCAGGGTGAGCGACATGCGCAGCACGGCCCAAAAGGCTCGCCACCCGCTGGCACGACGGCCCGCGGCAGCATGCTTGCCCAGTCCCTGGGCTACCTCGCCCAGGTCGTGATACATCCGCACGCGCAACTGGTCAAAGGCCGTTGCCAAGCCAACCCGATGGCCAGCTCGTCGCAGCGCCTGCGCAAGTTCGATGTCTTCCAGCACTTTGTCCTTCACCGCCTCGTGCCCGCCTACGGACCAATACGCCGAAGACCTCACCATGAGGCATTGGCCGTTGGCAATTACGTTGTTGGCCGGCGCCTCCACCGAGAGATTCTTTTGCAGCGGGAAGGCCGTTAAGGCGAACTGGTAGAAGACCGGTAGAACCAGCCTTTCGGACCACGTGACCAGTTCGTTGAACGGGAGGACGCTGGCGACGTCGAGTCGTTGGCGGATGACGAACGCCACCAGCGCATTCAGCAGGGTCGGCCGAGGCGCAGTGTCGGCGTCCAGAAAAAGCAACCATTCGCCTCGCGCGTGGTGCGCGCCGTGCAGACAAGCGTTGCACTTGCCCACCCAGCCCGGCGGCAAAGGCCGTCCGGCGACCACGCGCAGCCGGTCGGGGAAACGCGCGGCGTATTCCCTTAGAATGCGCGGCGTCCCGTCGGTCGAGCCGTCATCCACCACAATCACCTCATAGGACGGATAGCGCTGGTGCAGCGCGCCATCCAGGCAGCGCGCGATGTTCCCCTCCTCGTTGCGCGCGGGAATAACGATCGAAATGTGTGGCGTCGCCGGAGGCGCCGTGTCATCCAGAGCCGGCAGTCGGCGGGCGCGCGAGGCATCACGGGCGACGAGGTAAACGATGAGGCCGGCCAAACAGGCGGCCAAGATCAACGGCAGCATCCAAACTGCGCGAAAGTATAATCCGCATCACCTCCAGGACGAGAGCCAGAAATCCAGACCTTTGGTCATAGCCGGCATATGTCTGCCATGCAGGCAAGCGTCTGCCGGTAGTTCGATCCGGAGTTTTCATCAATGAGCAATAAAAGCCTTCGTGTATTAATTGCTGACGACGAATCCATCATCCGCATGGGCCTGCGCACTATCCTGACCGAGCTAGGCCATACCGTCTACAGTGCCGCCGATGGTGTGGAGGCCGTCACGCTTGCGCACCGGGAACAGCCGGACATCGCGCTGCTCGACGTGCGCATGCCCTTCCGCGACGGCCTGGAGGCTGCCGCAGAGATCCTCAAGCAGCGACCTATCCCCATCATCATCTTGACCGCCTACAACGAGACCGCGTTGCTCGACCGAGCCACGGAACTACCGGTTCAGGGCTATCTGATCAAGCCGGTCAAGCGCGATGACCTCATCAGCACGATGCGGGTCGCCATCGCCACCTTCAATGAGCGCCGCAGCCTGAGCGAGAAGGTGGACGAACTGGAGGAAAAGCTGACCGCGCGCAAGTTGATCGAGCGCGCCAAGGGCATCCTGATGCGAGGCGGCATGGGCGAGGAGGAAGCCTATCACCACATCCAAATGACCGCGCGCTCGCGCCGCACGACGATGAGCAAGGTCGCCCAAGAGATCATTGATCGAGCGATGAAGGAGAGCTGAGTTCCTCGAGCACGCGCCGCATGTCCAGCGGTAGCGGCGCGTGCAGCTTGACTTCTCGTCCTGAAGCCGGCGAGATGAAGGCCAGCTCGCTGGCGTGCAGCATGTGGCGCGGCCTCAGGGAGCGCGTGAGCTGATCCTTGCGCATTCCGTAGAGCGCATCGCCCACGATGGGATGCCCGATTGAGGCGAAATGAACTCGCAACTGGTGCGTGCGGCCGGTCAGCGGATGCGCACGCACCAGCGCATAGGCAGCGGGAAGCCGGTCATCCGGCCCGAATACCTCGATTACGACGTATTCTGTTACGGCTTCACGACCGCCGGGGATGACCGCCATGCGACGGCGGTTGCTTGGGTCGCGCCCGATCGGACGGCTAATCACGCCATGCTCCGGGCTCACGCGGCCCACGCACAAAGCCAGGTAAGTTTTCCTAATGGTGCGGGCCTTAAATTGCGACTGGAGCGCGCGCAAGGCCGCTTCGTGGCGGGCAATTAACAGCAAGCCGCTGGTGTCCTTATCTAAACGATGCACGATGCCAGGCCTCTGCACGTCGCCCACGGTTTGCACTTCGGGAGCGTAGGCCAAAACGGCATTCACAATCGTCCCGCTTGGGTTGCCGGGTCCCGGATGCACCACCATGCCGGCCGGCTTGTTGATCACGATCACGCTCGCGTCCTCATAAACGATGTCGAGCACAATCGGCTCGGCCTGAGGCGCCTCGGGCGCCGGCGCAGGCAAATCTACGACGATCGTCTGCCCCGGCTGCACACGGTAGTCGGCGTCGCGGGAGATGGCATCCACTCGCACGCGCCCTTGCGCGATCAGGCGCTGCACCGCGCTGCGGCTGAGCGTCGGCAAGAGCGCAGCGACGACCTTATCGAGGCGGTCGGTATGGGTTGCTGTGAGGGTGATCGGCCCGGCAGTCACTCCAGCCATCCTAGGAAAGCCAAACACCGGATCAGCGGCAAAGAAAAGCCCGGCGCGCTGTGAGCAAGCGGCCGGGCTTCGTGCCGGCGTAATCGCCGTGTGGCCGGTTCAGGCTTGCACGGCTTTCACGACTGCAGCGAACGCATCGGCGTCTCGGGCAGCCAAGTCGGCCAGGATCTTGCGATCGAGCCGGACATCGGCAGCCTTCAGCGCTTGGATGAGCTTACTGTAGGTCGTGCCGTTCAGGCGCGCCGCGGCATTGATGCGCGTGATCCACAGGCTACGCAGCTCACGGCGGCGGTTGCGCCGATCGCGGGTGGCGTAAGCCATGGCATGCAGGCGCGCCTCATTAGCCTTGCGGAAGTGCTTGTGCCGCGCCCCGAACTGACCTTTGGTCGCGGCCAACACGCGGTTATGGCGTCGGCGTGTCTTCACGCCGCCTTTCACTCTGGCCATTTCCCTGCTTACTCCTTTTCGTGGTCTCTACTTGTTCTTGAGGTAGGGGGCAAGCTTGCGTATGCGCCTCTGGATACCCTTGCCCTCTACTTCGGTCATCTCGACGAAAAGCGCCTTGACGCGGGCCGGCTTCTTGCGCCGGAAGTGGCTCTTGCCCTGCCGGGTGCGCATCAGCTTGCCGCTGCCCGTCACCTTGAAGCGCTTGGCCGTGGACTTATGCGTTTTGATCTTGCCCATGCGTTGTTCCTCTGCTACCTACTCTCACAATTTCGCCGCAGCCACGAGACTGCGGCGAAACACAACTGCGCTAACTTCGCGGACGCCGCTTGATAGGGCTATGGCAGGCCGAACTGCTCGTTGGCGCGTTTCTGCGCCAGCTTCTCCCGGTTTTGTCGTCGGCGCAGCTCGGCTTCCTGCTCTTTGGTGAGCGCCTTGGCAGAAGCCGTTTCGGTCAGCTCCGTGACCTGTCCGTTCAACACTTCGCCTTCGCCCTCACCGTCCTCATCAGCCTCTTCGATCTCCTCGATCTCTTCTTCTTCCTCGTTGTAACCCGCCGCGCGGTCGGCTTCTCGCTCGGCTGCGATGCGCTGCTGAGTTGACTTCAGGTGAGCCGCCGCCAGCGTAGCCGGCGTCGGCGCGACCACCGCCACGAGTGCCTTGCCCTCCATGCTCGGCGCAACTTCCACGACGCCGATGTCCGCCAGCTCCTGCAAGAAGCGGTCAATCAGCCTCAGCGCAACGTGCTGGTTTGCGACTTCGCGACCGCGAAAGCGCATATTCAGTTTTACTTTGTTGCCCGCTTGCAGGAAGCGCCGTGCAGCTCGGATCTTGAACGCAAGGTGATGCTCGGTGGTCTTAGGGCGCAGTTGCACGCCCTTGACCTCAATCGTCTTCTGACTCTTCCTAGCAGCTCGCTCCTTCTTGTCCCTTTCGTAGATGAAGCGCCCGTAATCTATGATTCGGCATACCGGTGGATCGGCATTCGGCGCGACTTCGATCAGATCCATGCGCATGTTGCGCGCTAGCTCCAGCGCATCGCGTATATCCAGAATGCCTTTGTTCGTGCCGTCCGGCATGATCACGCGCACCTGAGGGGCGCGAATCTGGTTGTTGACTCGAAAGGCTTGCTGTGACGATGCTCGACTCGGTCTTTGCTGCGCGATACTTCATTCCTCCCCCGCCAAGCGGGACTCAATTGCTCTCATCGAACGGCCTCGCATTATAGCTACTCGCGGTAGGTAGTTCAAGCGGCGCGAAAGTAATCGCACTCACGCTGCAGCGGGCAACGGTTGCACTGCGGATTGCGCGCGTGGCAGACCTCGCGCCCATGCCGGATCAGGTTGATGTGAAAGGCAAACTGCGCGCCGGGCGGGCAGATGCGCTCCATCAGGTCATGTGTCTGGTCGGCGGTTAGCTTGGGAGGGCGCAGACCGAGCCGACCGGTCACGCGATGCACATGCGTATCCACCGGGAAGACCGGCTTGTCGTAACAGAACAGCAGTACGATCGCTGCCGTCTTCGGCCCGATGCCGTTGATGCTGAGCAACCAGCGACGTGCCTCGTCCACCGGCATCTGGGCGAGGAAGTCTATGTTCAGCTCGCCGCGCTCTTCGGTGATGCGCCGGAGAGCAAACTGGATGCGCGGGCCTTTCTGATTGGCCAAGCCGGCCGGACGGATGGCCTCGATGACCGCCTCGGCCGGTGCATCGCGCACGGCTTCCCAGGTCGGGAAGCGAGCGCGCAGCCGGGCATAGGCCAGGTCGCGGTTGCCGTCGTTCGTGTTCTGCGAGAGGATGGTAGCAACTAGCTCACTCACGCCATCCAGCCGCGTCCATTGCGGTTCGCCATATATCGCCAGCAATTTCTCGTGCACGATTTTTGCTTTGCGCTTCAGCGCGCGTTCGTCGGCCGCCAGCGCAGCCTCATCCCCGTTGCGCGGCTTGCGAGCCGTGCGCTTGCCCTTCACGTCCTTCGACTGCGTTTGCTTCATCCAACCCTCTATGCCATCCCATGCAATTGAAGTTACCGCGGGGCGCATGCCGGTCACTCGACGTTGACCTCAAGCTTGCTCAGCTCTTCTGCATTATCACCGGCGACGACCCAGAACTCAGGTGATGCTATGGTGGCACCCGCGCCGAGCAGCATGCCTTCGGTGCGATAGCGTGCGGAGAGCCTCTCAAATCGCTCGCCGTTTAGCTCCAGCTGAATTTCGGTGCGCGCCGACGCATCATCAAGGACGCGCACCAAGATGGCGGGCGGGCGACTGCGATTGGACACGATCGGCTGCACGATGAGGCAGCGTCGCCGCGTAAATCCGGTCGCCGTCGGCGAGGCCGGCGACCAGGCCTCCCATCCGGCGGCCAAGTTGCTCCGCACCGCCGATGTGCCCTCGTCATCGCCGGGCGCGGCCAGCAAACCACGCACGTCTTCGGGCAGGGCGCGCCACAGGCCAGGCGGCGCGCCCAGATTGAATAACCCACCGAAGGCGTAGTCAATGCGGATCGCGTCGAGCGCATCCAGGTATATATCGTCTTCCCCTTGATTCGTCACAGCCAACTGCGCCGTCCAGCCTGGGCCGCGCGCTTGCCAGATCCACGCCGCGCGCAGCCCGTCGCCCATCGTCATGAAGGAGAGCGGATCATCGCTGTATCGCTGAGAGGCATTGACGCGCAGCGTCCGCAATGTGGCCGAAGCGCCCGTGTGATAGCGCACCTGGGCCGCGATTCGATGGAGCGTTGGACCGTCATCCCAGTTGATCGTGATGTGATGGTCCATCACCGCCAGCACGCCGTTTGTATTGACCATGAGCAACCAGTTTCAGAGGCGAATATTCGCGGCGCTGTCTTCCATACCGCCGGGGCGATTGCGCGCCAGCCAGACGCGGTGATGCTCGGCAACCAACCGGCGTCGCTCGCGCGCGACTGCCTTTAGGTCGAGCGTCGCAGGCTTGGCAGCCACACCGAGCCGCTCTAGCCGCGCCAGGCCATAGCGCATCAGGTGTAGCGCATACGCAAACTCGCGTCGTATCAAGGCCGCATCGGGAGACGCCATCTTCAGCGTGGGAACGATCGCTTCCAAGCGATCGAGCTCTTTCTTGACGCGCGTCAGCCAGCGCCTATCCGCCGGAGCCTCCTTAAACCGGCGGCGCAGCGTCTCTTCATCCGATGTTACAGCATAGCCATAGGCCGTGCCATTGTGGGTGCGGAAGGGGATGTGCGTGTATACGTTCCCGAGGTCATAGGCAAATGCGCCGGTCGCCCCGCTTGGGTCACCGAAGACGTGCAGGCTGACGGCGCGGGCAATATCTACGTCGCGGTTCGTCTGGATACACCAGGACACGCCGGCGCCGTAGGCATACGGCAAATAACTCGCCGGTAGCGGTTGCAGGTGACCGCTGTCGCCCCAATCGGTGTTGAGGAAGCCGACGGCGCCGTGTCGCTTGCCGCTCTCGGCGGCGTTGAGCAGATTGCCGATCGCGTTTTCGGTGCGTCCGCCGATGCTGTTCCACGACGACGTGCCGCCACACACGTAGAAGGGGATGCCCGACGCCGCAAACGTTGCGCCATGTTCGGCGAACGGATGATCATGCTCATATCCCCATTCCATCGCGATCACGTCTTTAGGCAGCTCAGCGACGAGTTCAGGATGTGCCATGATGATGTCGCCCCAGAATTGCATCGTCCGGCCATGGCGCTTCACCCGCTCGTAAATCTGGAGCAGAAACTCCAGGTAGACGCGACCGACGCCTTTGGCTTCGACCTCAGCTTTGCTGCGGCCATTGCCCAGGTCCACCGTCTCGTCACAGCCGACGTTGAAGAAGCGGCTGGTGTAGTGCGGCAGCACTTCCTCGAAGATCTCCTCGACCAGCTTGATGCTGCCCGGGTCCAGGGGACACAGCGTAAACGGCTCGGCGAAGTAGCCCCACGCGGTCTCGCATCCATTTGGGCACTCCGCCAAATGGCGGTAGGCATCATGGATGAGCCAGCGGCGCATGTGGCCGAAGCAGTTTTGATTCGGCACGAGGTCAATATGCCGCGCCCGGCAGTATGCGTCCAGTTGCATGATCTCCTCGCCGGTCATCGGCGAGGCATTGGCCCAAACCCGCGGGTGGCGCCGGAAGGCGAAGGTGTGCTCGGTGTAGAGCTGAAACTCATTCACCTTCAACTCAGCCAACAAGTCCACCAGCTCGAAGAGCGTCTTCATCGTCGGCACTTTGTCGCGGCTGATGTCGAGCATGACGCCACGCCGGGCGAAGTCAGGCCCGTCCTCGATGCGCAGTGCAGGGAGCGCACGCCCGTACTGTCGCAAGAGCTGGGTCAAGGTCATCACGGCGTAGAACGCGCCGGCCGCGGCCGGCGCGGTGACGGTGATGCGCTCTGGCGTGATGTCGAGGGTATAGCGCTGTTTGCCGACCTCGTCAGCTTCGTCGGTGTCTCCGATTGTCATGAGCAGGCCGATCGTCTCCGCCGGCGCAGCATCGCTGGCGTGGATATGCCAAGTCACTCGCGCATACTGACTCAGCGCGCGCTGTGCCTCCTGCGCTTCAAAAAAGCCCTGTGCCGGTCGCGGCGACTTTAATACGATGAGCCGGTCTGGACGCACCTCGCACACACCCCCGTTCAGGGTCATCGAGCGCGGCTCGGGGATTAGGCAAGGCGCGAGCGGGGAAGGTAGCGATCGCTTTGGCATGACGGCTTAGCACCCAGATTCTACGAGTGAGGAAAGCTGTCAGGCACTTTTCCGCAGGGATTACCTGCCGTCGCTATTCAAACCAGGTCGTGCCCGGATACTGATACTGCCGCGCCACTTCCTCATCCAGCTCAACACCGATGCCGGGACGATCGGTCAGCTCGATGTAGCCGTCCTTGATGATGTCCTCTTTCTCTTTGATGATCGTCGTCCAATACGGCCGCTCATTCCAGTGCCACTCCAAGACTAAGAAGTTCGGCACGCTGGCACAGACGTGGGCGCTGGCCATCGTGCCGATCGGCGACGAGACATTATGCGGCGCGAACGGGATGTAATACAACTCGGCTAGGTTGGCGATCTTGCGGCCGTCGCTTAGGCCGCCGCACTTGGGCAGGTCGGGCATAATGATGTCCACAGCCTGTTTCTCCAGAAGCTCACGGAAGCCGAAGCGCAGGTAGATGTTCTCGCCGGCGCAGATGGGCGTGGTGCTGTGGCGCTTGACCTCGCGCATCGCGTCAATATTCTCCGGCGGCACTGGCTCCTCCAGCCAGAGCAGATGGAACTGATTCAGATCGCGCACCAGCCGGATGGCGCTCGGCACATCGAGGCGCGTGTGGACATCGGCGGCTACGGCGACGTCCTTACCAGCCGCGCGCGTCACCATATCCACCATCTGCAACATGCGCTCGTGCTCGCGCTGCGTGGCCGTGTAGTTGAACTTGTCTTTGCTAAATGCGCCTTCCTTGAGGGTGAGCACCTGAGTATCGGCGTCCACCGGGATGCGCTGGGCCGAGTATGCGCCGATGTCCAGATCTATTTTGAGCGCGGTGAAGCCCTTGGCCAACACGCCGTGCACCGCGCGCTCGATCTCGTCAAACTCCATCCCTGGATCCACTTGGCAGTCGCAGTACATCCAAATCTTGTTGCGGAACTTGCCACCGAGCAGCTCGTACACCGGCACGCCTAGGGCTTTGCCCTTGATGTCCCACAGCGCGATCTCGATGCCGCTGAGCGCTGTGATGAGCGCACCGCCGGTGCCGCCGTCGAAGACGTGGCTGCGCCGCATCTCCTCGAACAGCGCATCTATGGCAAACGGGTCGCGCCCGATCAACTTTGGCTCAAGATACTGAATGATGGCGATCGCTTGCTTGCCACCATGTACGCATTCGCCGATGCCGGTGATGCCAGCGTCCGTGGTGATTTTGACCCACAGGTGCATGCCATGGCCGACGGTAGCGGCCGTTTTGACAGATGTGATCTTCATACGGTTCGATTTGATGGATTGAGAGGTTACTCAGTTGTAGGGCGTAAGTTTGGGCGCAAAACGCCTAGGATGCAACTCAGGGTAGCTCTTTGAAGGAAGTTCGGACATGCGTTCGGACCTATCAGAAATCGGAATGCGCCAATTCGTGCGCGCGCTCTTCGAGGGCGAGGACCATCGCCCACAAGCGAGTTTCGGGATGCCGAGGGGCGGAGAGTCCACTGGGAGGTCGGGGCAAGCCAGGTATATCCGGTCAGGCGCAGATTACGCACGCCCTATAATCATTCGCTGCTTATGGATATCTGATGCCGGAGTTCAAAGTACATTCCCCCTTCCAGCCGACCGGCGATCAGCCACAGGCGATCGAGGCGTTGGTGGCCAGCCTCAACGCCGGTAATCGCTACACCACGCTGCTGGGAGCCACCGGCACCGGTAAGACATACACCATTGCCAAAGTCATCGAGCGCGTGCAGCGTCCAACCCTCGTCATCGCCCACAACAAGACGCTGGCAGCCCAACTCTACGCCGAGTTCAAAGAGTTCTTCCCGGAGAATGCGGTCGAGTACTTCGTCAGCTACTATGACTATTACCAGCCCGAAGCTTACGTGCCGCGTTACGACCTCTACATCGAGAAGGACGCCTCGATCAACGACGAGATAGACCGGCTGCGCCTGGCCGCGACCAGCGCGCTGATGAGCCGGCGCGACGTGATCATCGTCGCCTCGGTGTCGTGCATCTACGGAGTCGGTAACCCGGAGGATTACGGGCGGTTCGTCGTCAAGCTGACGCGCGGAGAAGTGCGCCGGCGCGACGTCGTGTTGCGCATGTTGGTAGCAATCCAATACGAGCGCAACGACGCCAGCCTAACGCGCGGACGCTTCCGCGTGCGCGGCGACACGCTGGAGGTACAGCCGGCCTACGCCGAGACCGCCTACCGCGTCGAGTTCTTCGGCGACGAGATCGAGCGGATCACCGAGATAGATACGCTCACGGGCGAGATCCTCAAAGAGCTGCCGGAGGTCGAGATCTACCCGGCCAAGCATTACATCACGCCGCAGGAGAAACTCCAGCGCGCGATTCGCGAGATCGAGCAAGAGCTGGAAGAGCGCATCGCTTTCTTCAAGTCGCAGGAGAAGTACCTGGAAGCGCAGCGCATCGAGCAGCGCACCCGCTACGACATCGAGATGCTGCGTGAGGTCGGCTTCACCAGCGGGATCGAGAATTACTCGCGCCTGCTGGACGGCCGGCCGCCGGGCACGCCGCCTTTCACCCTGCTGGACTACTTCCCAGACGACTTCCTGCTGGTGATTGACGAAAGCCACATGACCATCCCGCAGATTCGCGGCATGTACAACGGCGACCGCGAGCGCAAACAGGTGCTGGTGGACTATGGCTTTCGCCTTCCCAGCGCGCTTGACAACCGGCCGCTCAAGTTCGAGGAGTTTGAGCAACGCTATCGCCAGGTCATCTTCGTTAGCGCCACACCCGGCCCATTCGAGTTGCAGCACAGCGCGGTCGTCGTGGATCAGGTGATTCGCCCGACCGGCATCCTCGATCCGGAGATCGAGGTGCGACCCGTGCGCGGCCAGGTGGACGACCTCATCGGCGAGATCCGCCAGCGCGTCGCGCGCGGCGAGCGCACCCTCGTCACCACGCTCACCAAGCGCATGGCCGAGGACTTGACCGCTTATCTGCAGGAGCTGGACATCAAGGTTCAGTATTTGCACAGCGAGGTGCAGACGGTGGAGCGCGTAGAGATCCTGCGCGACCTGCGCTTGGGCGAATACGACGTCGTCGTGGGCATTAACCTCCTGCGTGAGGGATTGGACCTGCCGGAAGTGTCGTTAGTAGCTATCCTAGACGCGGACAAGGAGGGCTTCCTGCGCAGCGCCACGTCGCTCATTCAGACCATCGGCCGGGCCGCCCGCCATGTCAACGGCAAGGTCATCATGTATGCCGATACAGTGACCGACTCGATGCGCGTCGCGATCGAAGAGACCGAGCGCCGGCGCGCTAAGCAAATCGCCTATAACGAGGCACACGGCATCCAGCCACAATCCATCTACAAGGCGGTCCGCGACCTGACCGATCGGGTCAGGGTCGCTGAGGGGAAGGCCGGCTACGATGCCAAGCGCAAGACGCAGGCATCGGCCGAACCACTCGCCTTGCGGCTGGCGTCACTGCCCAAGAGCGAACAGAAGCGGCTCATCGTCGAGCTGGAGGAACAAATGCGCCAAGCGGCCAAAGACCTTGAATTTGAGAAGGCCGCTATGCTGCGCGACCAGATCTTGGAGCTGCGCCAGTTGCTCAACGACATAGACGACCAGACGCCGGAGTGGGAGAAGATTCGCCGCCTGCGCGATTACGGCGCAGACGGCGAAGCAGGGCGCCTGCTCATAGGCGCAGCCGACTCGCCCCCGGCGTCCTACGCCATCAAGAAGCCGAAGAAAGGCAGCCCGCGCAGGCGTCGTTAACCTGTTCAGTCTGACAGTTCACAGGCCGCATCTGAAGCCGTAACATGATGGGCATGAGCAAGCAGCGATACGAATACAAAGTTGCATTCGTGGACTTTCGCGGGCGCGTGTCCATCGAAGGCGAAGAGACGCTGATTCAGGAGGGCGAGCGCATGACCGCCTTCGGCCGACGCTACTTGAATGCGTTAGGAGAACAGGGCTGGGAGCTAGTGGGCGTGCAGCCGCAGCCAACGGGCGGCGCCTTCCATATCTTCAAGCGCCTGTTAGCTGAGGGCGAGCAGGCTGAGCCGGCTAAGCCAATTGAACAACAAGAGCCACGCCTGGGCGTGCCGCCTCCCGCGCCTGCGCCGCCATTCCCGCCACCAGATCCATTCGCTGAGGAATGGTTCGAGCAAGGTCCGCCGCCTCCACCGTTCCCACGTCACCGTCGTCCGCCCTATGGTCATCCCACCCGTTTCTTGCGTAGTTCTCCCGATGGCGGAATTGAGGAATGGGATGCTCCTGCGCCGTGAGGTTGACGCCACGCTTGTTTACCGCTCGCCACATGAGGTGCTGGCGGATGTCCTTTCGCGCCTGCAGGCGTTATGCGCAGCCGTAGACGATCCGGAGCTGGCCGCTGAGTTGTGCGCGCTTGCTCGTTCACTCGCAGCCGCTTACGACGCACTGGCCGAGTCCTTTGAGATCTTCGAAGAAGACGGCGACGCCATTCACCGTGCCGATGCATCACCGCCCGTAGCTAAGCTCACCCGGCGCGAGCAGGAGGTGCTGACGCTGATGGCGCGCGGCCTACGCAACAAAGAGATTGCCGCCCGCCTAAGCGTGAGTGAGCGCACAGCCGCCTTTCACGTCGGCAATGTGCTGGCCAAGCTCCGCGCCGACGGGCGCATCGAAGCGATCAACATCGCCCGCGCCCTCGGCTGGCTGGACTGAGCGACATGCTCCACCCCGTCGCGGATGCCCTACAATCGCGGCATGGCATCCTCCTCCATTGTCGTTCTCGCCAATGCCGAGATTCGTGACGAGTTCATCAGCGAGGGTGTGGAGCGCTTGCGTCATGGCGCGAGCGCCGGCGACGTGGCGGAATTCATCGCCTGCGCAGTCGAGGATGATCCGGATGAGCACACCGTCGGCTACGGCGGCTGGCCGAACATCCTCGGCGAGGTCGAGCTGGATGCGTCATTCATGGATGGCGCGACGCTGCGCGCCGGCGCGGTCGCGGCGCTGAAGGGCTTCCGACATCCGATCAGCATCGCGCGTCAGGTCATGCTGCGCCTGCCACATGTGTTGCTGGCCGGCGAGGGCGCAGCGCGCTTCGCAGCCGAAATCGGCGCCGAGCGACGCGACATGCTCTCCCCGGAGGCGCGCGCGGCGTGGCAGCAACGCATCGCCGCAATCGGCGAAGATACGCACCAGCGCGACACCATTGCGCTCACGCTGCGCGCGCTCGGCGAGCGCCGTGGGAGCGATACGATGAACGTGATCGTCCGCGACGCGGCCGGCCACATCTGCAGCGCGGTCAGCACGTCCGGCATCGCCTGGAAGTATCCCGGTCGGGTGGGCGACTCGCCGCTCGTCGGCGCGGGCAACTATTGCGACGACCGCTACGGCGCGGCAGCGTGCATGGGGCTGGGCGAAGCGGCTATGCGGGTGGGCGCTGCGGTGCAGGCCGTGATGCTGATGCGCCTGGGATGGTCGCTGGAATCGGCCGGCCGTGAGGTTGCCCGCCAGCTGTCCGACCTACTCGGCGCGCCCGCCGCCGAGGATCCGACGCGCCATGCGCACTGGGTGCGCATCCTGCTGATGGACGCCGCCGGCCATGTCGGCGCGTTCGCCACACGGCCCGGCCTGTGCTACAAAGTACAGCGCGCCGACGATCCTCATCCTCTCCTGCGTGAGGCGGTGTGTCCGGCGTAGAGGTCACACAGATCGAGCTATCCGGGATATGGGATGTCCCGGCCGGCTGCGTCCTCCGTCCACTAGGGCGTGGCTACAACAACTATTTATACCGCCTGCACGATTATGCCGGCGCGCCGTTGCCCTACGTGTTGCGCGTGTATGGCAATCACGCCAACCCCAGATACATTCAGCATGAGATCTCCGTACTGATGCAACTGGCCGAACAAGCTCTACCCTTTGCCGTGCCTGCGCCGATCCTCACCCGTCGAGGCGAGCCGTGGGCGCTGGTGGACAGCGGACACCAGATACGGCTGATGGTGCTTATCCCGTTCATCCGGGGCAAGAACCCCGATGTTCACGATCTGGGTCAGGCCGAAGGCGCCGGCCGGGCAATGGCCTTGTTACACGCTGCGCTGGCGCGGGTGGAATCACGCGGCGCCGGCGCGCCCCGACCATATATCGAGCTCGGCCGCGTTCACCCGCTTGTGCCCGACCCGTTTGAGGCGATGCGCGCCGTGGGATCTCTAGCTTCACGGCTCGACGTAGCGCGCGTGGACGCCGTGCTGGAGCGCATTTACGCCCATGAAAAGCGCATTCGCGCTTTGCCCCAACAGCTTATCCACGGCGACTACATTACCGGCAATATCCTCATGGAAGGCTCGGACGTCACCGCCGTGCTGGACTTCGAGAACTGCGCGCTCAACCCGCGCGGCATGGACTTCGCCATTGCCATAGATACATGGTGCTGGGACGTCATCGGCAGCGGCCGGGAGTGGGAGCGCGTTGCAGCGCTGGCGCGCGGCTATGGACGTGCTGGGCGCTTCAGCGATGAGGAAATCGCGTTGTTGCCGGTCATGGTGCTGTTGCGCAATGCCAACGTACTGATGCACCTGGTCGGACGGTTCCTCAGCAACCTCAGCCCATATGTAGACGTGGCGAGCTGGCTGGAGTCGCTCGCGCGCGTGGATGCCTGGCTTACGCTGCACGGCCAACGGCTCACCACAGAAGTGCGCAGGCATCTGACGAACGGCTGAATCACCGGCGCGGCGTGGCTATAGCGCAGCTAGAAGACATCGGCCTGATAGAAGCCCTAGAAGACATGGGCAAATATTGCGAGGCGGTGCCTTAGCCGGCCTAATCGGAGGAGTCTGTAGGTTTAGGCAGGGCTCGCAACACGGCCGTCGGCACGCGCTGCAGGCTCAGCAGAGGTCAGAAGAGGACAAGATGGGCTTCGACTCAGTCAGGCCGCATTGATGCGGCCTGACTGAGCGTTCATGACACAAGCTCACTTCCCCGTAGTTGCCGGAGCGGAGCTCGGGCGATAGATGCTCGAAGCAGGGCTGGGTGCACCGGGCGTGAAGTCCACATCCTGCGGGTAGGCGATGGTGCCATGCTCCATCGCGTCCAGGCCCTGGATCTCTTCTTCTGCGCTGACGCGCAGGCCGATCGTCTTCTTAATCGCGAAGAACAACAGGCCGGTCGTCGCCGCCGTCCATACGCCACAGGCGATCACGCCGATCAACTGAATGATGAGCTGACCCAGCCCACCGCCGTGGAACAAGCCGGTCACACCGTTGAGCGAGGCAAATAGACCGATGGCCAGCGTGCCCCAAGCACCGCTCACCAGGTGCACCGGAATCGCACCGACCGGGTCATCAATCTTTAGCGCCTCCAGCACCTTGCCGAAGACCATGACCAGCACGCCGCCCACGGCACCGATGATGACTGAGTCAAGCGGAGTGACGTAAGCACACGGCGCGGTGATGGCCACCAAGCCGGCCAAGACACCGTTGAACGCCGCACCCACGTTTGCTTTCTTCGAGGTGATATAGCCATAGATCACCGCAGCAGCGGCACCGGCGGCTGCCGCCAAGTTGGTGTTTGCCGCCACCAGCGCTACGGTGTCGGCATTCCCACCCGCGATCGCGAGCTGGCTGCCGGGGTTGAAGCCGAACCAACCCAGCCACAGGATGAACACACCCAGGCCAAACAAAGTGACCGAGTGACCGGGGATGGCGTTCGGCGAGCCATCACGATTGAAGCGGCCAAGGCGCGGTCCGAGCGCCAACGTGCCCATCAACGCGGCCCAACCGCCTACGCTGTGCACCACAGTCGAGCCAGCAAAGTCGCGGAAGCCACCGCCCGGCACCAGGCCGGTCGAATCGCCCAGCGTCCACAACCACCCCGTGCCCCACACCCAGTGGCCAAAGATCGGATAGATGAGAGCTGAGATGACGATGCTATAGATCAGATAACCGCTGAACTTCGTGCGCTCGGCCATCGCGCCGGAGACGATCGTCGCTGCCGTCCCGGCAAAGACGAGCTGGAACAACCAGAAAGCCAGCATCGGCACGCTGCCGACATCGGCACCGCCTGTGCTCGGGAAGAAGTTGCTCGTGCCGAACAAGCCGGTGCTCACCGCGCCGAACATCAGGCCGTAACCGATGGCCCAGTAGGCCAAGCTGCCCATCACGAAGTCCATGACGTTCTTCATCATGATGTTGCTGGCATTCTTGGCGCGGGTGAGCCCGGCCTCGACCAGGGCGAAACCGGCTTGCATGAAGAAGACCAAGAACGCGGCTACGAGCACCCACATCGTGTCCACACCGCGCAGTGCGTCGGCGGCCGGGTTAGCTTCCTGAGCCAGAACGAATCGGCTGCCGGCCAAGAAAACAAGCGCTGCTGCCGAAGGACCGATCATGCGCAGGCCGAAATGCTTCAGCCGACTGTTAATGGATTGCACTGCAAGTCGCTTCGTCGTTGCGGTCATCGCATGCATCATTGCCAAATCTCTCCTTTCGTCCGTTAAATGAGTGATTCTGTGATTCTTTATCGCGACCGACGACAGGGTGGGTCATGATTTGCCCATCAAGGGGCGAATAAGAGAGCGCCGTTCGGACAAGAACGGCCGCGCATCAGGGCGCTGTTGAAACACCTGCTTTTCGCTTCGAGCCTCACCTCCTGTGTTGCATATCGCGCTCACGCTGCTCGGTTAACCGATGCCGAAAAACACTGAAGCCCTCGACCGCAGATTCATCGGTCGAGGGCTTCGCGGGCCTCGCTTGATGACCTAAGCTGTCCACAGCCTAGGTTCACAATGCAATATTCGGTTAACCTTGTAGGATTGCAAGTCGGATTCTAGCGGCAAAGTGGAGTTTGTCAAGGGTACGGGAGTAAATAAACAGGGCTTATGCATCACATAAGGTGATAACTAGGGCATGAGTGAAGAGACCCCTCTAGCTATCAAGCTGCTCGCGGAGCACGCTCGGCAAATCCAGGACTTCCGCCGCGACCTCGGCAAGCGCTACCCGTTGTGGTATGTGGTCGTCCTCGCCGTCATTGCCGTTGTCGGTGGCGCTGACAGTTGGCTGGACATTGCTGCCTTCTGGCAAGCCCGCCCTGCCCTGCGTCGGCGGCTGTTCGAGCATGAATACGGCATCCCTGCCCACGACACCTTTCGACGCGTCTT
>JANWVF010000161.1 GCA_025056965.1 Thermoflexales bacterium | reverse complement strand
GTCGTCGAGCGTTTCGCCGTCGGCCAGGCGAGCCTTGAATTCGTCGGTCTTCGCGCGCAGCTCGGCGTCGGTCAGCTTCATCATCTCCGGCTCCAGCGCATTGCAGCGCTCGACCAACGGGCCGAGCCGCGCCAGGGCCTTCTCGCTGTCGCTGCCGATGAGTCTCGTCAAGAGATTTTTGAACATGGCTGAGCAGTCAAGAATCGGCCTCCCGCAGGCTATAACCTGCTGTCGGACACTCGCACCAAGCGATTATAAGAGGGGAATCGGCGCATCCGCTTCGGTGATCACCTCATCCAATAACGCATCGAATGGCGCGACGGGGATGGCCTCGACCTGCTGCAGCGCGAACGCCAAACCGATCTTCGGCGCATCGTCCCGAATGCGCTTCAAGAAGCGATCGTAGAAGCCGACGCCGTAGCCGACCCGCGCGATCTTGGTCAGGCGGTTCGCTCCCCGGCCGGTGGGGGTGAGCGCGAGATGGGCGAAGGCCACCAGCGGCACGAATACCAGGTCTATCTCGTCCGGCGGCGTGAGGCGGAGCGCCTTCGGCGTGCGCAGCCCTCGCTGGTCGCAGTGAAACGCATCCGGCTCGAGCGAGGTGATCTGCGCGCATGGCGTCTCGTCGCTGCCCCTTGCGAAGACCGGCACAACCACCCGCTTGCCGCCGGCCAGCGCGTGCCGCGCGATCGCGCCGGTGTCCACCTCGCTGCCGAATGGCAAGAAGAGGTGAATCGTGCGCGCCGATCGGTAGGCCGGCAGCGCGATCGCCTTAGCGCAGATGCGCGCGCTCCACTCCGCGCGCAGGTCGGCCGGCACGGCGTCGCGCAGCGCGCGGATGCGCCGACGGATGTCGGCCTTCGACTCGGCCATAGGGTGAGGGCGATTGTAGGCTACCCTGTCGCCGGTTCGCGTATAGTCAACACCCTTGACCATGAACGAATCCATCCTCGTCATCGGTTGCGCGTCGCTGGACACCCTGCACATCGGCGGGCATACCTACCAGACCATCGGCGGGGCCGGCTTATACACTGCGTTGGCCGCGCAGTGCGCCGGCGCGCAGGCCACCCTGCTCGGCCCGCGGCCCAAGCCGCTGCCGGCTTCGCTCGCGCCGGTCGCGCGACGGCTGCATTGGATCGGCCCCGAAGTCCCGCCCGAGCTGCTGCCGCGCCTGGAGATCGCCCATCACGGCGAGGGCCGCGCCACGCTCGTCGGCGCGTCGTGGGGCGCGGAGGCGCAGCTGACGACCGAACATCTGCCCGACGACCTCTCGCCCTACGCTTTCGTCCACATCGCCGCGCTGAGCTCGGCGCATAAGATGCTCGACTTCCTCCACGCCTGCCGCGCGCGCGGCGCGCAGCGCATCAGCGCCGGCACATACTATCGCATCGTGCAGAACGAGCCGGCTACCGTCCGCGCCATCTTCGAGCAGGCCGACCTGTTCTTCATGAACGAGAACGAAGCCATCGGCCTGTGGGGATCGCTGCGGGTGGCCGGGCGGGTCGCCTTGCGCACGCGCGCAGGCGCCCTGTTGTTCATCACCTTCGACCGGCGCGGCGCGATCGTGGTCGCCGGGGATCAGGCCACCCCGCTGCCTGCCGATCCGGCGAACGAACTCGACCCGACCGGCGCCGGCGACACCTTCTGCGGCGCGACGCTGGCCGGCCTGGCGCGCGGCGAGGATGCAGTGACCGCCGCTTCGCGGGCGACCGTGCTGGCCGCGCGCAAGATCGAGCATGTGGGGCCGGCGTTCTTGCTGGGGCTACCTGCGCTCAAATGAGCCGCGCGCCCGTTACGGGCGCGTGCAAGGCGTAGCGAATGGATCGCCGAAGTGGTATGTGTTCGCCCACGCATAGACCGGCCAATAGGTCACGGTGAAGACAGTCCCTAGGGCGCCGAAGATCTCTGGCTCTACGAATTCGCCGCGCGCCACGCGCAGCTCTCGGCAGACTGCTCGATCGCTACTCCACTTAAGATGGAAGGCCAGGCCGATGACCAAATACCCGGCCGCGAGCAGTGCAAGCAAGCCAAAGATGCGGCGTGCCATATCACTCCTCCAAGAAGTAATCCGAATCAACGCGCTTCAGCTCGTAAACGGCCAGAGGGGTGACCCCGACGTTGTGGTCAATCATTAACTGCGCCAGCGTTTGGCCGTCAACCAGCACAATCTTAATTTCGACTCGGGCGGCGTAGTCCAGCGCCTCCTGAGAGAACGTGGAGGTGGTGATGAAGATGCCCTTGCGGGCGCGCTGCCCCTGCAAAGCGCCGACGAACTTTTGGATCTCCGGGCGGCCGACCACGTTTTCCCATCGCTTGGCCTGAACGTAGATGACGTCGAGCCCCAGGCGATCCTCCTTGATGATGCCGTCTATGCCGCCATCTCCGCTCCTGCCGATCGCTTCGCCGGCATCTTGGCGCGTGCCGCCGTATCCCATCCTGACCAGCAGATCAACGACCAGTCGCTCGAAGAAGGCCGGCGAACGCTCCTTGATGGTCTGCAACAGTTCGTTGGCCAAATCCTGACGCAGCGCCTGATAAGCGGCTTCGATCACCTCTTCGGGGGTCTGCGTCGCGTCATTGTCCGCTTCCCTGGTCTCGTCCGGCCTAGGCCTGGACCTACTGCGGAACTCGACGAATTCGGGGAAACGTAGGAGAAAGGCGACGTCAACCTTAGAAGGGTTTTCATGCAGCACCTGCCGGCCGCGTTCCGTGATCCGGTAGTAGCCGCGCCGCGTCGCCATCAGCAGGCCGGCCCGCTTCAAATACGAACACGCCCACGACACGCGGTTGGCGAAGACGGTCTGCCCTCCGCTGGGCAATAGTTGGCTGCGTTCTTCGTCGGTGAGGCCATACGACTCGGCCAGCGAACCTATGGTCTCTCGAAGTGAGTGCTCCTGACCATCACCGGCGAGGCGGAGCAGAGGGAGCATGAGGGACTGATAATCGGGAATGGCCATACTCTACTCGCGGCTTGCGTGTTGCGCTGCTTTTTGTGCCATGCTCCGGCGATGGCTATACTTCCTCGCGCAGCCGCAGACGTCCTACGAACTGCGCTTGGTGCTGTGGCTGCTCACGAGGTGATGAGTATGAAGCATTCTCTAGCCATCTTCATCTCTGCGCTCGTTTTGCCGTCCATCGCTTGCGGAACGACGACCATTGTAGTTACTGCTACGCCGGCCGCGGTGGCCACCGACACGCCTCCCCCGGTCGTGAGTCCATCGCCCACGACGCCCGTGGCAGCGACCGAACCCGCCATGAGCGTGACGGTGCAGCTGGAGACCATCTACGGCGGCATGCCGTTTGAGCTGCGCTATGACCCCGGCAGCTGGAACTTCCTCGCCGACCCTCCGGAGACCTTTGTCCACAGGAGCATCTCCGGCTGCTCCTTCACGCAAGGCGCGGGACGCGGCTTAAGCCCCGGACCGATTGAAGAAGAGCGACGTCCGATTGCCGGGCGTGAATTCACCGTGCGCACTTACCCCGCCGATAACCTGGCGATCTTCACCCTCGAAATCCCCGAGGGGCGTTATGAGTTCCACATGGAAGCCGCCGGCGAGACGTTGGCCCGCTGCCGCGAGGAGACCGCGCGAATGCTGGAGAGCTTTCGCGTGATCACGCGGTGAAAGCGGCCGCGTCGCCTGCGCGCTCAGCTTGGATGTTCGCGCCGATCAGAAGCGCCGCCGTCCGTCGCGGCGCTTCTGGCGCGTGCATCCCGTCCCCCGGTATGGGTAGGCTCTGCCGCGGCGCGATAATCGCGTCGCCATGAACTACTTTCGCGAACAAATCCTGAGCCTGCCGCAGCTCATCGAGGACGTGACGCGCGCCTTCCTCGACGAGGCGGCGCGCGTCCTCGACCCAGACTTCTGTCGCAACGTGGAGCGCCTCCACGTCATCGGCTGCGGCGACAGCCATTTCGCGGCGCTGGCCACCGAGCTGGCCTTCGAGTCCATCGCCGGACTGCCCACCGAAGCGCAGTCCGCCATGGCCTTCTCGCGCTATGGGGTAATCCACTTCGACCTGCCGGGGTTCGCGCAGCGCGCCGCCGCCAGCGCCGTGATCGGCGTATCGGTCTCCGGTGGGGTCACGCGCACCATCGAGGGCGTGTTGCGCGCCAAGGCGCGCGGGCTGCGCACCTTTGCCGTGACCAGCGGCGCGCAGACGCCCATCGCGCAGGCCGCCGATGCCGTGCTGACCACGCGTGTGCCCGACCTGCCGAACGCTGCGGGCGTGCAAGTGCCCGGCGCGCGTTCGTATGTCGCCTCGCTGACCATGCTGTATGCCTGCGCGCTGCGCCTGGCGGAGGCGCGCGGGCGCGACACGCGCACTTGGTGCGATGCGTTATTGCGCATGGGCGAGCGCGCCCAACGCACGATCGAGATGAGCGACGCTCCGGCGCGCGCGCTGGCCGAGCGCACCCTAGACGCGGGGGAGTTCGTGTTCTGCGGCAGCGGGCCGAGCTTCGGCACGGCTCAGTTCTGCGCTGCCAAGGTGCTCGAGGCCAGCGGAGACGCAGCTATCGGCCAGGACGTCGAGGAGTGGGCGCACCTGCAGTATTTTGCCAAGGCGCCCCACACGCCGACCTTCCTCATCACGGCCCATGAGCGAGACGCCAGCCGCGCCGCCGAGGTGAAAACGGCGATGTTGGCCATCAGCCGGCGGGTGATCGAGATCTCGCCGGAGGGCCTTGCCCTCTCGGCTGAGGGCAGCCATCTGGCCTACGCGCCCTGTCCCGAGGTCTTCTCGCCGTTGGTTGCCTGCATCCCCGCGATGTTGTTCGCGGCCTATCGTGCGGAGCTGCTCGGCGAGCCGTACTTCCGCGCGTTCGGCGGCGGACGCAGCATCGAGGACGGTGGCGGCATCAGCCGGATCCGCACCAGCGCGCTGCTCGTCTGACGGCTCACAGCCGAGGCGCCACGCCGACGATGGCGCAGAGCGCGCGATAGCCCTCTAGGCCCAGCGCCAGCGCTACCTCTTCGGCATACACCTGAAAGACGTATTCCGGATCGCGCGCGCACGCTTCGTAGCACCCGCCGCCGCGGTTAAACAGGTCATTCTCGTCGTCGAGCGTCAGGCGCTTCACCGGCAAAGGTCGGCCGTCTGCGTCCACGTGCTCATCTACCAGAGGGAACAAGCAACAGTAATACGGCTTGAGCTCCCAGGGCGGAAGCCCATGGGCGATGCTAGCGGCCTGGATGGCGCAGGCGTGATCATCGGGGCGCAGAAACACGCATGTCGTGCCGCCGGGATAGGAGCGCTCCTCGACGGTCGTCGTGCCAGTGTAGCGCCCCGAAGGAAAGGCCGGATCGTCGTCGTGCAACTCGGCAAACCAGGTCGCCGGATCGCGCCGCTCCTCCGGCATGAAGGGCCGGATCAGCTCGGCCTGGGCGAGGATGCGTTGCGCGTGCGCGTAATCCACCCACACGCCATCGGCGCAGCAGGCTGCCCTGCACCGAGCGATCTGGCAGCGCCGAATCGGCTTCCGCTGAAGCAGCTTGTCGTCTATAGCGTAGCCGTTGATGACGATGTCGGCCATGATCGCCTGCTCAGAGACCGCGTAGCCGGTTGAGCTGCTCCTCCATCTCGCGCTGGCGCTGCTCGGAAGCGCGGCGCCCTTCTTCAAGAATTTCTTCCACCTCGCGCTTGATGTCCTCGCGCAGGTCTTGACCGGACTTGGGCGCAAGCAGCAGCGCGGCGGCTGCGCCGGAGATCGCGCCGATGATCAGGCCGTTCAGGAAGCTGCCCAACTTACCCATGGATGCTCGTCCCTCCTGTCTACGTTAACACTTCGCACAGGGCTGAGTTGCTCCGGCATGAGTAGCCGCCGCGGTGGCCAACTGCGGCGCCCCCGCGTGTGGCCTGAGCTGTTGGGCGGCGCGCC
>JANWVF010000100.1 GCA_025056965.1 Thermoflexales bacterium | reverse complement strand
ATGCAGACGGCGCAGGTGCGCATCGTGCCGGTACTCAGCCGCGATCAGCTAGTGGGGCTGCTCACGCTGGAGAACATCGGCGAGTTCCTGATGATCCAGGCTGCTATGCAGGCGCGCCGCCAGTCCGCCGGCCGCGCCTGAACGACTGCGCCGCAGGGATTTGGCTATGCTGGGTCGGAGGTGCGGCCGGTTTGAAACCCGGGGAGGCGCGACGCCAGCACATCCGGCAGCGGCCCGACATACGTCATCATCACGCGTTGCCCGGCACGCGTCAGCGCCATATACAGCTTGCGAGTGTTGTCGCGGATCAGCTCGGCGCGTTCCTCGTCTGAGAGGCGCACACTGTGCTCCTGCTCAAACAGCTGATGCGCGCCGACCAGAAAGACGATGGGGCTTTCTAGGCCGGCGGCGGCGTTGAGCGTGCAGACGCGAATGGCGTCGTCCGCGGCGGATTTCTTCGGGTCTACGGCTGCCGAGGCGCCCAGCCTAAAGCGGAGACGCTCCAGCAAGCGCTCCTGCCCGCGCCAATCCGTATGAATCACGAGCAGATGACGTTTGGGCACGCCTTGCCGGACGAGCTGCTCGATCTCGTTGGCGACGCGGGTGATCTCATCCTGTGCGCTGGTTAGAGGGATGATCTGCGGCAGAACGCCTTTGGGCATGTCGAGCAGGTCGGGCGTTTCGATGTCGTCATCCTCGTCCGGCACACGCGCGCGGTAGAGCAGGGTGGCGAAGTCCAGAATCTCGCGCGTGGTGCGGTAACTCTTCTTCAGACGATGCACGCGCCCGCGCACGTCCAGCCCGCTGGCGAGCCAGGACTGGCGGCGCTTGAGGAAGCCCTGCGTTGGATCGGCGGCCAGAAAGAGATGGCCGGTGCGAAGCTTCACGGCGCGCTTGATCAGCTCGAACCAGAGAGGCGCGAAGAACTGGGCCTCATCCACCAAAATCACATCGTACTGTGGCAGCTGCAATCGGCCGGCCTGCACCCAGCGCCAGAGCTGCCGCGGTACGTCGCCCCAATCCATGCGCCCGCGCCGGTTGAGTTCGGCCTGATAGGCCTCGAACGCCGTGTACATCCGGTCGCGCTGCGCCTCGCTCAGAGCGAAGCCGCGCCCCGTCCGGTCGGCAGCCAGATACTCATCGCGTGAGAAGATCAACCGGTCTTTGCACCAGTCCAGCTCGTCCAACAGCAGGCGTTCTGAGATAGCAGTGTCTGCCAGGTGCGCGTGCCAGACATTGGCGATGATTTGCTCGCGCAGACCCTGCCCAATCGGCTCGCGCCAGGGTTCGTCTTTGGGCCAGAGCGAGCGGCACCATTGATAAAACGTCTGCCATTTGACCGGGCGGCTCTCCGGGTTCAAGGCCAGATACCGTGCCCGCAAGTCATGGATGAGGGGGCGGTTGTGAGTCAGTCCCAGGATGGACTTCTGGGGAAACAGCCGCCGCAGGAGCTGGGCGCGATAAATGAGGATGAGCGATTTGCCGCTGCCCGCCACGCCGTTCACCAGCCGCAGGGTGAAGTCGTTGATCGCGGCGCGGGCCTCGTCGGAGAGGGCCAGCTCGGTCTTCAACGCACGCTCCTGATCGTAATCCAGCAGGAAGGGCGTGGATGCGGCGGCGGTGTAGCGCAGCCGCGACTCTGGAATGGCGCGGGCCGGCGGCGTGCGCACGGTGAACTGCGCCGGGATGACGACCTCTGGGGTGAAGGCCTCCCGCAGGTGGGTAATGTCGTCCTCGGTCAGCGACACGGTCAGGTGCTGTTCCAGCCAGGACGTAAATGCGTTGAGCGCAAGGCATTCTTTGCCCAGCCAGGTGATGCCAGGTGGAATCTCCGCTTTCTCTGCCAGCCGCGCCAGCTCGGCCTCGGCCAGGTTGGGGAAGGCGACGACGGCGGGGATGCGCTGCAAAGGCTGTGTCTTTGCGGTGGAAAAATTTGCGCGCGCAAACTGCATCAGCGCGCGGTGCTCGGCCTCCGCCGGGCGCGAGGCTGGCGCCTCGAACAGGCCGGGCTGGGTGAAAACCTCTGCGCCTATGGGTGTCAGCGCGGAGACCTTGATCCACAGCGCGCGCCGGTCGCGATGCAGCACCCAGAAATCCGGCCCCGGTTCCGCATGGATGGCCAGCCGGTGCCAGACGGTGTAGGTTTCATCCGGCAATTGCTTGAGCAGACGGTGGATGCGGGCAACTTCGGGCGAAGTCGTGAGCGGGGTGTCCGGCAGGATGATGGCCATGACGATTCAGAGATAGTCCAAAGTCCGATAGGCGCACGAGTGGATCAGGTCGCGAAACAACTTCACCGCCGCCTGCTGCTCGGGGTCCTCGGGTTGGGCGTTGAGCACGTGGCGGCTGCCGACGATGATGAGTTTGGAGCGTGGGCGGGTGACGGCTACGTTGAAGCGCTCCGGTTGGAAGAAGAACTCGGCCAGATGCGCAGCGAAGGTCGGGTTGCTGGTGGTGAGCGAGACGATGACGGCCTCGCGCTCCTGCCCCTGCATCCGCTCGACCGTATCCACGACGATATGCCCACGCATCTCCGCATCCGGCAGCGCGGCGCGCAATAGGGCGCGGATCTCGCGGCCCTGCGCGCGATAGGGCGTGACCACGCCCACCTCCCAGGGCGGCAGGCCGCCCTCCAAAAGCGCGAGCAGCAGGTCCACCACCACGCTGGCCTCTTTGTGATTGCGCGTCGTAGCGTTGCGGTGCTGCAGGTCGAGAAAGACTTTGGGATGCGCCGGGTCGAGCACCTCGGCGAAGCGACTCAGGGCATCTAGTTCGAGCCGGTGCCGCGCAACGGCTTCGGAGGCAGGCCGGAGTTTGCCTGCATAGAACGCAGCGCTTGGCCACTCGAGCAGTTCCCGGTTCAGGCGATAGGTCTCCGTCAGCATCGTCTCGAGGCCCTGACCGGCCAGCACCTCGAACACGGATTCGCGGAACGCGCCGCCGCTGTACCGGCGGGTGAGCACGGGCGGCAGTTGTTTCTGGTCGCCGAAGAAGATGAAGCGCTTGCCGGCCAGCATCCCCATCACCGCCAGTGGCAACGTGATCTGACTGGCTTCGTCGAAGATGACGGTGTCGAACTCGACGCCGCTCAGCCGTTTGTTGCGGGTGGCGAAGGGCGTCGCCCCGATGACATAGCCGTTGTCCATCTCTGCCATCGGTGACAGGTTGAAGTATGGGTAGTTCTCCACGCCGCGCAAGTCGTCGGCGCGGTGCGGCAGGCCGATTTTGGCGGCGGGCACGTCCGGCGCGACCTTGGCGAGCGTGTTCAGCGCGTTGTTGATGGCGCGATGGGTGAAGGCGGTAATCAGCACGCGCTCGCCGTCTCTCACCAGCATCTCGGCCAGATGCGCCAGCACGCGCGTCTTGCCTGTGCCGGGAGGCCCCTGGATGAGCCAGGTCAGATCGGTGGCGTAGGCCTGCGCGAAGGCCTCAGACTGGTCATCGTTCAGACCAAGCTCGGCAGCCCGCTCCAGCGCGCGTTCGTAACGCGCCATGTCCATCTGTGGGCGCGCCTCGCCCATGAGTAGTGGCAGGATATACCGTATGCCCACCAGGGTGTCGCCGGCTTCCTTCAGCGCGTCCAACACATAGTGGCTGAGGTCGAGGTAGCCCTGATCCAACACCCAGCCTTCTGGCTGATGCAAAACGATGTCGAGGTCTTTGGGGTCGTCGCATAAAACGAGTAGGCGGGTCTCGTCGTCCACCTCCAGCGTGACTTTGACGGTCGGCTCGAAGAATGGGCTGCCCCGGTTGAGGCAGAGCACATCGCCCTCGCGGAAGCGCGAGTGGTTGCGGTCGCAGGCCAGCTCTAACAGTCCCTGCGGCGTGAGTCGCACGAAGCGTACGCCCTCGATGGCCAGACCGTCGGCCACGCGCTCAGCCAGCGGCTTGACCCATTCGCTCTCGACCTGCCGGCGCTGAGCGTCGCGCTCGGCGAGGACGAAGCGGCGCAGGCGGAGGAGGAATTGGGCTTGTTGGGCGGTGCCAGTCACTCAAGAGTCGCAAACGGGCAGATGCTCGGCGTGACGTGGGGGTAGCAAAAGGTTATTCATCCCTCCCCGCCTCGCGATCTGCCGGGATGTAGGGGATCAGGCCCTTTCGATAGGCGATTTC
>JANWVF010000086.1 GCA_025056965.1 Thermoflexales bacterium | reverse complement strand
AGGGCTGCCTAAGCCCGAGCGGCGACAAGTCCATCACGACTTCAAACTGAGCAAATCGAAACTGGCTCGACCCCAGTCCGAGCAGTCCCCAACCCAGGTCGCGGTGCATTCCGAACAGCAGTGCGCCGAAGGCAATCTCGCCGATCAACCAGGCGCTAAACCACAGCATACGACGCGGCGCATCTTGTGCGATTAAGCCGACAACAAACGGTGTTAGCCAGACCAGCCAATAAAACTGCGTCCAAGCGAACAGGAACAGCGCAGCGAAGATGGCTGCGCCGACGATCCAGAAATCCACTGGGCGAGCAGCCTGATGTGGACGCATCGCGAGAATCAACGTCAGGGCGACGTATGCCACCAAGAAGAGCGAGGCCGGTTGGGCGAAGAGCTGCGCATTCGAGAACAAACGCGCCCCCTCCGGGTTGAGCAGCGCACCGTTGACGAAGGCAGGGGTGGCCAAGAAAGGCATGGCGACGATGGCGAAAACCGCAGTCGGTATGCCGATGAACATCAGCCGCTCGCGCCAACGCGCCGAGAGCAACAGCGCGAACGGCGGGACGAGCATCAGTGGCGCAGTCTTATACGTTGCGCCTAAGCCGAGCAACACAACGCTGCCGAGCCCGATCCAACGCCAACGAGGGTGTCCCACTTGCTGCATCTGCAAGGCGCGCGCCGCCAACGCCGCGGCAGCAACCATCAAAAGTGTCATCGGCAGGTCGTTCTGCCCCATGAGCAACAGATAGGCTGGTGAGAGCGACCATGCCCAGATCGCCCATGCCAGCCAGCGCCAGCCGGTAGGCGCAGCTTTGAAGAGCAATAAGCCGACCGCCACATGCGCCGCAAGGTAAGGCAGCTTCAAGGCGAGGATCGTAGCGGGGTATTCCAGAAGCACCAGCGGTGTTCGCCAGGCAGTGTAGTCAATCAGGCCCAGCGCCTGAACGATCCAAAGCCAGCCCGCGAGCGAGAGATAGAACCCGAACGGATACGGCGCAGGCGGATGTCCCGGCACGGCAAAGTTCTGCACCTGTGACAGGTGGGCGTAGAGGTTCCAATAGCCGCGGTTGACATGATGCGCTTGCCAGGCGTTTAGCAGCAAGTCGTATTGGCTAGTCACGGGCATCAAGGCAAGCCACAACAAGTAAGGCAAAGCGAGGACGCCGAAGCGAAGTGGGCGCGCAAACTGAATCCGTTGGGTGATGCGTGACGCGGAGCGCACTTGAGAGGGTGGTTAGAGGCTATGATGCGGCATCGGCGATACAACTTAGGGGTTGGGCCGACGCGCGGTTAGCTGCACGATCTCTTCGTCAACTGATATGGGAGCGACAAGACTCGAACTTGTGACCTTTGCGATGTCAACGCAACGCTCTAACCAGCTGAGCTACGCCCCCAGCTGCCTTAATTATAGCCTACCCTCGCCGAGATCACGGCAAGCCATACCTGCTGAAGACCGTCATCATTATTCTGGCCATTGTCGCCGGCGCAAATGATTGAGTGGCCGTTGAGCGCTACCATAGGCTCAAACGCGACCGGCCGGCCACATTCCTCGATCTGTCCTGTCGGCGGGTGTTCATCGGGTTGTGCCCGATGGCCTTTCAGCGCCGCTTCACGCGCCGGGTGCAAGCAATCGCACGCCTGAAACCCAAAGACAGCCTGACCGGGAAGCGGCAGCGTGCGGGGTAGGACAACGATCACCTGCTCAAAGTGCTCCAAGCGGGCGCAACCTTAAAAAGTGATGCGTTTTCTCCAACCCACGCTTGCGCCCGCGCTGTATAATTTAAGGCAGCGCCCAGGTGGTGGAATTGGCAGACACGCTATCTTGAGGGGGTAGTGCCGAAAGGCTTGCAGGTTCAAATCCTGTCCTGGGCATGTCGCGCCCTGACTGATCCATTGGTCGGGGCGCGATGCTTTTCCGCGTCGTCTCTGCTGTAATGGCGCAGAACCGCGGCGCCTCCGCTCGGTGCGCCCGAGTCGCTCTCGGAGAGTGGTCTTCACAGGCTCGGCTTCGTTGATACACTTGATCCATGCCGGTGTTTAGCCATGACTACCTGCTGGACGTGTGCGTGAAGCTATTTGTCGCACACGGCGCACCGGCGGAAGAGGCACGCATCGCTGCCGAGGAGTTGGTCGAGTCTAGCTTGTTGGGGTTCGACTCGCACGGCGTCATGCGTGCTGCGCAGTATGTCGGCGACATGCGTGAGGGTCGCATCCGGCCCGGTGCGCGGATCGGCATTGTAAAGCAAACGCCTACGACAGCCATCGTGGATTGCGGCTTCAACTTCGGCGCGGTCAGCGCACGCGCCATGGTCGAAATTGTCTGCCAGAAGGCGCGCGGAGGCGTGGCCTGCGTAGTCAGCCAGAACAGCCATCATGTCGGCCGGCTGGGCGCATGGGTCCAGCGGATCGCCGAGCGCGACTTGATCGGACTGGCCTTCGTGAACAACACCCGCGGCGGCCATTCGGTTGCGCCGTGGGGTGGCCGAGAAGGACGGCTGGGGACCAACCCGCTGGCCTGGGCGGTGCCGGTCGCCGCCGGCAGCGCGCCCATCGTCATGGATATGGCGACGTGCATGATGCCGGAGGGCAAGATTCGGCTGCACCTTCACGCAGGCAAGCCGCTGCCCGAGGGGACCATCATAGATGCGCAAGGTCGGCCGTCCACCGACCCACGAGCCTTCTACGGCCCGCCCCGCGGCGCGATCCTGCCCTTCGGCTCGCAATACGGCTACAAGGGGTTCGGTCTGGCTCTGCTGGTTGAACTGCTGGGCGGGGTGCTGGCCGGCTATGCGACCCGCCGGTCCTATCCCCACGTCAATGGGTTGTGCCTGATTGCGATTGATCCGGAAGCCTTCTGCGGTGTGCAAACGTTCAAGGCGCTCGTCGAGGACATGCGCGCCTACGTGGTGAACACACCGCCGATGGAGGGCTTCGGCGAAGTGCTGTTGCCCGGCGCAGTTGACTTTCGCACTCGCGAACGGCGCCTCCGCGAGGGCATCCCGCTTGCCGATGAGTCTTGGCGACTGATCGTGGAAGCGGCAGGACAGGTTGGCCTGATGGTGTGAAACGCGAGGCGTGAGCTCATCTAGTCGAGCGTCGGCCAACTGCAGCGGCTTGACCGGCGATGCAGCCGTCGGCTTGATTCCATGTTCCCCCGCCGGCGCGAGGGGAGTGCCTAAATCCAAATACTTGCGTAGTCCCGCGGATAGCTCTGATAACCCGGATGCGCTTGCTTGAACAGCTGCCGCCGATTCCAGCATGGCACAAAGGACGCAACCGACCGCCGCAGCGCTTCCACACACCGCGAAAAGCACCGCGTCCGTCGGCCTAAGCGAGCTAGAGCGCCCCGCAACTCGGCGAGACTTGCTTCAACCGAATAGGTCTGCGACTTGCCCGGCGCA
>JANWVF010000034.1 GCA_025056965.1 Thermoflexales bacterium | reverse complement strand
CCGATCAGGTTCGAGACGATCCAATACACGCCCAGCCCAACCGGCGTGCTGAGCATGAAGAAGCCGAACATCAGCGGCATCATCAGTTGCATCATCTGGTTGGTCTGGCGCATGGTCGGGTCGGTCGTCGGCGGCGTCATCGCCTTGTTGGCGAAGTAGGTGCTCACCACGACCAGGATCGGGATGACGAAGATCGGATCAGGCTGACCTAGATCCCACAACAAAAAGCGCGAGTCTATCGGCACGAGCGTAGAGAGACCGGGCAGGAAGCCATACAGATGTTTGCCCAGCTCCAGCGTGCTGAGCGGCGTAACGGTCAGCGTGCGAATGATGGCCTGGTAGAGCGCAATCAGAATGGGAAACTGGATAAGCAGCGGCAGGCACCCGCTGAACGGATTGAAGCCCAATTTGCGCATTTCGGCTTGCAATCGCTGCGGGTCATTTTTGTATTTCTCCTGAAGCGCCTTGATCTGCGGCTGCATCGCCTGCATCTTGAAGGCGGAGATCTGCTGCTTCAAGGTGAGCGGCAGCGTGACCAGGCGGATGATCAACGTCAACGCGATGATGGCCAGCACGTACTGGTTAAACAGCAACCCGTACAGCAGCATCAGCGCGTTCGTCATTGGGTTGACGAGCAGGAAGTCAAAGATATCACCCATGCGGATTCAGCGCGTAGAACTCTACCAGACCGGCGATGCACTGCCAATCGCGGTGCCGTTACAGCGGCGCAGAAGCGAGGTTTCTGCGCCGCTGCCGGGCAATCCGATACGCCTTCGTGCACCTCATTCGCCTGCGGACTTGTTCTCCGCATCGGCTTGTTGAGCGGGAGCGTCGGACGCAGCGGTCGGCTTGGCCACAGACTTCGCTGCGGCGGCCGGCGATGGCTTGGCTGCATCGGCCTTGGCTTTGGCCTCAGCAGCGGCCTTCTTCTTAGCCTCTTCTGCCGCTCGATCTTCTAGCTCGCGACGCCAGTCGGTCGGGTGAATGGCGGCGTGATACGTATCCGGCTTGGTCAGGCGAGCCTTGTCATGCACCAGCCGCGCGTTGGGCTCCTGATTCGGGTAGTAGCTCAACTCGTAATCGTGATCCATCTTGATCGCGTCGAACGGGCAGAACTCTGCGCAGTAGCCGCAGTTCATGCAGATGGTCGTGTCAATGTAGAACTCCTTCGGCTGGGGCACAGGGCGCTTGGTGACCGGATCTTCCGTCCGCACGATCCAGATGCACTGCGGCGGGCAGACCTTGGCGCAGATGCCGCACGAAGTGCATTTGTCGTCCTGCTTCTCGGTGTCGTAGACCAAGAAGGGCACGTAGCGGAAGTTCTCCGGCAACGGCAACCGCTCGCGCGGATACTCAACCGTGACCAATCCTCTGTTCTTGGGACTTTGCCGACGCAGCGGGCGCGGCTGCTGCACGCCACCCTTGTTTAGGATGTATTTTAGGTCTTCCGCGTAAGTGTCAATAAAGTGCCTGAGGGTTACGCCCAGCCCCTTCAGGATGCCAGTTCCCATCAAACCCATGGCTCACCTCTGTCTTGCTATTCTGAAAGTTCAACGATCCACTTCGCCCAGCACGATATCCAACGAGCCCAGGATAACGACGGCATCGGCAACTTTGTGGCCGACGGTCATCTCTTTCAGCGAGTTCAAGTTAATGAACGAGCTTGAGCGCACGTGGTAGCGATACGGGTTCTGGCCGCCATCGCTGACCAGGTAGAAGCCGAGCTCGCCCTTAGGCGTCTCGACCCTCCCGTAAGCTTCACCGGCCGGCACACGATGGTTGTAGGCCTTCTTGCCAGCCTGGATGTCACCGGGCTTAGTTTGGTCGAGCTGGTTCAGCGCCTGCTGGACGATGCGCAACGACTGGCGCATCTCAGCCACGCGCACGCGGTAGCGGTCGTACACGTCCGCACCGTAGAACACCGGGATGTCGAAGTCGAAGCGGTCGTAGATGCTGTAAGGATCCACGCGCCGGATGTCGTAGGGCACGCCCGCAGCGCGCAAGCACGGCCCGGTCAAGCTGTAGTTGATGCTGCGTTCGGCAGGCAAGTAGCCCACTCCAATTGTGCGGGCTTTGATAATCTCGTTGTCGGTGAGCAGTTGCTCTAGCTCATCAATCTTGCGCGGGATGCGGTCGAAGGCGAGCTGGCGCGCGTGCATGATCTGATCCTCGGTGAAATCCCGGCTGACGCCGCCGAAGCGCATGTAGTTGCACATGAGTCGGCTGCCGGTCACCGACTCGAACAGATCCAAGATCAAGTCGCGCTCGGTAATGAAGTAGAGTGCCGGGGTGTAGAAGGCGCCGAGGTCGTTCAACAGAAAGCCGATCGCCCAGAAGTGCGACTGGATGCGCGTCAGCTCGGCCATGATCACGCGGAGATACTCGGCGCGTTCGGTCGGCTTAATGCCCATCATCTTCTCGACCGTGATCACGTAGCCGAGTTCGTTGGCCAAGCCGCAGATGTAGTCTAGCCGATCGGTATAGGGAATATTGTGCAGCCAGGTGTTGCGCTCGCCGATCTTCTCGTGGTTGCGATGCAGATAGCCAAGCACGAGCTTCAGGTCGGTGACCGTTTCGCCGTCGAGCTTGACCACCATGCGCAGCACGCCATGCGTGGACGGGTGTTGCGGACCCATGTTGACGATGATCTGGTCGGTTTGCAACTCTTCCTCATCCGCGATGGTGTTGCGGTTGCGGTCGAGCACCGGCACGGCTGCGCCAATCCCCTCGGGCTGCAGCGCGTGGCCATTCGACTTGGCGTCTAGGCCGGGCACGCCGGCGGCCATGCTGTCGTAGAGACCGGCATCGGGGTTGGCGGTAAAGTTCAACGGGTCAAAGCCGGGTGGATAGTTCACGTTATCGGCCCACGGCACGCGTTCTTCGGCCAGCTCGTGGTGGCCGCCCGGCCAGCGCGAGTCAAACGGTTTGGTGTCGCCCTCGTAATAGGCTTCGCGCCAGTCCTTGCGCAGCGGCCATCCGTAAAAGCCCTCCCAGGTCAGGATGCGGCGCAGGTCAGGGTGGCCCTCAAAGCGCACCCCATACATGTCATAAATCTCGCGCTCTTGGAACTCCGCTCCAGCGTAGACGGGGGTGAGCGAAGGCACGGCGACTTCGGTTGGTGCGACCGGATCTTTGCCGCGAGGCACGCGCACCTTAAGCGTGATTGGCTGGCCTCCTTTTGACCGCTGGGGGTGATAAACCACCTCGATGTAGCCTTCTTTGATGTAGTCCACGGCGGTTGCGTTGGCCAGCATGTCGAACCCGAGCTGATCGCGCACATACGTCATGACGTCGCGCAACTTGCTCAGATCGTTCACCAGCACACCGACGTATGGCGCGGGCGTGATCACGCTTTCGCCGAACTGCTGTTGGAGTTGCAGCAACTCCGGGGTCAACGTGGCAAGGGGCGGGCCCTTAGGCGCGGCGTGGCCGGCAGGCTTAGCCGCTGCCGGCTTAGCAGCCGTCGCCGCAGGCTTCGCAGCAGACGCAGCTTTCGGCGCCGCGGGCGTTTCCGCCGGGGTGGGATTGGTCATCTCTTCAGCCATCGTTCTCCTCGCTTTGTCAGGCCGCCGACTGCTGCTGTGCAGATGCGGCCTGCGCGGCCTTCTCCTTGATTTCTTGCGCGCGGCGCATGTCTACCAGATCGGGCCCCAGCACAGGGACGGGCACAACGTCCTCTTCCCCTTTCTGATACCACGGCACGTTGCGCAGCGATTGCTTCTCGATCTTCTCTTGCAGCTTGATGAAGCTGTGCAGCAGGGCCTCGGGGCGCGGGGGGCAACCGGTGATATACACGTCTACCGGGATGAACTTATCTACGCCGCTGACGACGTTATACCCCTCCTTGAACGGACCGCCGGCAGTGGCGCATGCGCCCATCGCGATGACGTAGCGCGGCTCCGGCATTTGATTGTAGAGACGCACGATTTGGGGGATCATTTTCTTGGTCACCGTGCCGGAGACGATCATCAAGTCGGCCTGACGCGGGCTGGCGCGCATGAGCTCCCAGCCGAAGCGCGCGAGATCATGCCGGCTGGCAGCCGTAGCGATCATCTCAATTGCGCAGCAGGCCAGACCAAACAGCATCGGCCACATGCTGCGTTTGCGTCCCCAGTTGTAGAGCTTATCCAACGAGGTGATGAAAACGTTATTTCTCAGCTCCTCTGGCACACGAGGATCATTCTCAAATGCTTCAGGCGCGTTTTTCTGTTCAGCCATCTCCACCTTCCCTCTCATCGGTTGCGCGATCGCTCGCGTGCGTTGCAACGCGGCGAACTCACGGCCGAAGTGCTTTACTTATGGCGATAGTAACTCAACCCACTCCATTTGAATGCGTTCCAACCACTCGATTGGCCATGCGTTGCGGTCGTCGCTGAAGCCGTCCAGCCGAATAACCCACTCGTGTAGCACACCCAGGTCAAGCGTTGTTGGGTCGGCCACGTGTGGATGCGCGGCGCGCAGCAGTAGCGCAATCGGGTAGGCGTCGTCCCAGTAGAGCGGGTCAGCCATCTTGTGAAATCCGGCGCGATTATACCTACCCGGCTTATTTCCCGATGAGTGAGGGATTGCCCACAAGCTTGGCGCGTTACTCGTGCCACCCTGGAAGCGTTCGTTGACCTCCCACCCCGTGCTACAATCGCGAACAGTTCGTTGCGCAGCCACGCGCGTATCGAACGACTGCCAAAAAGTGGACTTGAGTCCGATTGATCGGCAGTTCAAACGAGAAGGAGGGTTTAAAACAGAGATGGCAACCGTTGACTTGGTCGAAACGAAGGCTCAGCTCGAAACGGCAGAGCCGCCGGCGATGACGCTGACCCCAGCCGCCGAGGCTAAACTTCGCGAGCTGATGCACCAGCGCAACATCCCCGGCTACGGGTTGCGCGTGTTCGTCGCCGGAGGCGGCTGCTCCGGTTTGCAATACGGCATGGCCTTCGAGGCCCAGCCCCGCGAGTTCGATACCGTTGTCAATCAGAATGGCATCCGACTCTTCATTGACCCCACCAGCCTGATGTATCTGAGCGGCGCCTCGATTGACTTCGTGGACAGCCTGATGGGCGGCGGCTTCAAGATTGACAACCCCAATGCCGTATCGTCATGCGGCTGTGGGCATTCGTTCAGGACGAAGGATAGCGCCTCAACCGACGAGGGCGCGAGCTGCGGCTCCGGCTGCGGTTGTCACTGAATCCAAATCCATCCACAACAGAGTTGCTTGAATGTCACCTCCGACGCCTAAGAAGCGCGGGGGAGACATTCGGCATTTGACTTTTCACACAGGCAAGCGCCGGTGTTGCACCCTAGCAATCTTCAGAGGACGACTCTAGGGTTAACATATCGGCTGCATGGCGAATTCAGAGAGCGATGTTCAAGAACCTTCTCAACCCGAAAGTGAAGCCGGAGGGCAAGCAACCGAAGCGCCTGTGGTTGGACTTAGGCGACCTGGGAGACCTGGTTAACCCCGCCGGCCCACATGAGCAATGGCAGGATCACGGCATGGGCCTGCTGCGCACGATCCTCCATCAGAATGGCGTGATGACGGACATGTTCAGCACGCGCCAATGCACGAGCTGGGAAGAGGTGGAGAAGCGCATGAAGGGCTACGACATGCTGATCATGAACGTGCGCAGCTATACCTTCCCGGTCGCCTATCGCTCGGCGCAGATCTTCAAGAAAGTCAATCCAAACGGTATTGTGCTGACCGGCGGCATGCATGCTACTGTGGCGCTGGACGAGATGCTGGCCGTGCCTGAGTTCGACAAGATCTGCCAAGGGCCGGGCGAAAACGTGATCGTTAACTTGGTGACCAACCCCGATGCCTTCCCGCGCGTGATCTTGGGCGTGGGCGCCAAGAGCATGGCCGAATGGCCGATGATTGACCGCACACTATGGCCACAGCCGGCAAGCAAGAAGCTCGCAGCCAAGTTCAACTGGCCGCTGGAGCCGGAATGCGGCTGGGGGCCGCCGCCGGTAGCGACCATCCTCACCAGCCGCGTGTGTCCGTGGCAGTGCGCCTTCTGCAACGAGAACAGCTACATCCCTAACATGGGGCGCCGGCCGGTGGACATGGTGATCGAGGAACTGAACTACTTAGATGAAACCTATGGTCCAATCGGCTCGGTCGTCATCCATGACTCAATGTTCTTCCAGAATCCATCCTGGTTGGAAGAATGGCTGGACAAGTATCCTAAGTACGCCAACAAAACATGGCCTTACTGGGCCGCCGCGCGCGCCGACACCGTGCGGCAGTGGCCGGACTTGTTCGAGGCCTTGGTGCGCAAGACCAACTGGAGCACGGTATCCATCGGCTTCGAGAGCGGGAGCGATCGCGTGCTGAAGATCCTGAACAAGGAATGCACCGAGGAAGATAACTACTTTGCGATTGACCTGCTCACCCGCATCGGGGACGACATGGAGGCCAAGGGGCTGAAGCCGCCGGTGTTCTGGAGCAACATCATGCTCGGCATCCCCGGCGAAACGCGCGAAGACGCCTTCAAGACGATGCGCATGATCAAATACACCAAGCGCATCATGCCGTCTATCTCGTTCTATGCGCCCTACCCCGGCTCGGCGCTTGGACACCAGATCATCGCCGAGGGCAAGAGCCTCATGTCGAAGGAGAACTACCATCGCTACCCCGACGACGAGAAGGTGAAAGGCATTGACTACCAGTTCTACCGCGACCTGCTGAGCGGCAAATACGACGACGAGATCAATCGCGGCTTGGCCACCATCCGGCAGCAGCGCGTGGACTACTGGGACGCACTCGCGAAGGCATAGCCTGGAGCGTGACTTAGAATTACGGCCATGAGCAGCTTCTCTAACCCGCACTACATGTATCTGTTCGACATGAAGAACGGCAAAAAGAAGCTGGCCTACGGCCAATCGCCGGAGGACGCGCTGAAGATCTTGTCGTTCCGTCTAACCGAGGAGGAGATGGCTCAGATCATCCCGGATAGATACGTCAAGATCAATCAACGCCAGCTTCAAGCATACGTACACGAACTAGGCTAATCGCGCGCTGAGCACGACAGGGGCAGCACGGTTTAGGCCGGAGATGCAACTGACCGAACGGCAGCGGCAGATCATGCTGGGGATGGCGCGTGGCCTGCGCCTGAAAGACCATCGCGACATCGAAGGAAGCAAAAATTACGCGCTGCACTACCCTGACGGTCGCAGCGAGCCGGTAGATGCAGCCGACGTCGAAGCGCTGGTTGAGCTAGGCTTAATCAGCAGCAACAAGAAGTTCCCTTCCGCGACATACTGGCCCACCGAGGTCGGCCACGCCGCCATCCTCACCCTGCAGAGCGAGGCCTCGCCGGAGCATCGCTAAACCCTACTCGCCTTCATATAATGTCTATCCCGCACGAAGGGGAAGCACCATGCGAGGCATCACCATCTTCAGCGGCAGCGCGCATCGTGAGTTAGCCGAAGAGATCTGCCAACACCTCGGCCTGCCACTCTCGCCGGTAGAGATTCGGCGCTTCAGCAACGACTGCATTCAGGTTCAGCTCCTGACCAGCTGCCGGGAGGCGGACGTCTTCTTCATCCAGCCGATTTGTCCGCCGGTGCAGGAGAACCTGATGGAGCTGTTGCAGATGCTGGATGCCGCCAAAGGGTCGGCTGCGGCGCGCCTGACGGCGGTGATCTCGCACTACGCCTATGCCCGCTCCGATAAGAAGGACGCGCCGCGCATTTCGATCGCCGGCCGGTTGGTAGCTGACCTGCTTAAGACTGCCGGCGCGGACCGCGTCATCGCCATGACGCTGCACTCGCCGCAGGTGCATGGTTTTTTTAGCATACCGGTAGATCACCTGAACGCCTTGACCACCCTGGCGCGCTACTACAAGGAGCGCGGCGACTTGGATAACACCGTGGTCGTCTCGCCCGACCTCGGCAACGCCAAGTCGGCGGCCAAGTTTGCGCGCATGCTGCGTCTGCCGGTGGCTGCAGGCAGCAAGCAGCGCCTCTCCGATGACCGCGTTGTGATTGAGGACATCGTGGGCGAAGTGGAAGGCAAGGATGCGATCGTGCTCGACGACGAGATCGCTAATGCCGGCACCATCATCGAGACGCTCGAATGCCTGCGCAAACGCAACGTTCGCCGCATGTCGGTTGCCTGTACGCATGGGCTGTTCACCGGCAAGGCTATCGAGCGGCTGCGCGCACAGTCCGATGTGGACGAGATTGTCGTCACCAACACCGTGCCGATTCCTCCGGAGAAGCGCCTGCCGAACATGCATGTGATCTCGATCGCCCCGCTGCTGGCCGAGGCCATCCGGCGCACCCACAACGGCGAGTCCATCAGCAGCATGTTCGAGGAAGAGCTTTGAGTGAGCGCCGGGAACTCACTCCTCTAGCACCAGCTCCATCCACTGCGGCTCAGGCACCTCCACATAGGCAAAGCGGTACTCGCCGGAGTGCGCTGCCACAGCCCGATAGTTATCCACCCAGGCGACGAATCCCAGGGCGCCGCGCGGCGACGGTGCGCGCAACACTTCCTCCCCATCTACCTTGAAGATCACGACGTCGGGCAGCCAGTCCAACGCGTAATGATGCCACTGCGTCATGTCCAAGGCGAGCACGGCTTCACGCGCCCGAACGATCGTGCGCGCCGCAGCCATCGCCAGCGCAGAGATGCCGGGCAACTTCAACGCCAGGTTGCCGAGCGTGATCAAGCCCTTCACTCGCCGATCCGTCGAAGGCAACGGCGTGTGCAGGGCTGCCGCTTTGAATCCATGGCCGGGCGCGCCGCGCACGATGCGCAAGTCGGACTCCGGCGAACTGTAGAAGAACCAGGCGTTGCGTGGCGGCTCAAGCACGCCGCCCTCGCGCGTAAACGGGTGATTCCAGAATCCGAAGCCTGCCGTGCCCTTGAGTGCGCCGGAGGGGTGCGAGAAGCGCGCGCGCAAGCGCAGGCGCTGGGGAGGCGTATTGCTGAATCGGCGCGGCAGCGCGTGCTCATAGTCATCGAGCTGCGCATCCGTGTAGGCCGCAGAGGTGGACGGCGGGATGCTCAGGCGAAAGACGTCGCCGCAGCGCTCCACTTGGCCGCCGTTGACGAGGTGGGGCTTGAGAGACACGAGATTCACATTCCCCGAGTCACAAGTAGTTGCCCACGAGCAAGCTCAGCCGCTCGCGTGCCTCGGCCGGGATGCGATCGCGGGCGGTCATCACCGCGTAGCGCATCGCTCCGGCGCTCTCGTGCGGCAACGTCGCGGCTACAGGCGCCAGGTTCGCAATCGTGCGTTGGGCCAGCGCCAGGTTATCGTTCAGCCGCTGCACCACCATCTCCACCGTCACCTCGCCTTCTTCTTCGTGCCATACGTCGTAATCCGTGACGTGGGCCATGATGGCGAAGTCCAACTCAGCCTCGCGGGCGAGGAAGGCCTCCGGACAGGCGGTCATGCCGATGATGTCGCAGCCCCAGGCACGGAAGGCGCGGCTTTCGGCTTTCGTGCTGAAGCGCGGGCCTTCGATGGTGATGAAAACGCCGCCATCATGCACCGTTCCACCGGCATCGCGGACGGCCTGGGCGAGCGCCGCGCGCAGCGATTTGGAGAACGGCTCACCAACGGAAGCGTGTCCAACGACGCCGCCCTCGAAGAACGAGGAGGCACGCTTGCCTTTGGTGAAGTCGAACAGCTGATCCGGCACCACGATGTCGCGAGGGCGCAGATGCTCGCGCAAGCTGCCGCACGCGCTCACACTCACGACATGCTTCACCCCTAGCGACTTGAGCGCCCAGATGTTGGCGCGGTAGGGCACCTCGCTGGGGCTGTAGCGATGTCCGCGCCCGTGGCGCGGCAGGAAGGCGATGCGACAGCCATGGTAGGTTCCGACCATGATCGCGTCCGACGGGGCGCCGAACGGCGTCGCGATGGCGAGTTCTTCAACGTCGGTCAGGCCAGGCATTGCGTATAAACCGCTGCCGCCGATGACCGCCAAAGCGATGGGAGCGTGAGATTCAACTGACATAGCCGGTTAACCCTCGTAGTCTACAAGAGCGAGTCGAGGCGAAAGAGGCCGGAGACTTCAGGTCAGCTTCTCCAGCTGCTTAACTGCGGCGTTGAAATCCTTCGCATACGGGGCAAGCAGGTCCAGCGCCGCACCTGTCAGCGGGTGGGTCAGCTTTAACCGGCGCGCGTGCAAGGCTACCCGCCCGATGAGCGGCAGCTCCTCGCTGTTGCTGGGGCGGTAATCCCGTTTCAGCTGCGAAAGGAAGATCGGCTTGCCATCGCCGTACAGTTCGTCGGCAGCGATGGGATGGCCGAGCGATGCTGCATGCACGCGGATTTGGTGCGTGCGACCGGTCTCCGGGATGGCCTCGGCCAGAGCATACCGCTTCAGGCGCTGAAATACGCGGAAGTGCGTCACTGCGGGCTTGCCGCACACAACGTCCACAACCGTGCGATGGCGACGGTCGCCGTCCACGCGAAGCGGGATGTCGGCAGTGCGCTCCGTCCAAGTCGGGTTACCCACGAGGAGCGCGTGGTAGATCTTTGTCACGCCGCGACCCTCAAACTGCTCGCTCAGCGCGCGATGGGCAACTTCGTTGCGCGCGAAGACAATGATGCCGCTGGTGTCACGGTCGAGGCGATGCACCAGCCATAGCCGTCCGAAGCGCGCCTCCAGCAGCGCCTGCAGATCCAGCTCATCGGGGCGCGCGGCGTCGTGCGCGGTAGTTACCCCGGCGGGCTTATTGACGGCGATCAGGTCATCGTCCTCGTATAGGACGTCTATGCGGCGAGGATGAAGCGGTTTCATTGCTGCGCCGTAGGCGAGCCGGATTGCGCCGGGCCGGGGCGCTTGAACCAGGACACGCGCTTCTCGGTGCCGGCGCGCAGACGTTCGATGTTCGGGCGCAAGGCGATCAGGATCAGGCCGAGCACGCCCCAGCCATAGGCAGCGTATGACCAGTGCGCCGCGCCCAGGGCTGCGCCGACGGTGCTGGCCACGGCGACGATCAATCCGGCCAACATCGAAGCGATCGAAGCGTAGCCGCCGACGAAGAGCATGAGCGAACCGACCACGAAGGCAGGCACACCGCCCCACGGCCAGAGCGCGATGCTGGTGCCGACGGCGGTCGCACCGCCCGCGCCGCCGCGAAAGTTGAGGAAGCACGACGCGTTGTGGCCAAGCACGACCCCAAAACCGGTCAGCGCCTCGGCCCAACCGGCCGTGTTCGGGACAAGCTGTCGCACGATGAGCACTGCCGCCACGCCTTTCAACACGTCAAGGATGGCGGTCAGCAGGCCCGGCACAACGCCGGCTGCCCGGAAGACGTTCGTGCCGCCCGTGCGGCCGCTCCCGAACTGCCGCACATCTATTCCTTTGACCAACTTGACGATAATCCAGCCAAATGGGATCGAGCCGATCAAGTAACCGGCCACGCCGCACCCCACGCTGACCAAGAGCGCGCTCATAGTTTTCGATTCCATGATATGGTAACACCGGTGAGACTCACGCGGCGCACTCGCGTCCGCACCTAAGCACAGGCCGGAGGCGGAACGGAGCCATGCTCTCTGAATCGGTCCAGGACTATCTGAAGGCTATCTACAGCTTGCGGCACGAGAATGAGCGAGCGACGACGACGGCGCTTGCGGCGCGGCTGAACGTGACGGCGGCTTCCGTCACCGGCATGCTCAAGAAGCTAGCCGAGCTTCGGCTGGTGCTCTACGAGCCGTATCAGGGGGCAACGCTCACCCCGGCGGGCGAAAAGATCGCGCTTGAGGTGATCCGCCATCATCGGCTGATCGAGCTGTATCTGACCGAGGCGATGGGATATTCCTGGGATCAGGTGCACGCCGAAGCCGACCGGCTGGAGCACGCGATCAGCGAGGAGTTCGAGGATCGCATCTCATCCTTACTCGGCCATCCCACCGTAGATCCGCACGGCGATCCCATCCCGACCAAGGACGGCGCAGTCGCGGCCAGCTCCAAGGCCACCTTGGATGGCGTTGCGGAGGGCCGCCGGGTGCGCATCGAGCGCGTGCGCGACGAGAACCCCGAGCTGCTGCGCGAGGTGGCCGGTTTAGGCCTGATGCCGCAGACCGTCGTGACCATGGGCCACCGGACGAACGACGCAGCGCTCACCGTGTACCTCAGCGACGGCCAACCCCGACACGTCAGCATCGAAATCGCCCGCAACATCTTCGTCGTAGACCTGCCTTGATTGCCCTCGGCGAAGCAACGACCATTCCCGCGGCCACGAGCGCCGTGATCGCGCTGATCACTGCGCCGATATACAGGTCAAGCGGACGGTAGCTGAACTCCACGCTGAACGCGCCGCCGGGGATGAACGCGCCGAGCAGCGCGCCATTGACCGCAATCGTTTGGATTTCGCGTCCATTCACCAGCGCTACCCAGTTCCAGTGATATGCCTCGCTGACGACGAGCAGCGATGGCGCGTTGGTGTTCACCGCGACCTTGATGTAGCCGGGTGACTTGCCTTCAATGGCCGCGCTGCCGTTCGCGCCGCGCGAACGCCACTCATCCGGAGGATGGATCAAGATCACCTCGGCGAAGGGATCGAAGCCAGGCGCGCGCATGCGCCGATACATCTCCGCCTCGGAGGACACACCGGTAATCTGCTGCGGGATCCAGGCGCCGTTGAACGTCTGCGGCTGCCAGTCGAGCCGATAGGTGCTCGCTTCTTTGCCCTCGAAGGTATCGCGCGCCAGCAAGAACCATGGGATCATCACCCCCTCCGGCGTTTCCATTGCGCCGCGCCAGGTCACCGCATGGCGCGCATTGAGCAGCTTCACCATCACATCCTCAGGCGCGTTATCGAGCAGCGATTTATATGCGCGCAGGACGATGGGCGAGCCGCCGCCGACCTCGTTCAGGCCGGCGATGCACGCGCCGTTTAGCGGCAGGCCAAAGTGGTTATACACGCGCGAATGGCTGTTCGGCGCTTGCGTCGGTTCAATCGGTGCGATGAGCGGGTTGGGCGGGAACGGGTCGGCCATCGGCTGGGTGGCGGTATAGCGGTTGGCGCTGAACAGATCAAAGCCGATGAGGCCGAGCAGCGCGCACCCCCACAACCAACGCGGCATCCGGCCCAGCCGTGCGCGCCAAGCGAAGAGCGCTGCCGCACCAAGCAAGCCAAGCACGATCAACGCTACTCGATCGGCCGGGACGGATCGGCTTGCCTCGGCCGGCGCGCCGATGAGACGCTGCGCGATCAGCAAGGTGATCAGGCCGCCAAACGCAATTGCGCCCGCGAGCCCTAGCCGGCGCGCGGCGCGCTGTAACTTTGAGCGGGCGCGCGGACGCAGCGGACGCAGCAAGCCGTCCGCGCCGTAGGCGGATAGGACGCACAATGCGAACGTGACGATCACGGCATGGCGCTCTTGCGCCTGGAACTGGCGATAGCCGGGCGCGAGAAGATACGCTAGGTCGAAGGCCACGGCATTGGCGCCGAAGCTAAGCACGAGTGCGCCCAGGCCGATAGCGAACCACAGCCATACATCCTGCCGTCGGTCGGGCGCGCGCGCGGCGGCCAAGATGGCGACGCCGGCCAGTGTCAACGGCGCGAGGCCCACGTAGATCGGCTGCCACACGTTGATCACGCCGGTGAGCGCGAACAGCGCGATGTCGTGCAGCCCAAAGCCACGCCCAGCCTGCTCGAAGGTCAGCGCGGCGCGCGTCGAAGCCAGCATGAAAGAGAGCGTGGGGATGAGCTGCGCCGCGCTCAAGCCGATGGCGAGGGCGGCGGCCAAACCGCCGCGCATGAGGCCCTGCTTCAGCAGCACAGCGCACCCCGCACCCCGTCGGGCCTGCCAGAGCCAGAAGACGAACGCAGCAGCACCGGTATACACCAGGAAGAGCAGCGTTTGGGGATGGCCGGCGGTGAAAGCGCAGAAGACCAAGACGGCGAGCATCCCTGCGGCAGGCATCCAGCTTCGCTGTGCCGCCAACCGGCGGATGACCAGCAGGATGAGCGGCAGCCAGGCCGCCGTCTGCAGGATGCCGGTCTGGAGCATGGCATAGCCGGTCATAAAGCCGCCGAATGCGAAGGCGGTGGCGCCGATCAGCGCGGCGAGGCGGTGCAGCCTCGGCCTACCCGACTCACGGCCGGCGAGGCGCAGGAAGGCATACATGCCGCCCGCCGCCAGGAGCACGTGCAGCATCACTTCCCACTCCAGCGCGCGCAGCGGATACTCCGGCCAGCCCAACGCGCGCCCGATCAACATGGCGACGAGCACCGGCGGGTATAGCACTTGCGACTGCGGATCCGCTTGGAAGGGATGACCACTGTATAGGCACTCCTCGATCACCGGAAAGCGCCCCGCGGCGAACTGCCGATAGGCAAGTTGACGATAGGCCAGAAACTGCAGGGTGAAATCACCTTGCTGAAAGGTAAGGCGATCCGCTTCGGACGGCGTGAGGATGCGCCAGAAGAACAACGCCCAGAGCAACACAAGCGCGGCCACAGGCGCGGCTGCCGCGAGCCAACGGCGCATGCGATGAGGGGCTATGATCATAAAAGCGCGCTGCGGGTGAGTATACTGACCGGTGTGTCGCCTAAAGCCCGCACGTGGATGGCTGCCGGACTCCTCACGCTGATCTCCGCGTTCATAGGCCGCGAAGTCTTCCTCCGCTTGATCGCGCCGGCGCCGCCGCTCAACTTCGACGAGGCGGCGCACAGCCTGCCGGGCTACTACGTGCTGCGCGACATCCTGGCGTTGGATCTACGCGCGTTGTGGGGCGACTTCCACATTCAGACCTTATGGCCGCCGGGATTTTCGCTGCTCCAGGCGCCTTTCCTGGGCATCCTGGGCCGCAGCGACGAAAGCGCGCGCTTGTTCGCTTACATCATGCTCGTCGCGACCGTGCTCATGGCGTGCGCCATCGCCTATCAGATCTGCCCGCACCGGGCGCCGTTGGCAGGGCTAGCCAGCGGGCTCATCGCGCTCAGCGCACCGGGTTGGCTTTTCGTGAGCAGTTGGGCGATGCAGGAGACGCCGGTGGCCTTCGTCGTCTTCGTCGCCTTCTGGTGCTTTCTGCGAGCCTGGAGCACACAACGCATCACCTGGTTCTTTCTGACCGGCTGTGCGCTGTACTTCGCCTTCCTCACCAAGTTCAACTATGCCGCGTTTGCCATCGCAGCGGTAGGCATGGTTGACCTGGGGGAACGCCTTCGTCGGCTGCGCGCGTCAAATGCTGCGACGGAAGCACGGCTTGGCCTCCTGGCGGCCCTTAAGCCGCAGGCTTCTATGCTCGCGCTATACGCGCCGCTCGTCGCGGGCATCGTATTCTGGTTCTTCGGGGGCACCGACATCGTGCCGACCGAGGTGAAGTGGCGTGACTTCCGCTTCTTCGTCACCAACGAGGATAGCGGCTACCCGTTCTGGAGCGCCGAGAACTTGCTGTTCTATGTGCGGACGGCATTTGACTGGCTGATGCCCAGCCCGCTGCTAACCGGCGCTTCGCTGTTGGGGGCAGCATGGGCAGTGGCGCGCATCCGTCATCCCGGCGTGGCGCTGTTGGCCGTGTTCTTCGCCCTTGGCTTCGTATTGGCCACCGTGCATCAACTGAAGGCCGACCGCTACATCACACCGTTGTTCCCGTCGCTGTGGCTGTTGACGGGGCTGGGCCTCGCAGAATTGCTCAGGACGATAGGCGGGCCGGAATCGGCGACTGCCGGCCGTTCGGGCGCCTCATCGCTCGCCCTGCAATCGTCCATCCCTGCCCTGCGCGCTCTCATCACCCCTGCCACCATACTCGTCCTCTTCGCGGTGACGCTGTGGAGCTGGCTGACCTGGATACCGCGCCTGCAACCGGTGTGGGCCGGTCGCCTCGCCAATGACCTACGGGCGGCGTCGCATCAGATCGTGCGCTGGCAGCAGGCCAACCGCCCAGTGCTCATCATCGGCACCTTCGGCGAGCTCAGCCCGCCGCTGTTTGAGTGGCGACTGCGCCCGCTGCCCGCATTTGCCAACACCCCGCATCCCATCCAATACGACGCACCGCCGGTGGAAGGACCAAACGACATTGCGCGCGTGCAACGCTGGCTGGACGAAAACCCCGGCGCACAGGTCACGCTGATCCGCGTGGACGAGTGGTCGCCGCTGTACCAGACCGACGATATGCGCAACAAGAACGCATGGCGCCAGCGCATCGTGCGCGCGTTTGGCGAGGTGCGCGGCTATCGCCTGGTGGACGAAGTGAAGTATCCTGGCAGCGGCTTGACCATCAGCTATTACCTGCCCGGCTAGCAACCCTCAACTTTGCCGATTTGCCGAGCCTATCGGCGCGCGCTGAGCGTGTAGAGTTTGACGTCTTTCCCGCCCAGTTTGTACTTGTATTCTTCGTCGCCCTGGAGGAAGTCAAACGTGCGATAGCCGTCGAGGATGGCCTTCTCGATCAACCGAGCGATCAGCACTTGTCCGGGGCTGAGGTAGGCATACCTTTCGGGGTCGAGGCCGGAGTTGTAGACGAGCACGGCATCTTCATAGACGAAGTTCATGTAAGCTGCCGCGCGCACCCCTTGAACTTCTAAGAAAGCCAACTGCAACCAGCCGGCCTCGAACATTGCGCGCGCGATGGCGTGGAAGAAGCGCGCCATGCGCGGGGTCATAAACGCGGCCTTGTCCGGCGCGGAGGCCTTCATCAGCGCGATGAAATCGTCCATATCGCGCGCCAGCCCATCGGCATCGGTTGCGAAGGTGATGGCGACGTCCTCGCTCGCTCGGCGCAACTTGCGCTGCAACTCACGGCGCTCTTTGCCGTCCAACATCGCCAAATAGGCGTCAAACGTGTCCGGCAGCGCTACAACAGGACAGACGTCCTCAAAAGCCACGCGCGCGCGCCATCCTTCGGCGTTCAGCATTTCGGCAAACACGCCGAGCGTGGGTGAGGTCTCGACGATGTTGCACAGGCCAATGGTGTGCCAAGCCGGCGCGTCGCTGCTCTTGAGAAAATCCACGACGGCCCGGAAGCAGGCCGGTTCGTGGCCGCGGGCGAAGATGAAGTCCAGGTAGTCCGACACCTCCTTGCAACCGACCAGCGCGACCTCCACCGCGCCGAGCGCGTTGGCCTCGAAGAAGAGCGGTGCGATGCCGACCAGCGCACCATCCTCGCGCATGGCCAGCACGCGCAACTCACCGTCGCCCAGCTCGCGCCACCACGTCGCCTGCCATTGGTGGGTCAGGAAGAGCGTGTTCGACGCAGACCGCTTGAGTAGCGCGTTCCACTCGCCGGCCAGCTTCTCGAAGGCTTCGGGGGTGGTGTAAACGTCAGTGCGCATCACTCCAGGTCTTGTGTGGACTCTTCGTTGACGCGCCAGATGCGATCGGGCGAGACCAGCTTATCAATGTAGAGCACCCCGTCCAGATGATCTATCTCGTGCAGGAAGGCGCGCGCCACGTGGCCTTCGACTTCAAACTTAACCCGGTTGCCGTTGCGGTCGAGCGCGCGCACGACGATGCGATACGGCCGCGCCACATCGCCGCGCCAGCCGGGGATCGAGAGACACCCTTCCTGATGCTCCCACATCTCTTCGGACTGCTTGATCACTTCGGGGTTGATCAACTCGTAGAGCACCCCGCTGCCGACGATGGCATCGGACTTGGGCACTTCGACCACAGCGATGCGCTGCGAGACGCCCACCTGCGGGGCGGCGAGACCCTGGCCGTGGGCCTTGCGCATCGTTTCGATCATGTCGTCGAGTAACTTCCAGGTCTCGCGGGTGATCTTCTCGACTTTCTTGGCTTTTCGGCGCAGGATCGGATCGCCGATCTTTCGGATCACTCTGACCATAGCTTCGTGCGCTTCCGACGCAAAGCATACATCGTCGGGATGAAGCAGCAGGCCTTTAGCGATCCAACGCCTAGCTCAGCGGGCGTCTGCCGTGAATGCGGATCAGCTCATCGTAGATGCCGATCCACTCGATAAACTCACGCCGACGCCGCGCGGCTTCCTTCTCGCGTTGTTCGGCGCGATAGGCTTCTACCCTGTTGACTACCTCGCGCTGCACACCGCGCGGGTTCCAGACGCGAGCGAAGTCCAACTCGTTGTCCACACCGCCGGTGCGAATGATCACGTCGCCCACGTTCAGCAAATTGTCTAGGAATCCCTTAGTCTCGGCAGTGACATTCTGCACGTTCGCCAGGCTGGCCGTGCGTTGCTTGGTACCGAGCAGACCGAACGGGGAACGTTTGTAATCAACCAGCCGATCCGGCGCGAGCACATACAGGTCATTTCGCCAATCCTCGTATTGCCACACCAGCCAGAGCAATAGGATGAACCCGAGCGCTGCGACGACGATGACCACCGGCATCCCAAACAACAGGCGCCGTGCCGTGGGCTCAGCAAACCAGACGAAGGCTATCGCCGCAAGATAGGACAAGCAGAACAGGAGCGGCACGATCGTCGTTTTGACCAGCACCAACCAGTGTTTGCGATAGACAACTTCGCCGGAGGGGCGCGCTAAGCGCACGCGCGGCAGTAGCTCGTTGCGTAGGTCGGCCAGGGCACTCGCCAAACGACGCAGCAGTGGCGGCGATTGCTTCCCCTTCTCGTCCGCCTTGGGGTTAGGCACCGCCGGCTGCGTCCCAATGTTCAACTCGCGGCGCAGTTCGCTGCGCACTTTCGCGCGCTCGATCGCGGATTCTTCGAGGCGAGCACGAGCTTGCTGATCGAGGATTAGCTTGGCAAGCTTGTCCGGCTCACTCACCCAGTCGAAGCAAATGTTGGCGCGCGCGCCCAGCGTCTCGATTGTAAGCGTGCCGGTATTCAGCAGGCTGTCGGCAAAAGTCGACCGCTCGACCTTGACACTCTGCACCGAGTGAATCGGCGCTTCGTCCTGCGAATCGTAGATGATGAGGATGCGCTCGCGATGGATCACGCGCTGGTCGGTCACCACATAGTAGTCGTTCCACCAGTCAACGAAGCACCAAAGGAAGTTCGCGAGCGCCACAAGCCCTAAGGCAGCCCTCGGCACAACACCGAGCGCGCCGCTGAGGAGCGACTGAATAGGCGGCAGGAAGGTCACCCCCAAGAACAACAACATTAGCATCGTGAGCCACTGGCGCCTTAAGAGCACCCACCAGTGCCTACGCCCGAACCACAGCACCAGCTCACCTGGGCGCTGCGAGTCGAAGCGACGAGGTTGTTTGATGTACTGCTGCTCTTCAGGAGTGTAGGATAGTCGCTCCCGAAGGTGCTTCTGGCGCTGCAGAAGCTGCTGGAACTCAGCGCGTGGGATGTACCACAGTTGGGCGGGCGTCACCGCCTCGATAGTCTCTACGTTGGGATGTCCGGTGACAAACGACAACTCGTTCAGAATCGCAACCGGTTGCACGAATCGGTCGAGCGGATCTTTACCTCCCTTATCCGGCTTGCGGACAAGGAGCTTGCCGCGACGCAGGATGTATAGATTCGTGTCGTCTCCACCTGCCACGATGAGCGCTTCGCCTTCACCCAACGTGCGCGCATGTAACAGGCCGATGATGGTTTTGAACTCGTCGTCGGTCAGGCGTGCGAAGAGTGTGGATTCGCGCAGGTAGCGCAACGCTCTTTCTGGCGTGAAAGTTGCCGGGCCATCGTTCGCGCCGCCAGCTTCCTGGGCCATCCTAGAAAGATTCTAGCATCGCGGCCACGGCGAAGCGGACGAGCGCCGTCTGGCGCCGCCAGCGCCACGGCTGGCGCATTAACCGGTAGAGCCATTCGAGGTTGGCGCGCTGCACCCACGCCGGCGCGCGCTTCTGTACGCCGGCGACGAAGTCAAATGCGCCACCCACCCCCATCCCAACGATCCCGCCGAGGCCTTCGCCCTCGGCAGGGATCAAGAGCGGCAGGTTACGCGCCAGCCATTTGTCCTGGGCCGGCGCGCCGTATGCGACGAAGAGCAACTGTGGCCGCGCCGCGCGCACGCGCGCGACGATCGCCATCTCCTCTTCGCGACGCGGTGAGCCGGCATATGTGCCTGCGATGATCAGGCCGCGATGGGCAAGCACGAGCGCCGCTGCGACGCGCTCGGCCACGCCGGGCTGCGCGCCGAGCAAGAACACCCGCCAGCGATGGCGCGCCGCTAATGCGCACAACTCCAGCATCAAGTCCACGCCGGCCACGCGCTGGCGCAACTTCAAGCCGCGACGACCGGCAGCCCACACTACCCCGGCGCCGTCCGGCACATTGAGCGCCGTGGATGCCAGCACCGCTCGGAACTCTTCGTCCTCCTGCGCTGCCATGACGAATTCCGGGTTGACGGTCGCGAACTGGTGCGCGCCGCCGCGCCGGATCAACGCTTCGGCGATGTCGCAGGCTTCTTGATAGGTGACATCGTCCACCCGCACGCCCAGGATATGCACCGATCTCGGCCTCATCTCGTCTTCTGTCATCCAATCCTAACCTTACCGCTCTACAATTCCATTATGATGAGTAAGACGCGCGCCGCTATTTATCTCGACTACTCAGCCACGACACCCGTGGCGCACGAGGTGGAAGCCGCCATGCGCCCCTACTGGAGCAGCGCGTTCGGCAATGCATCGTCATTGCACAGCTTCGGGCGGGACGCGGCTGCTGCACTAGACGAGGCGCACGCGGTAGTCGGTTGCGCGATCGGCGCGCGCGCCGGCGAGATCGTGTTCACCGGCTGCGGCACGGAGGCCGACAACCTCGCGCTGCGCGGGGTCGCTTTCGCCGCGCGCCGCATCAACGGCAGCTCGCCCGGCCACATCATTACCACGCCGGTCGAGCATCACGCCGTCGAGGCCACCGCCCATCAACTCCACAGCCTGTTCGGCTTCGACCTAACCTTGCTGCCGGTGGACGGCTGCGGTCGCGTGGATCCCGACGACGTGCGGCGCGCCATCCGCCCGGACACGGTTATCGTCAGCGTGATGCTGGCCAACAACGAGGTCGGCACGCTTCAGCCGGTGCGCGAGATCGGCGCGATCTGCCGAGAGTATGGCGTGCCTTTCCATACGGATGCCGTTCAGGCGCCGGCCTATTTGCCCGTCAACGTGGACGAACTGAACGTGGACCTGTTAGCCCTTTCGGCCCACAAATTTTACGGTCCCAAAGGCGTCGGCGTGCTCTACCTGCGCGAGGGCACACCATATGTGCCGATGATCACCGGTGGCGGGCATGAGCGCGGGCGGCGGCCCGGCACCGTCAACGTCGCCGGCGCGGTCGGCACGGCGGCGGCCATCAAATACAGCATGCGAGAGCGCGACGCCCAGGCATTGCGGCTAGCCAAACTGCGCGACCGGCTCATTGAGGGCGTGCTGGCCAGTGTGCCGGATGCCCGGCTCAGCGGCCACCCCACCGACCGGCTGCCGAACCACGCCAGCTTCGTGTTCAAGAACGTGGACGGGGAATCACTGCTGATGGCGCTGGATGTGGAAGGCATCGCTGTCAGCACCGGCTCGGCTTGCACCAGCGGCAACCCCGAGCCATCGCCGGTGCTGTTGGCGATGGGCGTTCCACGCGAGTGGGCGCTGGGTAGCTTGCGCATCACGCTCGGTTACCACACGACCGAAGCAGACATTGACGCCGTGCTGGAGGCGCTGCCGAAATGCGTGGCGCGCGTGCGGGCGGCTAGCCTCGAATTCGACGAGCGATGAAGAAGACGCGCGTTGTCGTAGCCATGAGCGGCGGCGTAGATTCGTCGGTCGCAGCAGCCTTGCTGGTGCAGCAGGGTTATGACGTGATCGGCATCATGCTGCGCCTGTGGGCAGAGGATTACGGCGCAGCAGCGAGCAATGGGGCGCCTCACGCTAATCGCTGCTGCACCCCCGAAGCCGTGGCCGACGCACGGGCCATCGCCAAGTTGCTCGGCATCCCGTTCTACGACATCCATGCCGAGGGTGTGTTCAAACAGCACGTCGTGGACACATGGATCGCCGCATACGCCGACGCCACGACGCCCAACCCCTGCTTCACGTGCAATCGAACGGTGCGCTTCGGCTTCTTGATGCAGAAGGCGCTCGCCCTCGGCGCGGATTATCTGGCGACGGGCCATTACGCGCGCGTCCAGAGGGTGGCAGCAGGGGATGCCAGCGCTCCGCCCATGACGATTCGCCATCGCCTGCTCAGGGGGAAGGACGCTCACAAGGACCAAAGCTACGTCCTGCACGTCCTCGGCCAGAAGGATCTGGCGCGCGCGATGTTCCCGGTCGGCGAATACACCAAGGAGGAGGTGCGTCAGATGGCGCGCGCGTTCGGCCTGCCCACCGCCGAGCGCGCCGAGAGTCAAGACTTATGCTTCCTAACGCAAGGCGATTATCGCGGCTTCTTGATCCGCAACGCGCCGGAGGTCGCGCGGCCAGGGCCGATTGTGAACACCCGCGGCGAAGTGATCGGCCAACACCAGGGCCTGCCTTTCTACACCATCGGTCAGCGCAAAGGCATCCATGTTGCAGCGCGCTCGGCGCACAGCGAGCCGCTATATGTGATACGGTTAGATCCGGTCAACAACGCCGTAGTCGTCGGCAGCGCCGGCGAACTGGGCACGCGCATCGCACAGACGCACAAGATGCATTACGTGAGCGGCGAGCCGCCGGTCGAGCCGCTGCGCTGCACGGCCAAGATTCGCTACAAGGCCAAGGAAGCGGCCGGGTGGTTGAAGCCGCTGCCGACCGGCGGCGCCATATTTGAATTCGACGAGCCGCAGCGCGACGTGACGCCTGGACAGGGATTGGTGTGTTACCTCGGCGACGAGGTAATCGGCGGCGGCGTCATTGCGCGACCGTAAATCCCTGCCGAATCGTCGCTGCAAGAGTCAGCCTCTCTTATCGGGCAGCACGGCGATCCCCGGTAGCGTCTTGCCTTCGAGGAATTCGAGCGAGGCGCCACCGCCGGTGCTGATATGGGTGATCTTGTCCGCCAGGCCGGCTTGCTCCACTGCCGCCACGGAGTCGCCGCCGCCGATGATGCTGATTGCGCCCGATTCCGCCACGGCCCGAGCGATCTCCCGCGTGCCCGTCGCAAACTTCTCGAACTCGAACACGCCCATCGGTCCGTTCCAGATGATCATCCGCGCGTTGCGCAGCTCGTGGCGATACTTCTCTATCGTATGCGGGCCGATGTCCAGGACACGCCAACCCGGCTTGATCTGGCCAACCGTCACCGCTTCGCTGCGCGCGTCGTTGCTAAAGGCATCGGCCACAACGACATCCACCGGCAGCATGAGCTTGCCACTACAGCACAACAGCACCTCGCGCGCCTGTTCTAGCGCGTCGTTCTCCACCAGCGAATCGCCCAGTTCGTAGCCCTCCGCCTTCAGAAAGGTGTTGGCCATGCCACCGCCGATCATGATCTTGTCCGCCAACGACATCAGGTTGTTGATCACCGGCAACTTGTCGCTGATCTTCGCGCCGCCTAGCAGCACCACCACGGGATGCTCCGGATCGCTGAATATCTTGCCTAGGAATTTGATTTCCTTCTCCATCAAAAAGCCGGCTGCCGCGGGCAGGAAGTGCGCGACGGCTTCCACCGAGGCGTGCGCGCGATGGGCGCTGCCGAACGCGTCATTGACGTAGACGTCGCCCAGCGACGCTAGCTGCTTAGCAAAATCCGGATCGTTCTTCTCCTCTTCTTTGTGAAAGCGCAGGTTCTCCAACAACAACACGTCGCCGGGTTGCAACGCCCGCGCTTGCGCTTCCACCGCCGGGCCGATGCAGTCCTCCGCGAACTGCACGGGCCGCTTGAGCAACTCGCTCAGCCGCCCGGCAACCGGTCGTAAGCTCTGCGACGGATCCACCCCTTTAGGTCGGCCGAGGTGCGACATCAGCACCACCGACGCGCCTTGGTCAAGCGCATACTGGATTGTGGGCAGCGCTGCGCGAATGCGGGTGTCATCGGTGATGGCGCCATCCTTGAGCGGCACGTTGAAGTCCACGCGCATCAAGACTCGCTTGCCGTTGAGCGAATCGAAGTCACGAATCGTTCGTTTGTTGAACACGTCTCTTGTCTCCTCAACTGCTGTCGAGCAGATCGCCCAGAACCTGCCCGTTGTTCCGACGCGAATTGTAGCGGTTAGGTTGCGGTATCGTCTAACGCAGGCGATAGATGACCGAGGACGAGATTCAAAGCGCTGCGCGCGCGATGGGCATCACGCTGGATGCAGCGCAGGCCGGTGCATTGGTGCGCTTTCGTGACCTGCTTGTGGAAGCCAACCGGCGCTTTAACTTGACCGCCTTGACCGACGATGCGTCCATCCTCGCGTTGCACTTCCTGGACTCGCTCACCGCGCTGCCAGTCATTCGCAAGATCCATGCCGACCTTGGCAGCGCGCCCGACCTGATTGACATCGGCACTGGCGGCGGCTTCCCAGGCATCCCACTCAAGATTGCCATGCCCGAGTTGCGCGTGACGCTCATGGACGGCACGGCGAAGAAGGTGCGGTTCTGCGCCGAGGTCATCCGCGCGCTAGGCCTGCGCGACATCTGCGCCATTCAAGACCGCGCCGAAGAAGCCGGCCACCGTCCCGAACACCGCGAGCGCTACGATGTCGTCATCGCGCGCGCAGTTGCGCCGATGCCGACGCTGGCGGAGTACTTGTTGCCGTTCGCGCGACTGGGGGGGACGTGCATCGCTATGAAAGGCAGCGACGCACAGGCCGAAGCGGCGCGCGCGGCCGGCGCGATTGCCAAGCTGGGCGGCGAGATCACCGATGTGATGCCGGTCAGCCTGCCCGGACGCGACGATCGGCGCGCGTTGATCGTGATCCACAAACTGCGGCCCACACCGCAGCCCTATCCGAGACGTGGCGGCGCCGCGCGCCATTCGCCGCTCCGATGACGCGCCGCCACCAAGTGCGCCCCGGTCGTCGCTAAAATCTGGTCGTATGACGCAAATGCCCGGAACTGCGCGCCCGTTGCGCATCCTCATCGCCAAGCCCGGCCTCGACGGTCACGACCGAGGCGCAAAGGTGATCGCGCGCGCCCTGCGCGACGCCGGCATGGAGGTGATCTACACCGGCCTGCGCCAGACGCCGGAGATGATCGCCGCAGCTGCGCTGCAGGAGGACGTGGACGCGGTCGGCCTAAGCATCCTGAGCGGCGCGCACAACACGCTGTTGCCGCGCGTCGTTGAGCTGTTGCGCCGCAACGGGATGGGGGACGTGCCCGTATTTGCCGGCGGCATTATCCCAGAAGAAGACGTGCCCGGCCTCAAGGCGGCCGGGATTGCCGCCGTATTCGGTCCGGGCACGCCGCTCACCGACATCGTCCAGTTCATTCGCGAGCACACCCCACCGCGTCACTCCGGCAATCAGCGATCCGAGCAGGAGAAATCCGACGCGCATTAGAGGGGACTCAGCGGCCTCTTGCTTAACGCAGCGCGCCGCGGTTGGGCCGACGGCGGTCTTGAAGGTATCCGTTCTCTACATACCACGCATAGGTGCGCGCGATCGTCTCGATAGGCGGGCGCGCCGTCAGCCCTAGATCACGCCGCGCCTTGCCGGGGTCGAACCAAAATGTCTCGGCAGCGAAGCGCACCTGCTCGGCACTTACCGGCAGCTTCCAGCCCAGCCGATGATGCAGCAGCTTCAGCAGTGGCGCGGCTGCTCTGAACAGCGCAGCCGGCAGCACGAGGCGAGGTCGCGGCCGGCCAACCACCTCGGCGATGACACCGAAGAGTTGCCAATAAGTGAGGTTCTCGGCGGTCAAGATGTAGCGCTCGCCCGTGCGTCCGCGCTCGGCGGCGGCAATATGTCCGGCACACACGTCTGCCACATCCACCACGCTCACGCCGCCGGGCGGCACGAAGGGGATCACGCGCCGCGCGGCTTCGACGATTAAGCTGCTGCTGATCAAATTCACATCGCGCGGGCCGAACACCACCGCCGGATTGACGATGACGACGTCTAGCCCACGGGCGACGAACTCGCGGCATACCTGTTCGGCAAGGTGTTTGCTGTAGCCGTAGGGAAACTCTTGCGGCTGCAGGTTGAACTGGGCGCGTTCGTCGAGCGCCTGGCCCAATGGAGGGCAGCCAAGCGAGGCGCAGCTGCTGGTGAACACCACGCGCCGCACGCCGGCGTCCAGCGCTGCCTGAAGCACGTTGCGCGTGCCGTCCACGTTCACGCGCATCATTCTGCCGACGTCGCTGCGCCAATAGTCGGCCACGGCCGCGACGTGGAAGACCACCTCCACGCCGACCATCGCTGCGACAAGCGACTCGGCTTCGGTCACGTCGCCAATGGCCGATTCGTAGCGCAAACCGTGCAGCGCCTTGAGCGATGATGACGACCGATGTAGCGCACGCACCGTCCACCCACGCTGGGTCAACGCTTCGACGAGATTCGCACCGATGAAACCGGTTGCGCCGGTGACGAGTGCCAACATACAAACGCCAGAAGTCTACGCGATCGGCGCAGCGCGCACCTGTTACGATTCGTTATCGTGGATCTGTCACTCCTGTTCAAAGCGCTCGTCATGGGCGTCGTCGAGGGCCTAACCGAATTCCTCCCGATCTCCTCCACCGGACACCTGATCGTCGCCGGCAAGCTCATCGGCTTCCCGCAGGCGATCGCCGCGACGTTCGAGATCTTCATCCAACTCGGCGCGATCCTAGCCGTCGTCGTTTATTTCGCGCGCGACTTATTCAACTTGCTGCGGCGAGCGAGGCGCGATCGGCGCGCTCAAGGCCTGCTGCTGAACGTGATCATCGCGTTTATTCCGGCTGCGGTCGTCGGTGTGCTCTTCAGCCGCTTGATCAAAGAGAACCTGTTCAACCCGGTTACGGTTGCATTTGCGCTCATCTTCGGAGGCGCCGTTATGCTGCTGGTGGAATGGCGCCCGCGTCAGGCGGTGACGCACCACGTCGAGGCCACCGATTGGCGACAAGCGCTCGCTGTCGGGCTTGCACAGATCGTCTCGCTGTGGCCGGGCTTCTCGCGCTCCGCATCCACCATTATCGGCGGCCTGCTGGCCGGCATGGACCGGCCGACCGCGCTGCGCTTTTCGTTCTACCTCTCCATCCCCACCATGCTGGCCGCGACGGTGTTCGATTTCGTGCGCAGCCTGGACGCCATCCACCCTACCGAGCTGCCGGCCTTCGCTGTCGGATTATGCTTTGCCTTCCTCGTCGCCCTGGTCGTGATCAAGTTCTTTCTCGGCTATGTCGCTCGACACAACCTGAAGCCGTTTGCCTGGTATCGCATCGTCGTCGGGATCGCCCTGCTCGCGCTAGCCGCCGCCGGCTTCTTCGGTTGACGCAGCTTGGACAAATGTCATACCCACCTATGACAGAACGTCACTGACAAGCAGGGTAGCCCGTGATATATTGCACACCGGTGCGTAACCGTCCGTTTCATCGTAGAACTTAAACGGCGACGCAGCGCTCAGCAAAGAGTCGAACTTTATGCGCAGAGCTTAGGCGTCGCTCAGCAAGTCATCATCCGACTGGTTTATAAGACAGACGGCTTTGAAGGAGTGTCAATGACAGAGACAACGGAACCCAAGGGATCACCGGCTTCTCGAGCCACGGAAGAGGCCGCTGCTTCGGCTCGCCCGGCAACCGAGGACGTGCAGGCCACAACTCAACAGCCGAGCCAGGCTATCCGGGCTGAGAGCACGACGCCGGCGACAAAAGAGGCTGCGGAGGGGCCTAAGCCCGCTTCGGCCGGCACAGCTAAGCCAGCTGCAGCTGCCGCGCGGCCAGCCGCACCAGCCGCGACGGCCGCCGCTAAGCCCGCGCCCTCGACAGCCGCTGCGGCCAAGCCGGCCAGCACGGCAGCAGCGCCGAAGGCAGGCGCAGCTGCTGCAAAAGAGGAAGCTGCGCCAGTGCCTCCACCGAAGGGGGTGACGCGGCGCGAGTTTCTCAATTATGTGTGGGGTGCGTCTATGGCACTCTTCTTGGCGCAATTCGCCGGCATCACCTTCTTCTTCGCTATGCCACGTTTCCGGGCCGGTGAATTCGGCGGTGAGATTACCGTGCGCGCCGACGAGTTTCCGGAGCCAAATGGAGTGCCCATACCAAACAACGCTGGCAAGTTCTGGCTCGTGCACACCGACGCAGGGATCAACGCTCTGTATCGCGTCTGCACGCACCTCGGTTGCCTATTCCCATGGAGCGATGCGGCAAAGATTTTCGCCTGCCCCTGTCACGGCTCTCAGTTCAAGCTTGACGGCACTTACATTGCCGGACCGGCGCCGCGCGACTTGGACCGCTTCGCCTTCCGCATCCTCGACGCCAACGGCAACGTGCTGGCGGCCTCAACAGACGGTCAACCCGTGCCGATGCCGCCGGGGGCAGATGTCGTAGTCGTCAACACCGGTCAAAAGATTTTGGGCAAGGCGCACTTCTAATGAGGTTTAGTAAGTAATCCGGAAGCCTGGGCGCTCGCAAGACCAACGCACTGACCATCGAGGTTCATAGTTGTTGTGAGATGCTCGGATCACGTGGAGAGAGTTGAGCAACTGTGTTGTCTGATTGAATTCGAGGAGGTAAACCGATATGGCCATTGTTGGACAGAAACTGGTCAAGCAAATTCAGACCACTGGCCTGAAAGCGACGGTCGCCCAGCGCCTCGATGACGCGTTCACTCGTTTCACGGCAGGTCTGTCGTGGAATGACGTGCGCGGCATCCTGCGCGGTGACCCGCCGGCCAAGCCAAACCCACGCGTGAAGCCACACACGGAAGGGTTCTGGTTCCACATTCGCCCGACGTTCTATCACGAAGCCGTCACTACGCTCTATCCGACCTTCCGCCTAGGCCTGCTGTCGGCGTTGTTCTTCACGTTCGAGATCATCACGGGCATCTTCCTGATGATCTTCTACACGCCTTCGCCGACTTATGCCTACGGCAACATGATTGACATCCTGACCAACGTGCCGTTTGGCAAATTCATGCGCGACCTGCATCGCTTGGGCGCGGAGGCCATGGTGATCGTAGTGACGCTGCACATGGTGCGCACCTTCGTCACCGGCTCTTACAAGAAACCGCGCCAGTTCACCTGGTTCACCGGCGTCGTGTTGCTCGGCGTCACGCTGTTCTTGTCGTTCAGCGGTTACCTGCTGCCGTGGGATCAGCTGGCGTTCTGGGCGGTGACGATCGGCACCTCGATGGCCGACGCCGTGCCGGGCATTGGGCCGCAGCTCAACTTGCTGCTCCGCGGTGCGCCCGACATTGGCGCCGGTGGCTTGCTGCGCTTCTATCTCTTCCACGTCGTGCTGTTCCCCTTGATCGGCGTGATCTTCGTCGCCGTGCACTACTACAAGGTAGTGCGCTTCGGCATCAGCCTGCCGCCGGAGATGGAGGCCGTCGGTGAAGACACCGCGCGCAAGGTGCCGCCAGAGAAGCGCGTGAACTTCCTGCCGGACATCCTCACCAACGAGCTGATGTATGCCGGCGTCGCCTTCGCCGTCTTGGCAGTGTCGTGCGCGACATGGTACTCGGCTCCGCTAGAGCATCATGCCGATCCTCTGGTGACGCCAAACCACACCGTTGCGCCGTGGTACTTCTACTGGCTACAGGGTCTGCTTAAGATCCCGCACATGATCCCGTTCCTGCCGACCAGCATTGCTGTTGAAGTGGACCGCTTCTTCGCCAATGTCTTCGGGCTGACGCCGAAGGTGTTCTGGGGCGTGATCGTTGGGCCGCTGATGTTCGCCATTCTGTTCGTAGTGCCCTACATTGACCCGAACCCCAGCCGCCGCTACGGTGATCGCAAGATCATGCTGAGCCTGGGTGCGCTGTTCGCCGTCGCGATCATCTACCTGTCGCTGGCCGGCATCCCCACTGGCGTGCCGATCACCGGCTTCGGCTATGTGGGCGGCGACCCCGCATCGGAGGTAGGTCAGGCCTTCATCCCTGACGAAGGCATTGGGCCGGTGCGCCGGCTGCCCTATGAGCAATACGTCGTCGGCAAGTTCGCGATCAATGCGGAGCCGAACACTGGATCGGCTGGCCTCGACCGACTCATCCGCGACATCCACAACGACATGGAGGCGCGCAAGGTGCGCCCGGATCCTCTGGGCAAGACGCTCTCGGCGGATGCAACCGGTTCACTGGAGGTCAAGCAGATCCAGGCGGATCTCAGGCAGGTCATCATCACGATTGACTACACCGACGTCAACGGCGCGCCCACGCAGTTCAAGAAGTACACCTTCTTGCACGCCCAATCGGGTTACGCTGACTAAGGAAGGTTTTGATGAGCATCTTGAAGAAGATCGTCACTTATCGTCCTAGCTTCACCGTACGCATTCTGACCGGCCTGATCAGCATGCTCATCCTGCTCAGCGTGTGCACGTTCATCGGCCTAGCGGATCAGACACGGCTGAACGTGCGCGCCAACGAGTTCAACGCGCGCTCGATCGAGGTAGGCGCCAAGGTCTACTTCGATCAGTGCGCGCGTTGCCACGGCGTGAACGGTGAGGGGGTTGAAGGGCTCGGACCTGCGCTGGCCAGCGAACACTTCGTCGGGCGCATCGAACTCGTCCGGGACAACATGCAGATGCAGACGATCAGGGTGGTCCAGCCGAGCGAACGCCTCAAGCAGATTGGATGGCAGGGCACGCTCAGAGATTACATCATCGCAGTCACCGAGGCAGGCATCCCCATCAAGACCAGCAACATGTGGGATGTCACTCATCCGACGTTCAGCGAGCGCCTAGGCGGGCCGCTGCGCGGCGATCAGATCCGGAACGTTGCCGATTACATCATCAACTATGGCCTAGATCCGCTGCCTAACGATCAAGCGCTGTTGCCGCCGGCGCCTGGCGAGGGCATGGCGCCTCGGCCGACGCCGATCCCGCTCACACCTGCTCAGGAGGCCGGCCGCGAAGTGTATCTGGCCAAGGGCTGCTCGGCGTGCCACGCAATTCGCGGAGTCGGCGCACAGGGCGCGATCGGCCCGAACCTCAGCCGCATGGGTGCGGTGGCCGAGGAGCGCATCGCCAGCGAGAGCTACAAGAACAATCTGAAGGACCAACCGCCTGCGACGACCGGCGCCGAGTACATCCGACAATCTATCCTGTACCCGAACGCCTACATCGTGGCGCAGTGTCCACAAGGCCCCTGCCAGGCGAATCTGATGCCGCAGAACTACGAGCAGCAGATGACTCCGGAAGAGTTGAACAACCTGGTGGACTACCTCAACGCACTCCGGTAATTTGATCGTAGGATTCTGCGAAGGGCGGGCGCATAACCCGCCCTTTTCTTTTTTCCGGACTGCGCACTGCCCAAATCTCTCGCGAGCGACTAGACTACGGGTCGTACAACACTGAGCAGCGATTGGAGGGCCTAAATGCAAATCCGCAATCCGATCAAGCACACGCTGGCGGCATTCATCGTTTGGGCGCTGGGAGTGGCAGGCTGCGCAGAGGTCGCGGAGCTGCAAGTTACGCCTACGGCTGGCCCAATCCCGGATCAACAGGCTCAAGCTACTGCGCAACCCGCTCTCACCCCCTCACCGATGATGCAGACTCAAGCGGCGATGCCCATCACCTCGCAAAACGCCGATCGCATAGTGCAGCGCGCGCTGCTCGGCAAAGGCTGGGTGATATCGGTAGCTTACTCGCCATTGGGAAAGCTTTTGGCAGTCGCCTCTTCGGTGGGCATCCGGCTCTACAACGCCGAGACGGCCGAGGAAGTGCGGTTCATCCCAACGGCCTTTCCAGTGTCCACGATCGCCTTTTCGCCGGATGGGCAGATGATAGCTTCAGACGCAATGGATAACTCCGTGCAACTGTGGCGAGTCGGTGATGGCGCATCTCTCCGGACGCTCAA
>JANWVF010000145.1 GCA_025056965.1 Thermoflexales bacterium | reverse complement strand
GAACGCAGATCGGCGAGCGCAGAGCGCGGTCGAACGTCTTTTCGGCGAGTTGATGCGCGAGATCAAGCACTACGCCAACCCGGCCAATCATCGGCCGATTCACATCGCGCCGGTGACGCATCCCGTCAAGCGCACATTGGTGGTCTGTGCCGGGTTCGGTGCGCTCGGCTTGGCCGGCGTCGGCGCAATCACGCCGGTCATGCCGGTATGGCCGTTCGCGCTGGTGGCGCTCTTCTGTTTCGCCCGCAGCTCATCGCGCGTGCGTAGATGGGTGAGCCAGAACCACCTCTTCAAGAGCGTGGTGAGCTTGGTGTGGTCTCGGCCGGAGCGGCCGTTCGTCTGGGCGCGCCGATGCATCGAGTGGTTGAGCGGCGCTGGCGAGCAGCGCCACGCGTGAAATGTGAGATGATGGCAAGGGTCGCCTTGGCGACACAGGAGCAGGAAAGATGGATGAACTGAGAGCGAGCGTCCAGGCATGGTCGCGCCGAGCGCGCCTGCAACACAGTTTCAGCCTGATCTTCTTTGGGTTGGCGTGCAGCTTAGGCGCCGCCTTACTCATCGCGCTCGCCTCACGGGTCTTCCCGCTGATGAGCACGGCGACGCTCATTGCATTGTCCATCGCTCTCGCCGTTGCCGGCACGGTTGGCGCGTTTGCCTACCCGTGGCTGCGGCACGCGCGCACGCAGCCGCTGCAATGGGCGCGCATCTTCGACCAACGATTCGGCCTTCAGGAGCGCATTTCTACCGCGCTTGAGATCAGCGAAGGGAGACTCAGCGTCAAGAATGACCTCATCCGCAACGTGCAACGTCGGGATGCCGGTCACATCGTCGCAAGCACGGACGCGCGCCGGCTGATGCCGCTGCAACTTTCTCGACGCGACGCCATCGTCTCGCTGGTCCTGCTGATCGCCCTCGTCATCGCCATCCTGCTGCCCAATCCTCAGCAACAAATCCTGGCTCAGCGTGAACAACTGCGCCAGACGATTGCGCAGCAGATCGAGCAACTGGAGCAGGCCAAGCAAATCATCAAGGACTCAGCACTGAGCAACGCGCAAAAGCAGGCTGCAATCCAAGCATTGGACGAGGCACGTCGCAAGCTCGAGGATCCGAACATCACCCCAGAAGAAGCCTTGGCCGCGATCAACGAAGCGCAGTCGCAGCTCGACGCGCTCAACGATCAGGCCGCCCAGCAGCAGGTCGAAGATCTGCGGCGCGCCGGCGAGAGCCTCGCGCCCGACGCGCTGACGAACGCGCTGGCCAACGCACTGGCCAATGAGGACTTCGACCGCGCAGCCAACGAAATGCGCAACTTGACCCATTCGAGCGAGACCGGCCAACCGCTCAGCGAAGAAGAATGGCAGCGCGCTGCTAATCAGCTGGATCAACTGGCCCGCAGCGTGCAGAACAGTGACCCAGAGCTGGCGCAGCGATTGCGCGAGGCAGCCCAAAACATGCGCGAAGGCAACGTCGAAGCGGCGCAGCAGCAACTCGACCAGGCGGCACAGTCGCTCGAGCGCGCACAACAAGTGAGCGAGGCTTCTCAGGCACTGGACAACGTCCAGGCACAAGCCGACGCAGCACGCCAGGCCATCGCTCAGCAGGCATCACAAGCTCAACGCGGCGAGCGAAGCCAAGCCGAGCAAGGCGGCGCGCAAGGCCAACAGCGCGGCCAGGCTCAGACGCAGGCCCAGACCGGCGAGGCCCAAGCGCAAGGACGGCGGCCCGGCCAAGGACAGATGGCGCAACAGGGCGAGGCCAGTGCATCATCCCCGAGCAACGCGATGTCTGACGATGGGTCGAGCAGCACAAGCAAGTCACACAAGAGCGACGACTTCGGCTCGGACAACACGGTGTATGCGCTGCGGCGCATCAGCGGCGACGGCCGTCCTGTCGTGCTGCCCGAGGCACAAAGCCAAGCCGTGCCCAACCCTGCCGGGCGCACCTCCACCGCGCCGGGCGGCAGCAGCAGCGTGCCTTACGAACAGGTTTACGGAGACTATGCGCGCGCTGCCGATGAAGCCCTGCAAAGCGGCCGAGTGCCGCCGGAGATGCGCGATTATGTGCGCGACTATTTCAGCTCACTCGATCCTAACGCGGGCAACCGATGACGTTCGGATCTCGCCGCGTGCGCCTCGTGCCTCGCACGGCGACCGGCGATTGGCTTCAGCCGCCTGGATTGAACGCTTGTTCAAAACCTGTTAATATTCGATACGCGACGGTTGCGCGCGTGAATGAGTAGCCAAGGCAGCAAGGGAGGAGAAGGCGGACATGGAACTCATCAAGGTATCTGCTACATCTCGCTCAACGGCGGTCGCCGGCGCGATTGCCGGCGTGGTGCGCGAGCACGGGAGAGCGGAGGTTCAAGCCATCGGCGCCGGCGCCGTCAATCAAGCCGTCAAGGCAGCGGCGATTGCGCGCGGTTACCTGCTCCTCGACGGCATTGACGTAGTGCTGATCCCCTCGTTCGGCGAGGTAGAGATTGACGGCGCGGAGCGCACGGCAGTCAAATTCACCATAGAGCCGCGCTGAACTACGGGAGGCACCTGCGCGCCGGCCTCAGCCGGTGCGCTAACTTTGCGCGTCTCATCCCTCTGACCCTCCTCCGGATTCGAGCGAGGGTTCACCCGGGCTGCGAATGCGGGGATCTGGACGCGGTAACCCCCGCATTCGTATCCTCGCTAGTGCGTCACTGCGCCGTCGCAGGCACGGCCCACCAGCTTGGCGTATTTGGCCAGCGCGCCGTGGGTATAGTGCGGCTTGGGCGGCTTCCACTTCTTCATGCGCTTGGCGATCTCCTCGCGGCTAAGCTTGACGTTGAGCTTGCCCTTAGCCGGGTTCGAGGCGTCAATCTCAATGATGTCCCCGTCGCGCAGGATGGCGATCGGCCCACCCACGAAGGCCTCCGGCCCGATGTGGCCAACCATCAGGCCGGTCGTCGCGCCGGAGAAGCGCCCGTCGGTAAGCAGCGCTACGTCATAGCCCAGCCCTTGTCCGCGGATGGCCGCCGTGACGGCGAGCATCTCTGGCATGCCGGGCGCACCTTTCGGGCCTACATAGCGGATCACCACAACGTCGCCGGGTTTGATCTCGCGGCGCGCCACCGCCTCGGCGCAGCTCTGTTCGTCGTCGAACACGCGCGCCGGCCCGACGTGCCGCAGATTCTTCACACCGGCCACTTTCACCACGCCGCCCTCCGGCGCCAGGTTGCCCTTCACGATTACGATGCCGCCGCTCTCGCGCAGGGGCTTGCTCACCGGATACACCACGTCCTGCTTGGTGAGCTGCTCGGCGTTTTTCACCTTCTTGAGGTTCTCGGCGACGGTCTTACCGGTGACGGTCATGCAGTCGCCGTGCAGCAGGCCGGCATCGAGCAGCGTTTTCATCACCACAGGCACCCCGCCGATGCGGTGCAAGTCTTCCATCACGTACTTGCCGCCGGGGGTCATATCGGCGATGTGGGGTGTGCGGCAGGTGATGCGTGTGAAATCGTCGAAGGTGATTTTGATGCCCAGCTCGTGCGCAATAGCCGGCAAGTGCAGCGCCACGTTGGTTGACCCTCCCATAGCCAGCACGACCGTCAGTGCGTTCTCGAAGGCCTCCTTGGTCATGATGTCGCTGGGCAGGATGCCGCGCTGCATCAGGCGCATCAACGCCTTGCCGCTCTCGTAGGCGACAATCTTGCGCTCCTCATCCACGGCCGGCGGCGAGGCGCTACCCGGCAGCGCTATGCCCAACGCCTCGCTCACGCTGGCCATAGTGTTCGCCGTGAACAAGCCGCCGCACGAGCCGATGCCGGGGCAGGCTACGCACTCTAGCTCATATAGATCCTCATCGCTGATCAATCCGGCCTCGCGCTGACCGACTGCCTCGTACACCGTTTGGATGGTCACATCGCGCCCGCGAAACTTGCCGGGCTTGATCGTGCCACCGTAGACGAAGATGCTGGGCAAGTTCAGCCTGGCGATTGCCATGAGCGTGCCTGGTAGGCTCTTGTCACATCCGGCCATGCCGTAGAGCGCATCGTAGCAATGGGCGCGCATCATCAGCTCGATCGAGTCGGCGATGACCTCGCGGCTGGTCAGCGAGGCTTTCATGCCCTCGTGGCCCATGGCGATGCCATCGCTGACAGCGATGCTGACGAACTCGCGGGGGGTGCCGCCCAGCTCGCGGATGCCACGCTTGGCCTCTTGCGCCAAAAAGTTCATGGACATGTTGCACGGGGTCGCCTCGTTCCACGTGTGCGCCACACCGACTAGCGGCTGGCGCAGGTCTTGGTCGGTCAACCCCATCGCGCGCATAAATGCGCGGTGCGGCGCGCGAGCGATGCCTTCCAATTCTCGGCTGCGGGTCTTGAGATTTTCGGTTGACTTTGCCATGAGTGAATCGTGCCTCTTCCTGGATTGCTGAGACAATTCTATTGTGGAGTGACGCAGAATGCACATTGAGCCGTCGGCTCGTCAGCGCGTTCCCACTGTGGGTTGCAGCGGCGAAGGCCGTCGTGACGCGCACGGTCAGTCGCCCGATGCGGACGCCGGATCGAACGAGGAATCGGCGTGCACGACGAGATCACTTGCGGCGCACGCTTGAACCGCCGCGTTAGAATCGAAGGGATGAACGAGACGGCTTCAGCTCCCGCCACATCAGAAGCGATCGCACCGCCGGCGCGCCCTAAGGGTGCTACGAGCCGCGCCATGCTGCGCGAGATCGCAGAGACGATCGCGCTATTCATCATCGTCTTTACCATCGCCCGTTTTGCCATCGGCAACTACTCGATCCTCGGCCAGAGCATGGAGCCGAACTATCACGAGGATCAGCGGCTGCTGGTGGACAAGATTTCGCCGCATTTGTTCGGGTATAACCGGGGCGATATCGTCATCGTTCACTCGCCGATCCAGGACATCGAATTGATCAAGCGGCTGATCGGCAAACCCGGCGATGTGATCGAGCTGCGCGATAACCGGGTCTACGTGAACGGTGAGCCGCTCGATGAGCCGTATCTGCCGCCCGACGCCAACTCCGGCCCGACGCGCGGCGACATGAAATGGACGTTGGGGGAAGACGAATACTTCATCATGGGCGACAACCGCAGCTTCAGCCAAGACTCGCGCGCATTCGGGCCGGTAACGTCCGATCGGATCGTCGGTCGCGCCCTGTTGCTCTATTGGCCGCTGAGCGACTTGCACATCGTGCGGCATCACACCTACAAGTCAGCGCATCAGCGGACGACGCCGCCGTAGGCTGCCCAACTCTCGCCTTGCCGTGCCGACACTGAACTCTAAGGTGCTCGTATGATGCTCGAATCGCTACGCCGCCAAGTTCATGCGCTCCATCTAGAACTGCCGAAATACAACCTCGTGGTATGGACCATGGGCAACGTGAGCGCGCGCGATCCCGAGACCGGCTTAGTGGTCATCAAGCCCAGCGGCGTGCGCTACGAAGACCTGCGTCCGGAGGATTTGGTAGTCGTGAACCTGGATGGGAACGTCGTGGAGGGCGACTTAGCCTACTCCAGCGACACGCTCACCCATCTCTACATCTATCGTCATCGCCCGGACGTGAACGGCATATGTCACACCCATAGCACCTTCGCCACAGCCTTCGCTGCCGTCGGCCGGCCCATCCCCTGCTTTCTCACCGGCATGGCCGATGAGTTCGGCGGTGAGATCCCGGTGGGCGGCTTCGAGCTCATCGGCAGCGAGGCGATCGGCCGCGAAGTGCTGCGCGTGATCGGCAACGGCAAGGCCGTGATCATGCAGAACCACGGCGTGTTCACCATCGGTAAGACTGCCGAAGCTGCCGTGAAAGCCGCGGTCATGGCCGAAGATGCGGCGCGCACCTCGTTCTATGCCTTGCAGCTCGGCACGCCCATCCCGATCGCCCCGGACGACATCGCAAAGCTACACGACCGTTACAGTAACGTATACGGCCAACGTGGCTAAATTTGCATGCTACAGCCAGCGCAGCTTCAGCTCTTCATCCTATCCTCGCTCGCCTTGCTGGTGGTGCCGGGGCCGGCCGTGCTCTACATCGTTGCCCGCAGCGTGAGCCAAGGGCGGCTGGCCGGTCTCGCCTCGGCGGCCGGCGTGCAGGTAGGCGCCATGCTGCACATCCTCGCGGCGGCACTAGGCCTATCGGCGCTGTTGCTCTCTTCGAGCTTGGCCTTCAGCATCGTTAAATATCTCGGCGCGGCCTATCTGATCTATCTCGGCATACGGCGCTGGCTATCGCGCGAGGGAGCGGCCGACGTGGCAACCGTGCGGCCTGAGTCGCTGCGACGCATCTTTGCCCAAGGCGTCATCGTCAACGCGCTTAACCCAAAGACGGCGCTGTTCTTCTTTGCATTTCTCCCGCAGTTCGTTGATCCCGGTCGGGGCGACGTCGCGGCACAAATGCTTCTGCTCGGGCTGGTGTTTATCACGCTGGCCGTCATCAACGATGGGATTTATGCGCTGCTGGCCGGATCACTAGGTGAACGGCTGCGCGACAACCGGCGTCTCCAGAACGGCGGACGCCTCTTCGCCGGCTTAGCGTATATCGGGCTGGGCGTGACGGCGGCGCTCTCCGGCTCGACCAACCCCTAATCCTCGATCGGTGCGCGCCCCGGTTCCATGTCCTCGGACATCGGTTGGCCATGGCCGCCGCGGCGTAGCATGATGATCTCGGCCATGATGCTGACGGCAATCTCCTCCGGCGTCTCGGCGCCCAGCTCCAGACCGATAGGCGCCCGAACCCGTCGCAGCGCAGCGTCGCTCATGCCGCGTTCGCGCAGCGCCTTCGCCGCCGTGAGCCAGCGCCGTTGGCTGCCAATCACGCCGATGTAAGCGACCGGCGAATCGAGCAGCCCGGGCAGCGCATCCACGTCAATTGGGTAGCCACGCGTGACGAGCGCAACGTAGGTCTGAGGCGTGAGGGGCACTTCGGCCAGCCGCGCACTCAACGGGCCGGGCAAGTACGCATCTGCGCCCGGGCACTGCTCCGGTGTGCACAGCTCGGCTCGGTCGTCGCTGACCAGCACGCGGAAGCCGCACCACTTAGCCAGGTGCGTCAGCGCACGTCCTACATGGCCAGCGCCGACGATGAGCAGCGTAGGAGCGGGCAAGAGCGGCTCGATGAACAACTCCACCGTGCCGCCGCACACGCCGGGATCGCCTTTCGCCAGGTCGGCCAGCGAGTATGACGCAGTCCGCGGCTGGCCGTCAGCGATCGCTTGTCGCGCCAGTTGGATCGCGCGGCTCTCCATTTCGCCACCGCCGACAGTGCCGCCCAGAATCGTGCCTTCTGCCGCGACAAGCATCTTCGCACCTGCGTGGCGCGGCACGCTGCCGCTGGTGCGAATGACGGTGACCAGTGCGCAAGGTTCGCCGCGCTCGATGCACTGTGAAGCTAGGCCGAGGATGTTCATACGGCTCCTATGTTACTGCGTCTGTTACTGCGTCTGTGTGGCGCCTCGCCGCGAGGCGGCTTTTGGCGGCATGGTCAGCTACCCTCGCGGCGGCCGGGCGAGATTTTCTGCACGCGCATCTCGATCTTGCGGTCGGGGCGCAGCGTGACGAGCGGACGGATGCCCACCTCGCCGGGCGTGACGTTGACCAGCCGCGCCTGTGCCGCCAGTGTGCTCACGATGACCTGCCCTTCCATCAGCGCGAATTGCCCACCGATGCACGCGCGCGGGCCGATCCCGAAAGGGATGTAACTGGCGCGCGGCAGGGCACGTTCGTTCTCCGGCGTAAAGCGCTCCGGATCGAACCGTTCGGGCGACGGGAAGATGGCCGGGTTGCGGTGCACGCTGTAGGGCGAGATCATCACCCACGCGCCTGCCGGGATGACGTAGTCACCTAATCGCACGTCCTGAATCGCCTGGCGTCCGATCGTAAACCCGCCTGGGTATAGGCGCATCGCCTCTTTGTACACGCGCATCGCGTATGGTCGCTGAAAGGGCTCGTCGGCCGGCGAGCGATCAACCGCCTGCGCCTCGCGCGCTTCGCGTTCTAGGTCGGCCTGCACTTCCGGATGGCGCGCCACCAAGTAAAACAGCCAGGTCAACACCGTGGCCACCGTCTCGTGACCGGCGACAAACATGGTGATCACCTCGTCGCGCACTTCGTCGTCGCTGAGCGCCTCGCCGTCCTCGGTTCGCGCCGCAAGCAGCATGTCGAGGAGATCGGCCGTCGGCGCTGCCTGCGCGCGTCGGGTGCGGATGAGGTTGCGCACGGCCGCATCTACGCGCGCGATGGCCGCGAGCGCCTCGCGGTCGTGTCGTGCGATCGAGCGGATGATCGGCAGCGTCACTCGGCTGGAGAGACCGTTCACGTAGTCCAGCGCTCGGTCCACATCGCGGCTCAAACCATCGGCGACCTCGTTCACGTCGCGCGTGAAGAGCGCGCGTCCCACGATGGTGAGGGTCAGCCGCTTCATCTCGTGCTCCAGATCAATCACCTGGCCGTCGTGCCAGCCTGCGATCATCTCCTGCGTGGCGCGCATCGCCACACTTTGGTAAGCCAGGATGCGTTGCCGATGAAAGGCCGGCGCGGCCAGCCGGCGATGCTTCACCCACGTCGCGCCGTCGCTGACGAGCAGGCCATCGCCGGTGAAGACGCGCAAGGTCTTCACCGCTGGCATCTTGCGAAAGGCGCTCGCCTGCTCAACGAGGATGGTATGCACCCATTCCGGCCGGTTCACGCAGATGATGTGCACCGGCCCGGCCTTAAACTCGCCGATGTCGCCAGCCGCACAACTGAGGCGGAGGAGGAAGGCGCTCGGGTTCGTGAACGCGTCACGCAGACTCAGCGGGTTGCGCGACGCGCTTAACGCAGGAATGCGGCGGTTTCTCACAACAACAACTCGCCTTTCACGGTTAGCCAACCCGAAGGATATCGGCCGATGTTCACCGAAGCGCTCACGCGAGATGCGAAACGCGCGAACGCCTAGGTCGCCTGGCGCGCATCAGCAGCGACGGACAGGACGGCGCGTTTCACCAACACGCGCGCCATCTCCTTGCGATACGCTGCGCTGCCCAGCCAGTCGCCCGGAGGGTCAATCATCTGCATCTGCGCGTCCAGCTCACTCTCGAACCATTCGGCGAGGCGCTTCTTCTCCAGGCCGAATTCAAGTCGGTTGAGACGGATCGGCACGGGTGCAATGCCACCGACGGCGACGCGGAAATTGCCGACGATGCCGTCTTTCATGGCGAAAGACGCGGCGACACACACGATGGGATAGTCCTTCGGCGTGCGCGCCACGCGCCGATAATTGCTGCGCGTATCGGGTGAGGGGATCGGCATGCGCACCTCGGTGATGAGCACGCCCTCGTTCAGCACCTGCTGCCGGTAGGCCAGAAAGCCGGCCAGGGGGATCACCTTCCAGAAGTCGCCCGGCTCTTGGACTTCCTTGGATTTGTCGCGCGCCCCCGCTACGACCACTTCGGCGTCGCAGGCCAGCAGCGCCGTCACCAGTGGCGACGCAGCGTCGGCGGTCACGATGGCTCCGGCGATCGTCGCGCGATTGCGGATGTTCAGACCGGACATCGCTTGGGCCGTCTCGCCGATGATGTGCAGCGCTCCGGGGGTGTTCGGAGCGAGTAGCTCGCTCTCTACCAGCTTCTGATGTGTTACTGCGGCGCCGATGCGCAACAAGTTGCCCTCGACTACGATTCGATTTAGGCCGAGGTCAGCAATATCCACCACCGCTTCCACGTCGCGCGGCGCCTCGCCGACCAGCCAAGTGCCCCCACCCAGGACAACTGTGCGCGGCTCTTTGCGCTTCAACAGTTCAACCGCCTCTACTAATCCCTTTGGCCGATGGTACTCCTTTAGATTCAACAACATACCAGCCCCTTGCCTATTCTCGCGAGGTCAGATTTTGCCCTCATAGATCATCACGCCGATGCCATTCGGCCCAATGATACGACCGACGGCTGCGCCGCACGACTTTACCGGGATCTCCTGCTTAGCGGTGAAACACGTTCGCAGGGCTTCAATTAGGGCGTGCGTGCGGTCGCTGGGTTGCGGCGAGAGCTGCAACACGGCCAACTGTGCTTGGTCGTCAAACTCGGTCACGAATTCGATCACCTTCTCAATGGCGCGTTCTTGTGTGCGCACCTTTTCCACGGCGACCAGGTCGCCCTCCTCCATAGACAAGCAGGGGATGATGCCGAGCATGGCGCCGAGGATTGCCTGGGCCGGCCGCAAGCGTTTGCTGTGTTCCAGATAATCCATGTCATCTGAGACGAAAATGCCGTAGATGTGCTGCATCAGGCCGCGTAGGTGCCTCACGATGCCCTCGCTGGACTCGCCGCGCCGAGCCAGCGTCACAGCGGCTTGCACTAGCTTGTTCAAGCCCAGCGCCATGCTGCGCGAATCTACGATGTGGATCTTGCATCGCCCTAGGAAGGCCTCGCGCGCCTTCAGCGCGTTCTGCACTGTCTGGCTGAGCGCCGCGGAGACATGAATCGAGACGACTTCTGCGCGCTTGTCGGCCAACGCGGCGTATACGCGGCTGAACTCTTCCACGCTCGGCGCGCGCACGGTGAAAGGTTGCTTCGCGCGGATCGCCCGTTGCGCCAGTTCGGCCTCACTCAGGTCGAGGTCTTCGCGGTAGGTGTGCCCGTTCAGAATGATGTAGTGGGGTAGCACGACTACGTCGTGCGCTTTGACCCAATCCGGCGGCAACCGCGCAGCGCTATCGGTGACGATGCAGACCGAGGATGGGCGATTCAGCGTCATGCGTCATTCGATGCTGACGATGAAGTAATAGTGCGGTTGATCTCCAGCAATTAACTCGACCTGGTGAGAGGGATAAGCTTGGCGCACGACCTCGGCGATGGGCGCGGCTTCGGCTTCGGTTAACCCATTGCCGTAGAACAGCGTGATCAACTCGCGCCCGGCGGCGCCGGCCTTCTCGAGCAATGCCAACAACGTTGAGGCAATCCCGTCGTCGGCTACGGCGAGCTTGTCATCAATTAGGCCGATCACCTGGCCGGCGCGCACGCTCAGGCCGTTGATGGTAACGTCGCGCGTCGCGAGGGTGATCTCGCCGGTCGTCACATGCTGCGCGGCCTCGCCCATCGCGGCGGCGTTTTCCTCTGCGTCGGCGCTCGGGTTAAAGGCGATGGCCGCAGCGATGCCCTGCGCCAGAGTGCGTGTCGCAACGATGCGGGTCGGCGTCTCGCTGATCTCGGCGGCTTGTTGTGCCGTCATCACGATGTTGCCGTTATTGGGCAACAAGATGACGCTGCGCGCGTTCGCGCGAGCAATCGCGCGCAGCAAATCGTCCACGCTCGGGTTCATCGTCTGTCCGCCTTCGACCACCACGCGCACCCCCACTTCTTTGAACGCGCGCACCCAGCCGTTGCCAGAGGCAACGGCGATCATGGCCGTCTCGACGACCGGCAAGTTCTCCTCAGGCTTGGGCGCAGGGGCAGATGCCGTTTGCGCGGTGAACGCTTCGGACTGCGCCTGCATGTCCTCAACCACCACGTCGCGCAGTGAGCCAAGCCGCGCGCCGTAGCTGATCGGCACGCCGGGGTCGGATACGTGCACGTGGACTTTGACGATGTTCTCGTCACCCAGCACCAGAGGGCAATCGCCCATCGCCTCGATGTCGGCGCGAATCTTGGCCACGTCCAGCGCCTGGCCGCTGCGGGCATAAATCAAGTATTGAACGTCATAGCCCCAACCGCCCTCGTGCTGCAAGTCGGCATCGCTGCTCAGCCGGACGGTGCTAGAGGCCCGCGAAGCGTCTTCCACGGGCAAACCATTAACGAAGCGCCACATACCCTCTAAGATGACGAAGAGGCCATAGCCGCCGGAGTCAATCACGCCGGCTTCCTTGAGTATCTTGAGCAAGTTAGGGGTGCGTTGTACCGACTCGTACGAGGCATTCTTGGCTACTTCCAGCAGCCGGCGCATATCGTGGGTGTGGCGCGCGGCCGCCGCGACTGCTTCGGCCGTCTCGCGCGCCACGGTCAGGATGGTGCCCTCTACCGGCGTGCTGACGCCGGCGTAAGCCGTCTTGGCCGCTTCCTGCATGGCCGCCACGAGATCCTGAGCGTCGCAGATTTCCTTGTGATCCAGCGACCGGGCGAAGCCCCGCCACAGTTGCGATAGGATGATGCCGGAGTTGCCGCGCGAGCCGCGCAGCGCACCGTTCGATATGGCCTTAGCCACCAGCCCGACGTTCGATTCGTTCATGCCGGCGATGGCCTCCCATGCCGAGCGCATGGTGTGCATCATGTTCGTGCCGGTGTCGCCGTCGGGTACGGGGTAGACGTTGTAGCCATTAACGACTTCCTCTTGTTGTCGCAACCAGTCGTAACCGGCCTTCACCAGTTCCTTAAGTCGTCTGCCATCCATCGTCAATCGAGCGCGTTGTGGTTTGGGTTCAGGTGAACCGGGCGGTTGAGCTAGCTCCACTCGCGTCTGTGTGACTTCGTCGCTCATCGTTCAGCGCTCTTCCTACAAGTCTTAGCACCAAGTCTTAGCACTCTGCCCCTTCGTCGCGCAGCGTCGCAGGCGGAGCGCGGTTTAATCCTCGTTGGTCACGCGCAGCCCGGTGACGTGGACATTGACCGCGTCCACGACGTAGCCGGTGCTGTGTTCAATGCTATAGCGGATCTGTTGTTGCAGGCTGCTCGTCACGGCTTGGATGCGCACGCCATATTCGGCGATGATGTGGACGGTGACCGTGACATGCTTGGCGCCGGTGGTCGGGTTGTCGGTGATCTGAATCTCCAAGCCACGCCGTGGATCGGTGTGCGTGCAATCGAAACCGGTGAAGCGCGAGGCGATGCCGACGACGCCGTAGGTGCTGAGCGCGGCATTGCGCGCCAGCGTAAACACCACGCGCGGCGAAATGACGATTTGGCCGCCGGTCGGCGTCTCCTCGGTTCGCTGCGCCCCGTCGGGCGCGGTGGCCTGCGTGGACGTCTGCATGGTAGAATCACTCCCTTGATGTTAGACAGTTTTTGAGCAAAGATCAAGAGTGAATGAGGAGCAGCGCGCTATGGCAAAGTGCATACTCACGGGCAAGAAAACCAGCTTCGGCCATTCTCGCTCGTTCTCTTTTAAGCTGACCAACCGGGCGTGGAAGCCCAACCTCCAGCGCCGCCGCATGATGATTGACGGCCGCATGCAGACGGTGATGATCTCCACGAAGGCCTTGCGCACGATGGCCAAGACGAAGGGCAAGTAACGGCTCGACACAGTTGTTGCGCCCCGCGAGCGGATAGGTCAACTTATCCGCTCGTTTGCTTTTCCGGCGCGGCCTGAGCCGTCTCTGCCTTCAGTTGACCGCAGCCGGCGCTGATGTCTATACCGCGCCGAACGCGCAGGGTATTAGGGATGCCAGCGCGCGCGAGCACGTCGCGGAACTGTTCGATGCGCGCGCGGCGCGATGCGCGGCCTGCATAGCCGCCGGTCGGATTCAGCGGAATCATGTTCACGTGCACCAAGTTGGCGTCGGGTCGCGGGTTGGTCTGACGCACCAGCTCGACCAGCGCCTCGGCTTGTTCAACGGTGTCGTTGACGCCATCAATCATCGCCCACTCGTAGCTCACCCGCCGGTTCGTCTTGCGCAGGTAGTCACGCGTAGCCGACACCAGCTCGCGCAGGGGATAGCGCCGGTTGATCGGCACCAACTGATTGCGAAGGGCGTCGGTAGCAGCATGCAGCGATACGGCCAGGTTGACCTGGACCGACTCTTCGGCAAAGCGTCGGATGCCCGGGACGAGGCCAACGGTGGAGACGGTAATCTTGCGCGCGCCGAGGCCGAAGCCCCCCTCGGCCTCAGGCGACATGAGCCGGTGGATCGCCTCCATGACGTTGTTGTAGTTGGCGAACGGCTCGCCCATCCCCATGAGCACCAGGTTGCTCAGCCGCTCATCGCCATCCGTCTTTGCGCGCAGGGCACGGGCCACCCATATCACCTGCTCGACGATCTCGCCCGCGCGTAGGTTGCGCAAGAAGCCCATCTGGCCGGTGGCACAGAAACTGCAATCCATGGCGCAGCCGGCCTGAGAGGACACGCAGGCCGTGCGACGCAGGCCGTCGTACTCCATCAACACGGTCTCGATCTCGCTGCCGTCGGCCAAGCGGAACAGCCATTTGCGCGTCCACCCGTCGGACGAATGCTGCTCGGCCACGGCCGTCATGCGACCCAGCGCGTATGTCTGCTTCAGTCGGTCGCGCAACGCGCGCGGCAGATCGGTCATCGCGTCTATGCTGTCGGCCAGCCGCTGGTAGAGCCAGTGCCAAATCTGGCGGGCACGGAAGACCGGTTCGCCCCACTCGGCAAGCCGGTCGGTTAGTTGCTCGCGCGTCAAGTCATACAGGGAAGGCGGGATCGGCAGCTGCATGGGGGGTTCAAGCGACTTTGACCTTGTTGATCACATCGGCGATCACGTCGTCGGGGTTAATGCCTTCGGCCTGCCCCTCGAAGTTGAGCAAGATGCGATGGCGCAACGCGGCCGGCGCAAGCGCTTTCAAGTCTTCGATGGCCACGTTAAAGCGGTTGTTCAGCAGCGCCAGCACTCGCCCGCCTAGCAGCAGCGCTTGTGCGCCGCGCGGGCTGGCTCCATAGCGCACGTATTTCTTCACCATGTCAGTTGCTCCTTCGCCGTCCGGGTGGGTGGCCGACACCAACGCAGCGGCATAGCGCGTGACGTGTGAAGCAGCCGGCACTTGCCGCGCGAACTGGCTCATCGCGATCAACATATTCCCGTCGGTGACCTTCGTTGCGCGGGCGGTCTTTTCGCCGGTGGTCTGTTCAACGATGGCCGTCAGCTCATCGAGCTTGGGGAATCTGACGTTGAGCTTGAACATGAAGCGATCGAGCTGCGCTTCCGGCAGCGGATAGGTGCCTTCCATCTCGATCGGGTTTTGCGTGGCCAAAACAAAGAAGGGCTTGCTGGTGGCGTAGGTGCGCCCCAGCACGCTCACCGTGCGTTCTTGCATCGCCTCCAGCAGCGCGGACTGGGTTTTGGGCGTAGCGCGGTTGATCTCGTCGGCCAGGATTAGATTGGCGAAGATCGGACCGGGCTGGAAGCGAAAGGCGCGCTTGCCGGTCTCCTGGTCCTCGAGGATATCGGTGCCGACGATGTCCGCCGGCATCAGGTCGGGCGTGAATTGAATGCGCACGAAGCGCAGGCTGAGCGTATCGGCGAAGGCGCGCACTAGGCTGGTCTTGCCCAGGCCCGGCACGCCTTCCAGCAGGACATGGCTGCCGGCGATGATGGCGATCAAGGTGTGCCGGATGATGTCTTGTTGACCGACGATCACGCTGGAGACTTGCCTTTCGATTTGCTGGGCGACCTCGGCGAACTTCTCAGGGGTGATCTGGGCGGCGTCTGCCATATGAGCATTATAGAGAGCCGCGATGAGCGTGATCAGGATGGGGGATGGCGTCTACGCGGCAATGCACTGGTCGGCGCGGTTGTTTGCCCTTTGCCGGCTTCGCTTCTACACTTGTCACGGCATGGCGTCGCGCACGTTCTTAGCCTTCGACATCGGCGCGGAGAGCGGTCGCGCCATCGCCGGCGCGTTCGACGGGGACACGCTGCGGCTGACCGAGGTGCATCGCTTCCCCAACAAGCCGGTGCGCGTCGGCTCACACCTGTACTGGAATGCGCTGGCGCTGTGGGACGAAGTACAAGTGGGCCTGCGCAAGGCTGCCGCACAGTGTGAGGCATTGGCCGGCGTCGGCGTGGACACCTGGGGGGTGGACTTCGCGCTGCTCGACGCGCGTGACGAGCTGATCGGCAATCCGCACCACTATCGGGACGCCCGCACCAACGGCATGCTCGAAGAGGCCTGTGCGCGGGTCGGGCGCGAGCGCATCTTCGAGTCCACCGGCATCCAGTTCATGCAGATTAACACGCTCTACCAATTATTCGCCATGGCGCGCGCCGGTGCGCCCGCGCTTGAGATCGCGCGCACCTTCCTGATGATGCCGGATCTGCTGCACTTTTGGCTGGCCGGCGTCAAGGCCTGCGAGTTCAGCAACGCGACTACGACGCAATGCTACGACCCACGCGCAGGCGACTGGGCGCGTGACCTGCTGACGTCGCTCGGCGTTCCGACTCACTTCCTGCCGGCGGTGATTGCGCCGGGAACCGACCTGGGGCTGCTTTCGTCGGCGCTCATCCACGCGCTCGACGCCAACGGATTGGACGAGACGCACGTGATCGCGCCGGCCACGCACGATACCGGCTCGGCAGTAGCCGGCGTGCCTGCATCCACCGAACGATATGCTTACATCAGCTCGGGCACATGGTCGTTGCTGGGCGCGGTGGTGAGCCGGCCGGTGATCACGCCGCAGGCACTGCAATTTAACTTCACCAACGAGGGCGGTTTGGGGGGCACATTTCGCCTGCTGAAGAACATCATGGGCCTGTGGCTGGTGCAGGAGTGCCGACGCAAGTGGGCATCGCCAGCCGGCGACTTAATCCCGTATAGCGACCTGTTTGCCATGGCCGAAGCCGCGCCGCCGTTCGGCGCGCTGGTGGATCCCGACGACGGAACCTTCCTGCGCCCCGATGACATGCCAACTGCCATTGCCGAGTATTGCCGCCGCACCGGCCAGGCCGTGCCCGATGGGCGCGGCGCGATGGTGCGTTGCATCCTGGAGAGCCTGGCCCTCAAGTACCGCTACACGCTTGACCAATTGCAGGCGCTGCTCGGCCACCGGGTCGAGGTCATTCACATCGTGGGTGGCGGCGCACAGAATGCGCTGCTGTGCCAATTCACCGCCGACGCTTGCGGCCTGCCGGTGGTGGCCGGACCGGTCGAGGCGACGGCGATCGGCAACTTGCTGGTGCAGATGGTGACGCGCGGCGAGCTGGCTTCCCTCGACGACGCGCGCCAGGTCATTCGGCGTTCCTTCCCACTCGTCGCATACGCGCCGCGCGAGACGGCGCGCTGGGACGACGCCTACGCGCGCTTCGAGGTGATGCTGCGACGCGCGCGATCAGGCGCGATATAGCCGCTCGGTTCTGATATACACCTCGACGGGATAAGGGACGAGATAGCGCAGCGAGGCATTCCGGCGCACCATGCGGCGCAGCTCGGTGGATGAGATGTCCACCAGCGGCGCGTCCACCCAGCGCACGCGGCTGCTCACGCCCGGCACCAGGCGCTCGATCTGGTTGATGTCCGGGCGTGCCCCCGGCCGGCCGGCCACGGCCAACGAAGCCAGCTCGATCAGTCGGCGTGGGTTGTGCCAATGCGGCAGGTCTTCCAGCGAATCGGCGCCCATGATGAAGCACCACTCATGTTGAGGATGGCGCGCCTCCAGCAACTCCAGCGCCGTGCTGGAGTAGTGCGGCGCGGGGCGTTCCACGTCAATCAGTGACAGCCGGAAGGCAGGATGATCGCCTATGGCCAACTGCACCATGCGCACGCGATGGCGTGCGCTGCTAATCGCGTTGCCGGCTTTGTGCGGCGGCTGGCCAACGGGCATGAACCAGACTTCGTCAAGTTTGAGTTGAGTGAGCGCCTGATCGGCAATGACCAAATGACCGATGTGTGGCGGGTCGAACGTTCCGCCGAAGATGCCAATGTTCATGACGGTCGTAAAAGTGGATTCTAGGTGCTGCGCAGCCGTTCGTCGAGGGTGTAGCGCACTGCCCTGCACAGCGCGGATAATAGGCATTCTCTCGGAGCGATAGATGGCAGAGCAATCGCTGATGTATGACCTGGCCACGATCACGGTGAAAGCGGGTCGGGGCGGCGACGGCATGATGAGCTTTCGGCGCGAAGCGCGCGTGCCGCGCGGCGGGCCAGACGGTGGCAACGGCGGGCGCGGCGGCGACGTCATCCTTGTCGTCAATCCGCGCCTGAACACGCTGGCTCACTTTCAACATCGCCGCCGCTTTGAGGCCGAGAGCGGCCGCAACGGCGGCAGCCAGAACAAGACCGGTCGCAGCGGCAAGCCAAAATACATTGAGGTGCCGCCCGGCACCCTCGTGCGCGACGCCGAGACCGGGCGCATCTTGGGGGATTTGGTCCGCCCAGGCCAACAGCTCATCGTGGCGCGGGGCGGACGCGGCGGCCGCGGCAATGCCATGTTCGCCACGCCGACCAACCAGTCGCCGCAAATCGCCGAGAATGGCGAACCAGGCGAGCGCCGCACGCTGCGGCTGGAACTCAAACTCATCGCCGACATCGGCATCGTCGGCCTGCCCAACGCCGGCAAGAGCACTCTGCTCTCGGTGCTCACCGCCGCCAAGCCCAAGATTGCCGACTATCCGTTTACGACGCTTCGCCCTAACCTGGGCGTCGCCTATTTGGACGAAGATCGCACCGTTGTGCTGGCCGACATCCCCGGCTTGATCGAGGGCGCCAGTCAGGGCGTCGGCCTAGGGCATGACTTCCTGCGCCACATCGAGCGCACGCGGGTGCTCATTCACCTGCTCGACGGTCTGAGCAACGACCCGCTTGCGGACTACGAGACGGTCAACCGCGAGATGGCTGCCTTCGGTCATGGGCTGACCGATAAACCGCAGGTGGTGGCAATGACCAAAATGGACTTGCCAGACGCCCGCGCGGCGTTCGAGCTGTTCGTCGGCGAAGGCCGAATGGCCGATGCCCGACGCGAGCCGCCCGACGACCTGACGGTCTGGCTTCCCGCGCCCGGCCGGCCGCTGAGCGTTTTGCCGATCTCGGCGGCGACCGGCGAGAACGTGCGCGAGTTGCTGCATCGCGCCGTGCGCGTGCTCGACGCGTTGCCCCCTCTGCCCGAGATCGCGCCGGAGCCAGATGCGCCGGCCGAACCGCCGATGACGTTCGAGATCGTCCGCGAGGGGAGCGGCTTTCGCGTAATCTCACCGATGCTCGAGCGCCGCGTGCAGACCACGCGCTGGGATCTAGACGACGCGGTGTTGCAGTTCCAACGCTTACTAGAGCGAAGCGGCGTCGGTCCCGAGTTGGAACGGTTAGGCATTCAACCCGGCGACACGGTTTACATCGGCGATTACGAACTGGAGTGGCGCGAGGGGTGATGAGATCATCCGCTGCTGTCTCCGCCAATGAGGAACGGGCACTGGGCGCAGCTTCGCCCGCGGCGCAGACCGCTGGCTACTTCCTCGCTTTTGTCGGAATCGGCCTATTTACTGCTCTCCTAGGCCCGACGCTCTCTAGCTTGGCCGTCAGCACGGGTGTCACGCTCGGTCAGATCAGCGTGCTCTTTCCGATGCGCTCTTTCGGCTATTTGCTGGGGGCACTCGCGGGCGGCCGCTCGTACGACCGCATGCGCGGCCACCCCCTCATCGCCAGCGCGTTCATGGTAATAGCCATAGCCTTAGCTGTCGTACCTACGGCTCAGCAGCTGTGGCTACTAGTAGTGGCCTTCTTCGTTGTCGGCATCGCCGAAGGCATAGTGGATGTGGGCGGCAATACGCTCATGGTCTGGGTGCATGGCACAAAAGTTGCCCCTTTCATGAACGCGCTACACTTCTTCTTTGGGCTGGGCGCATTCGTCGCGCCGCTCATCGTTGCGCAGGTCATTGCATGGAGCGATGGACACGTGGCCTGGGCTTACTGGCTGGTCGCGCTCACGGCAATTGTGCCGGCGCTGTGGCATTGGCGCGTCCCTAGCCCGGCGCGTCCGACATTCGCCCATGATCTGACGAATGCCCGCGGCCAAGCGCGCGTCGGCCTTGCCCTATTGATGGCTACCTTCTTCTTCCTCTATGTAGGCACAGAGGTCGCTTTCAGCGGCTGGATCGCCGGCTACGCGGTTGCCAGGGGCTATGGCGATGCCGCTGCAGCCGCCGTGCTCACCTCGGCTTTCTGGGGCGCGTTTACGCTAGGCCGGCTGCTCTCCGTCCCGTTGGCAGCGCGACTTCGTCCGCAGCAAGTGATGCTGCTCGACTTCGTCCTGTGTCTGCCGGGCATGGCGTTCCTATTGTTGGACGGCCGATCGCCGCTATCGTTGTGGGCGGGTGTGATCGTCGTCGGGTTGGGTATGGCGGCGATGTTCCCGACGATGTTGTCTCTGGCCGAGTCGCGTATGCGCATCACCGGCGGCATCACGGCTACCTTCCTAGCCGGATCGAGCCTAGGCGGAATGACACTGCCTTGGCTGATCGGCCAGTTGTTCGAGCCACTTGGGCCACGGGTCATGCCCTGGGCAGTGCTCATCTGCATACTGGCGGCAGGCATGACGTTTGCACTGGTCAACACCGTCTCGCGGCCGCGACTGAATCGAGATCGGCAATGAAAATGGAAACGCTCGCCGTGCGCGCTGGCCGCGAGGTGGAGCCGGCCACACGCGCGATCACCCCTTCGATCACGCTTTCGACCACCTTCGAGCGTGCCGAGGATGGCAGCTTCCCGGGTGGATACATCTACACGCGCAACAGCAACCCTAACCGCGACGCACTGGAGCGCGCGCTAGCCGCGTTAGAAGGCGGCGCAGTCGCAGCAGCCTTTGCTTCGGGCAACGCAGCCACCTCGGCGGTGTTACAGGCGCTCTCGCCCGGCGATCATGTGATCGCTTCACAGGAGACCTACTACGGTACGCGCGCCGTGCTCACCGGCGCGCTGCGGCGCTGGGGCCTCCAGGCCGACTTCGTGGACATGAGCGACCCTGCCGAGATCGCGCGCGCGATGCGCCCGAACACCCGGCTGGTGTGGGTGGAGACGCCCTCTAATCCGCTCCTGCGGCTAACCGACATCTCGGCTGCTGCCGAGATCGCCCATGCCGGCGGCGCACGCTTGGTCTGCGACAACACCTTTGCCACACCGGTGCTGCAACGTCCGCTGGCGTTGGGCGCCGATCTAGTAGTGCATTCCACGACGAAATACATCGGCGGGCACAGCGACGTGCTCGGCGGCTGCGTGGTTGCCCGCTCGAACGATGATTTCATGCAGCGGGTACGGGCATATCAGGTGTTCGGCGGCGCGGCGCCCTCGCCGTTCGATTGCTGGCTGTTGCTGCGCAGCATCCCGACGCTGCCGCATCGGGTGTGGGCACAGTCGGCCGGCGCGCTGCGCGTGGCCGCATTCTTAGCGGTTCAGCCAAAGGTAGCATGTGTCCACTACCCCGGGCTGCCGGATCACCCCGGACATGAGATCGCGCGTCGTCAGATGCAAGGTGGATTCGGCGGCATGCTGTCGTTCCAAGTGCGCGGTGGCGAGGCCGAGGCAATGGCCGTCGCCGCGCGGGTGCGCCTGATCACGCGCGCCACTAGCCTAGGCGGCGTGGAGAGCTT
>JANWVF010000125.1 GCA_025056965.1 Thermoflexales bacterium | reverse complement strand
CTCGGTCGAGAGACTCTGCTGCCAGGCGACGCTGCGGAAGGTCACGAAGCGGTTGACGAAGAAATTCCACAACATCACGACCACCGCGGCGATGAGCTTGGTGGCATTCAGGCCGATGCCGCGATAGTGCGTTTGAAAGGCGGGCACAGGGATGAGGCGGACGAGTTCTGTGATGGGCGCTTGGAAGAAGAGGAAAATCAGCTCGTTGATCAGCAAGCCGGCGGCGTTGACGGCGAGGAAAACCGGCATCTGCCGGCGCTTTTTCTGGGCGCGTGATTCGGGATACACCCACAGCCGGTTGCCGATGAAATTGTGTGTGGCGGCGATGATGAACGCCAGCGCGACGGCGATCGGCACGGGCATGCCTAGGCCGCGCTCAAAAATGTTCAGCAAGGCGATGTCAATCACTAACCCAACGCCACCCACGATGGCAAACTTGACAAACCGCTTGATCTCCGGCTTGTTGCGGCGCGCCAGCCCGTAGACGCGCGTGCCTCTCACGGCCACAGGCACGAACCGGCTGACGGACAGGGAGTGCTTATCACTGCTCACGGCGTGCGTACTTATTAAACCACTGAATCATGCGTTGGATGCGCTCGACGCGATGTTTGGGTTCGCCGTTGCGCGAAAGCTCGTGCCCTTCGCGCGGCCAGCGCACAAGCTCAACCGTCTTCTTCTGCAGGCGCATGGCCTGAAAGAGTTGTTCGGCTTGTTCGATCGGCACCCGATAGTCCTGCTCGCTATGCTCGATCAACAGCGGCGTCCGCATATGCGGCACTAGAGAGATTGGGGATCGCTCCCACAGCGCTCGCACGTCATCCCACGGCGTGATCCCACCCATCTCACGGTCGTTAAAGAACGGGATGTCGGTCGTGTTGCGCATGGAGACCAGGTTGTATACCCCGCGCTGGGCGCATGCAGCAGCAAAACGGTGGTCGCGGCCGATGATCCAGGCGGTCAAGTAACCCGCATAGCTCCCACCCGTTAGGCACATGCGCGCCGTATCAATGTAGCCCCGGCCGACTACCAAGTCCACGCCGCGCAGCACATCGCGCATCGGGCCGTCGCCCCAGTCGCCGCGATTGGCATGCCAGAAGTCTCTGCCGTAGCCGTCTGAGCCGCGCGGATTGCAGTAGAACACCACGTAGCCGGATGCGGCCATCGCTTGACACTCATGCCAGATGCTGCGTGTCGCTGCACCCCACATAATATGAGGCCCACCGTGCATCTGCACGATGAGCGGATACTTCTTATCTGGGGCAAAGTCCGGTGGCGTAATCACCCACCCTTGGATCATGCGGCCGTCGGAGCGATAGCGCACGGCGGTTGTGCGCCCAACGTCGTGTTCGGCCAGAAATTCGGCGTTGGGCCGATACAGCGGCCGGATGCGCCCTTGTGCATCGAGCTCGTAGAGCGCGCTGGGATCGCTCGGCGTGCTGGCGATGAAGATCACGCGGCCATCGGTCAGCACGCCAAAGCTGTTGACTTCCTGGATGACGTCCGTAACCTGCTGGATCTCGACACGTCGAGCGCCTGGGTTGCGCGGGACGCGCGCCCGCCAAAGGTTGATCGCGCCGTCTTTGTTGAGCGTGAAGTAGATGAAGCGACTGTCCGGGCTCCAGGCGAATGCGACTAAGCTGCGGTCAAGCACGTCGGTTAGGTCAATCAGGTGATCCATATCGGCCGTGCCATCCGGTCGCAGCGGGGCGATGACCAGCGTGGCAGGCTGGTAGGCCGCCGGATCTTCAAACGAGCGATCGAAGGCTAACCAGCGACCATCCGGCGACGGCGTCGGCGTATAGCATGTGTGCTGTGCCAACGGCAGGCGCACGAAGCCCCGCGCGTTCGGATCGTTATTCGCAGCGTCGAAGCGAACCAGATCAGCGTAGCGAAACATGTCGCCCGAATCCGGGTCGCGCGTGTAGGCGCTGTAGATCGTCTTACCATCTGCCGACCATGCAGGCGGGGCAAAGTTGGCAACGCTGTCGTTCGGCGTCAGTCGAAAAGCGTTCGCCCGCTTTTGCGCGGCCGGAGATGCCGGTGCGTCCACTACGTAGATGTGGCTGTAGCGATCCTCGATGAACGTCGTGCCGGTGCGATATGGAACGCGGGAGATGACGCGCGGATCGAGCCGCATTTCTTCCTCGTGTTGCTTCTGTTCCTTCTCGCGTTTCAGCTCCCAGGCGTCTTTGGGCATCGTTGCAGCGTCACCTCTCTCCTCAGCTGCCTCGCGCTTGGCGGCGGCCTCGTCTTCCTTCGCGCACTCGTCGGCGCGCATGCGCGCGGTGAAAGCGATGCGCCGACCGTCTGGCGACCACTCGAACGCTTCGACACCATTAGGGTGTGCGGTGGCGCTCTGTGCCTCGCCCGGGAAGCGCATGGGCAGGATGAACACCTGCGGCTTCTCGTCGCGCGTGGAGATGAAGCCCAAGTAGCGTCCGTCCGGCGACCAGCGCGGCGATCCATCCTTAGTGCTGGAGGTGAGCGGCCGTGCCGGTGCGCGCCGGTCGGTCAAGTCTTTTATCCAAATCGTGCGGTTGTACTTGTTGCCGCTGCGATCCACGCTGGTGCGCACGAAGACCGCGTGGCTGCCGTCGGGCGAAACGCGCACGTCGTCGAGTAGGACGATGTCATACAAACTCTCTGGGATGATGGGTTTCATGGCTTGGCGCTCGACTGTGCCGCGGCAGGTGGCCGCTGCTCGTTTATCATGCCACAGCTCTCGGCTTGGATTCACCTTCTGGGCGCACTCCAAATCGTGGCTGCGCTCATACACGTGCAGCCTCGTCCCTCATTAAGGCGTGCACTCCATCCGTTAGAATGCGCTGGCGATGGTTGAACGACTCAACCGCCTCGCTGCAGGTTTCGAGCGTCACTGGCTGGCCATCCTGATCGGCATCCTGCTGACATATTCGCTGTTGCCGTTCGGCGCACCGATCTTGAAGAAGCTTGGCCTCGATCAGGCCGCACAACTGATCTATCAGCCCTATAAGCTCATGTGTCACACCTACGGCTTCCGATCGTTCTTTTTGTTCGGTGAACGACTGGTCTACAGCCGCCCTGAATTTGAACGAGCGTCGGGCATAGACACCGGCTCATTTCTCGGCCTGTTGCAAGCTCGCGACTTCCAGGGTAACCCGCGCATGGGCTATAAGGTCGCCTTATGCCAGCGCGATGTGGCTATCTACCTGGTGATGGGCATCAACGGCATCGCGTATGCGCTGGTGCGCCGTCGCGCCCGGCCGCTGCCCTGGCTGATGTTTGTGCTGCTCGGCGTCGCCCCAATCGGAATAGATGGTTTCTCTCAGCTGCTCAGCCAGCCCCCCTTCAACCTGTTTCCATATCGTGAAAGCACCTGGGAGCTGCGTCTGGCCACGGGCGCGCTTTTCGGGTGGAGCCTCGCCTGGTTGATCTTTCCCCTCATCGAGGGAGCGTTCAGGCCGTTGCCGGCCGAAGTGCGCGCAGCCGCCGGGAGGGCCGGCAAGGGTTGAAGCTGATGGACTCAAACAAGCGGCCCTTCCCGATTAGTCTGATTGTGCTGAGCGCGGTGGCTGCCCTAGTCGGCATCGGATTGGCGGTGTTGATCCTAAGCAGCAGCGCGGCACAGCAGGCCGGACTGCCCGTTTTGGTTTCGTCCTCGTCCTCCAGCCGTAGCCTATTGCGCGAGGGCGCGCCTGCGCCCGAATTCACGCTGAAGACCCTCGACGGGCGCCCCGTGGCGCTCGCCGACTTGCGCGGCAAAACTACGCTCATCAATTTTTGGGCTTCGTGGTGCCCGCCGTGCTTGGAGGAAACGCCGGCGCTAATTGCCGCTTACGAGGAACTCAAACAGGCAAACCCCAACATCGAGTTCATCGGCATCGGCACCAACGACGACTCAGCCAACCTCAAGCGGTTCGCCGAAAACAACCGCATCCCTTATATCATCGTCGAAGACCCGGATGGCAAGGTGAGCGATGCCTACGGTGTGCTCGGCATGCCGACGACCGTCTTCGTAGATGAGCGAGGCATCGTGCGACGCATCTGGAACGGCGCGATCAGAAAAGAGCAGGTCATTCAGATCATGCGCGCGATCGGCGGCTAGCAGGCCGTTGCCCTAGCCGCGCACCAGCACTTGTGTTGAACAGTGCGGACCACCATATCCGCCTCGCAGCGCGTCAAAGTCAACCGTCTGCACGTCTATGCCGGCCGCGCGCAACCGCTGCGCGAACGACTCGCCGGCCTGCGCCACCCCGATCAAGCGCCGCGGACCGACGAGCAACCCATTCGCGGCGAAAGACAGCTGCTCGTCCTTGCTGATGGGGATGACGTGAATGCCCTTCTCGCGCAGATAGCGCGAGAACAACGTCGTCCGCGTCAGCACATACGTGTAGCCGTCCGGTGTGCCCTCCGGCAGGTAGACTTTCACCGCCGGTTCCTCATCCCCGGTCAGCCGCGATTCGAGGCATATGGCCAGATCTCGATCGAGCATGGCGAAGTAAGTGTCCAGGTGCATCTCGTCCATGTCTTGGCGTGGATCCTCGACGACGGCCACTTCGACGTATCCGTACACGCGCCGCTCCAGGCATTGTCGCACGCCGTCTTCGTTGGTGAGCAGGCCTTGACCCTGCAGAACGAAATCGCCGCAGGGGATGAAGTCGCCGCCTTCGAGCGTGCCGGGCGGCTGAACGCGATACAACGGCGCGATACCGAGCGATTCAAGCACGTGGTCGGCGATGTCGTTCTCCGGCGCGCGGTTGCCCAGCGCCAGGCGCGTGACGACCACCCCTTCGCGCGTCGTAATCAGCGGATCGCGCGTGTAGTACGGGCTGACCGGGGCGAGCCTAAACTGCGCAGTGAAGCCTGTAGTCGGGTCGAGGCGGGCGCTGTTCCGCGCGACCTGAATCGTCGGTCGCAGCAGGATTAAGTCCACCAGGCTGCCAACATCTAGCGCGTGCAGCGCTGCGTCGAGCTGGTCAGCCGCTGCGTCGCGCTCATCTTCCGCGAGCGCCGCATCGCATTCCAGCGTCACCGCCGCGCGTGCCCACTGCATCAGCCGGCTGCGCTCTGCCTGTGCCAACGCTTCGCGATAGTCAATCACGCGCGCGCCGTGCGATTCCAGAACACGGCGGTAGGCGCGATGCTCCTCTCGGCCCTGCGCCAGGGAGAACGGGAATAAGAAGTTAGCTGCGCCGGGTTGTAGGATCGAGAACAGCGTCTCGATGCCCGGCTCGCACATCAGCACTACCCGCGCCGGCAGCCATTCGGCTGCCTGTGACGGCGTGAACGCAGCGTCAATCCGGTGAGTCATGATACGAATAAGCGACCGCTAAGGCGAGGGGCAGCCCCGCTGCCCCGTTCAGCGCACGAAGGGCTGTGGCGCGTGTGCCAGCGCATCTTGAATCCGAATCTTGTGTGCCAACAGTACCGGCTGCGGCAGTGCGTGCGGCGGATAGAAGCCGATGTCTATGCTCTCCGACGAGACGGCGATCTGCCCGCCGATGATCTCGCACTCGAAACAAAGGTTGCAGATTTGCACAAGCTCGCCGCCGGGATACGACGCGACAAGGAATTGCGCGGGGTCGGTATAGACGCCGATCAAGCGTTTGACCCTCACATGCAGGCCGGTCTCCTCCCACACTTCGCGTATGCACGTCTGGGTAATGCTCTCACCGACGTCTTGCCGCCCACCCGGCAGCGCCCAGTGATGGTTGTCCCGGCGCAAGTGGAGCAACACGCGCCCCTGGCCGTCTAAGATGAAGGCCGAGGCGCTCGTCTGGATGCGGTCGGGAAGCCGTTCGACCGGCGCGCCGGTCCAGTCGTAGAAGATCCCTGCGGGTTGTTTCATGGCGCACCTATGATACGCGCCCGGGGTGTGTTACGCTGAAGTTGATGCTTTCGCTGGATAAGCAGAATCGCTACCGCGAGCGCTATCGCGCCCTTCGCCCCGGCTGGCGCACCAGTGGCGAGGTCTTCGAGTCATTCGTCCGCCGCTATGCGACCGGCGATGCAGCCGTGCTCGATCTGGGCTGCGGCGCCGGCGGCGTGATGGAGCTGCTGGGCGCGCAGGTGCGGATGGTAGTTGGTGTAGACCGCCATCTGCCGTCGCTGCTTGGCAATCGCATCCGCATCATGCAGCGCATCCTCGGTGATGTGAATGCGCTCCCCTTTCATGCAGCGTCGTTTGATCTGGTCGTGTGCTCGTGGGTGATTGAGCATGTCGCCTACCCCGATCGCCTGTTCGGCGAGGTCAGCCGAGTGCTGAAACCGGGCGGTCACTTCGTCTTCCTGACCCCGAACGCTGCGCACTACATCACCATGCTCAACCGGCTGGCGCCAAAGGCAGCGCAGGCGCCGCTCGTGCGCGCGCTCTACGGGCGAAAGCGCGAAGATACCTTCCCCGTGGTCTACCGGGCAAACACGCTTCCCATGTTGCGCAAGATGGCCACCGCGGCTGGACTCTATATCTGTGCCCTGGAGACCGTGCATGACCCTACCTATCTTGCCTTCGGCGAACTCCCGTTTCGCCTGAGCGCATTCGTCGAGCGTTTCGTCCCCGCCGAGCGCGCGGTTCACATCGTCGGCGACTTCGCCAAAGGTTGATACCGGTCGGGAGCATGCCACCCCAGTTTGTCTCGCTAGGACCATTCACGCTTAACCTTTATACCCTGCTGATCGTGCTGGCGACGCTGGCGCCGCCGGTATGGGCATGGTTTCGGACGCGCGATGGGCGCATCGCCCTCGCCACGTCGGTCGTCGCCTTTGGTGCGCTCGCCTTTGGTCGCGCCGGCTACGTCGCTTTACACTGGGACTACTTTCGCGATCACAGCGGTGAAATCCTTGCGCTCGCCGGCCTATCGGAACATGCGGCCGTCATAGGTGGATTGATCGCCGCTAGGAGCTTGCGCGCCGTGCCTTGCCTTTCCGGCATGCGGCACTCACTGCTCACCGCGCAATTCATCCTCGTCGGCATCGCTGCATCCATCGGCTGCATTCCGAACGGCTGCGCCTACGGCCGAGAGGTCTTCTGGCAGACGGACGGCGAACACTCGCTCGCATGGCTGCTGCGCGCCGACTGGCCGGACGCCTACACGATCCAAAATCCGCGCTGGCCGACGCAGGCACTCATGGCACTCTGGTTAGCCGCAATCGGCGTCGTCCATCTAATCTTAGAGGCTCGCCATCGCTCCGGCTCATGCTTCCCTCACCTTTTGGGTTTGCTGGGCTGTGCCTCGCTGGGCGACTTTCTCATCCAATTCCTGCGCGGCGATCCGGCGCCGATGTTGGCCGGTTTGCGGCTCTATCAATGGCTCGACCTACTATCGGTCGCATGGTGCACGGCGATGCTCCTCGTCATCGCTGCGCGCGCCTACCGGGATCGGCGAGGCAACCGGTCGGCATGTTAGGCCTTCAAGTTATGTCCAGACCGATTCGGGTAAACTCGCGCTGCTGCTCTTGGACGCCGCAGTTGGGCCTATGCCGTGCCCGCAACCGTCCTGCGGCAACCGCCTCGGTGAAGGGAGTGCTGCGATGCGACGCACGCGCGAGTTGCTGTTCCAAACCGACACGCTCAAGCTCGAGCTGCTCAACACGCCCATCAATCAGCTCGACCTGAAGTTCGAGGGCACAATTTTCGCCCAGGCGATCCCGGTAGTCAGGGAGGAGCTGCGGCGCGCCGGCATCCGCAAGCTGAAGCCGGTCTTCTACATCTCAACCGGCTACGGGTGCATTGCCGGCCAGCCGATCATCTCACTTGGCTTCTACGACTTTGATCCGCTGCTCAAAGACCTGAACGAGGAGTTTCGCGGCTGGCGCTACAGCGACGCCGACATCTTTGACCTGCTGCGCCATGAGTGCGGTCACGCCTTTTGCTATGCCTACAAGCTCTACCGGCGCAGAGACTTTCGTGAGCTATTTGACGTGCGCGGGCACTTCTTTAATACCTACCCGGACAAAGACGAATATCACTACAATCCCTGGAGCCGCGACTACGTTAACCCGAACGGTGACCACTACGCACAGAAGCACCCCGACGAGGACTTCGCCGAGACATTCACCGTATGGCTCACGCCCCGCTCGAACTGGCGACGGGTGTATCGCCATTACCCAGTTGCCTTGAACAAGTTGCGCTTCACCGAACGGATCGTGAGGGAGTTGGGCGGTTGCCCGCCGCTGGTCACGCTGGATGAGAGCTGGATGATTGAGCCTTATCAGGAGGTAAAGCTGACCGTCGCCCAATTTATGAAAGCCAAACCTAGTCGCTACTACCGCCGGGCGACCGGCTACGTAGATCCCAGCCTGAAAGAGATGTTCCGTGCGCAGCCGCAGCGCCTGACGCGCCGCGAATTGTTCAGCCGATTCATGCGCGCCGAGGCGTTCATCAAAGCCCACAAACAACAGCTGATCTCGCGCACCTCCCACTGGGTCGGCGTGGACTCGACGGTCGTCTTCGATTTGCTTGACAAGCTGGTAACGCGCGCCAAGGCGCTTAACTTATGGGTCGAGAAAGCTCAGGAGGAGAAAAAGCTGGTCGAGCTGACCAGTTACGTCACTACGCTGTGCACTAACTATAAGCATACCGGCCAATACCTGACCTAGCGAACGACTCACGGTGAGCAAGATCCTCATCACCGGTGGCACAGGGCTGATCGGCCGTCACGCCGCCAAGCTGTTGTGCGAACGTGGCCACGCGGTGCGCATCCTCTCACGGCGCAGCGCGCCAGATGTGCCCTTGCTGCGCGGGTTGCCGATCGAATATGTGCAGGGCGACGTGCGCGAACCGGCCTCGCTGAGGCCTGCGTTCAACGGATGCGATGCCGCGGTGCTCTCGCATCAGTTCCAGAACTTCCCGGTCGAGAATCCCAAGCGCAACGAGACGTTCGACGCCGTGGATCGCGCCGGCACCGAGCACTGCGTCGCAGCCGCGCAATCGGCCGGCCTGCAACGCTTGGTCTACATCAGCGGCATCGCCCTCAGCAACCCCAATCCGCCTCACCCCGGCATACGGGCAAAACTGGCCGCCGAACGCGCCGTCTTTGTGGGCGGCATCTCTGCCGTGGCGCTCCGGGTCAACGTGGTCTATGCCGCCGACGACAAATACTTCCCCAGGTTGGCGCGCGCTGCGCGGTGGTCGCCGTTTGTGCCGATCCCCGGCTCAGGGGCTTCGCGCTGCGCGCCGGTGCATGTGGACGACGTCGCGCATGCGATCGCGCACGCCGTCGAACATACGGCGATCCACGGCGTGATCAACGTCTGCGGCCCTGACGAGGTGACCTGGAAGGAGCTGATCCTGGCCGTTGCACAGACGGGCGCCGCCAGGCGCCGCATACCGCTGCATATCCCGGCTGCCCTGCTGTTCCTCGCCGGTTGGATCGGCGAGCGCCTGCCGACGCCGCCGCTCTCGCGCGACGCCGTGGTCTTCGCGACACAGTTCGACCAGTCATGCCGCAGCGGCACAGGTTGCGTCGAGGCGTTCGGCTTCCGCCCGGTCGGGCTGCGCGAGGGGCTGCGCAAGGCGTTTGGCGCCGATTGCAGGTAAGCCGATCTAGGGTGAACCTGCGACGCTCATCGGCAGTCGCTCGGCTCGGCCAGCACGTAGCCGCCGCGCACGGTCGCGCCGATTACCAGCGCTGCGCTGACCAACACGATGTTCTTAATGATGTACTGGCCTTCCAACGTCGGCGCTATCGGAAAGATGCGCCATGTCTCGCCGGGGAAGAGCGCCAGTGGTGTCAGGGTGCCCAACATTTGCACCAGCAGCAGAAGGATCGTGACGCGCATGAATTTGCCGCTGATTAGCCCTAAGCCGATCGCGCATTCCCAGATTGCCAGCCCCGGCACGCTGATTGCCGGCGGCACCAGCCCGAAGGTGAGCATGTTGATGGTGCGCGCGGCCAGGTCTTGGGCGGGGCTAAGGCCGGGGATCAGCTTGATGGCGCCGAACCAGAAGAATACGATGCCTAGGCCGATTCGCAGCAGGGTAATCCCATGTCGCGCCATCCAGCGCGTGATGCGCAGGTCTACGTAGTCGAAGTTTCGTTGGAGCAATGCTGCCCTTTTGTCCATGAACATGGTTCACCATCCTTGAACGCCACAGCGAATCGTCTCACACTCACGCTCAGACGTCACGGACGTTCCGCGCGGACGCTACCTGACTTTCCTCACGGTCGCCACGACTTGAGCCAGGTGATGCCGAGCGCAACCGGAGCGGCGCAGACCAACGGCCAGATCACTGCCAAAGGATAGTGCCATGGTCTCGCCGGAGGAGCGGCGCCCGGGGAAACCGTGTGAGTGGGGAGATAAGCCTGCCGACCAAGCAAGCCATGCGGCGACGATCATGCGTTGCGCCGAGATTCGCATCATGAGAAGGATGACCAGAGGTCATTATGCGTGACCGCGAATGCCGCACGGCCGGGTGTCGAGCGCGGCTACAATTCGATGGCGTAGCGTCCTATGGCTCACCTCTCTCGCCTGGAAGATGTGATCGCGCGCGGCGGCTACCAGGCGCTGCTCGATCGCGTGCTGATCACCCAAGAGCAGCTCGAGCGGCGCGTCGCCGAGCTCGGTGCGCAAATCTCGCTGGACTATGCCGGCAAGACGCCGTTGCTGGTGTGCATCCTGCGCGGCGGCGTGATGTTCCTCACCGACTTGATGAAGCACATCAGCGCGCCGCATCACGTGGACTTCATGGCCGTCTCGTCCTACGGCGTTGGGGCGCGCGCCACGCGCGGCCAGCCGCGCATCACCCTCGACCTGAACACCGACGTGCGCGGGCGGCACGTTCTGCTCGTCGAAGACATCATTGACAGCGGCCACACGATTGACCACGTGCTGCGCTTGTTGCACACCCGCGAACCGGCCAGCCTGCGCGTGTGCGCGCTGCTCAACAAACCGTCTCGCCGCGAGGTCTACGTGCCGATCAACTACCTCGGCTTTGAGATCCCCGATGAATTCGTGTTCGGCTACGGCCTCGACTTGGACGAGTACTTCCGCAACCTGCCTTTCATCGGCACGGTGAAGCAGGAGTACCGCTAACCATTGGCCACGTTTCAGGCGCGCAGGGACGCAGGGGGCGAGAATCCGGCGAGTTGGTGGGTTGCCAGAGGGACGCGAAACAGAGGTGTTAAACATCAATCTTGCGATTCGGACTTGCGATTCGGAATCAAGACTATGACACTCCGCTGGGGCATTCTTTCTACCGGTAACATCGCCAAGACCTTCGCCGCCGGCGTGCGGCGCTCGACCACCGGCATCTTGGTCGCCGTGGCCAGTCGGTCACAGGCATCCGCCGATCAGTTCGGCGATGAATTCGACATCCCAAAGCGCTACGGTAGCTACGAGGCGCTGCTGGCCGATCCGGATGTGGACGCCGTGTACATCGCCACGCCGCATCCGCTGCACGCCGAATGGGCCATCAAGGCTGCGGAGGCCGGCAAGCACATCCTGTGCGAGAAGCCACTCGCGCTGAACTATCCGCAGGCGCAGGCCGTAGTCGAGGCAGCGCGCGAACACGATGTCTTCCTAATGGAAGCGTTCATGTATCGCTGCCACCCGCAAACTGCCAGGCTGGTCGAGCTGATCCGGCAAGGCGTCATCGGCGAGGTGCGCATGATCCAAGCAGCCTTCGGCTTCCATGCGCACGTCGGTCCGGAGCATCGCCTGCTCAGCAACGCGCTGGGCGGCGGCGCCATCCTCGACGTAGGGTGTTACCCAGTCTCAATGGCGCGCTTGGTGGCCGGCCTTGCGCTTGGGCGCGACTTCGCTGATCCCCTCAAAGTCTTTGGCGCGGGCAAGCTGAACCCGACGACCGGCGTGGACGAGTATGCCGTAGGCACGCTCGAATTCGAGGGCGGCATCGTCGCACAGGTAGCGACCGGCGTCATGCTGAACATGCGCAACGTCGTCCAGATCTTCGGCAGCGAAGGGGATCTCCTGCTCACCTCGCCTTGGGTGCCGGCGCGCCATGGCGGCGTGACCGACATCATCGTGCAGCGCCGCGGCGAGCCGAAGCAGATCATCGAGATCGAGTGCGACGAATGGCTCTATGCCATCGAGGCCGACACGGTGGCGCACAACATCGCGCGTCGCCAGGCGCCCTCCCCGGCCATGAGCTGGGACGACAGCCTAGGCAACATGCGCACCCTCGACCAGTGGCGGCAGGCCATCGGCCTGACCTACGAGCAAGAGAAGCCGGACGCGCCGGAGATGAAGACCACGGTCAGCCGCCGGCCACTCGCTCGGCGCAGCGACCATCGCATGCCTTACGGCCGAATCGCCGGCGTGGACAAACCGATCTCGCGGTTGGTGTTGGGTGTGGATAACCAGGAGAACATCGCTTACGCCTCGGTCATGCTCGATGCGTTCTTTGAGCGAGGCGGCAACGCGTTTGACACGGCCTTCATCTACGGCAACGGCAAGCACGAGACCTTACTCGGCCAGTGGATTCGCAATCGAGGCATCCGAGAAGAGGTGGTGATCCTGGACAAAGGCGCACACACACCGTTCTGCACGCCGGAGGACCTCAACCGCCAATTCGCCATTAGTCTAGAGCGCCTGCAAACCGACTATGTGGACATCTACATGCTGCACCGCGATAACCCCCAGGTGCCGGTTGGGGAATTCGTAGAGGTGCTGAACGAGCACTACCGCGCCGGTCGGATGCGCGCCTTCGGCGGATCAAACTGGACGATCGAGCGCATCGAGGCGGCCAATGCGTATGCTGCCGCGCATGGCCTGCAGGGTTTCAGCGCGATCAGTAATAACTTCAGCCTGGCGCGCATGATCGAGCCGCCTTGGGAAGGCTGCCTAAGCGCGAGCGCGCCGGAATTCCGCGACTGGCTGACGCGCACGCAGATGCCGCTGTTTGCTTGGTCGTCGCAGGCGCGCGGCTTCTTCTTGGACAACACCACGCCGGACTTCAAGGCCGACCCGGAGCGCGTGCGCTGCTGGTTCAGTGACGACAACTTCGAGCGGCTGCGCCGGGCGCGCGAGCTGGCGAAGAAATACGGCGTGCTGCCGATCAACATCGCGCTGGCCTACGTGCTGCATCAACCCTTCCCCACCTTCCCGCTGATCGGCCCGCGCACGCTCTATGAGCTGCGCACGTCGTTGCCGGCCCTGGATGTGGCGCTCACCCCCGATGAGGTGAAATGGTTAAACCTCGAGGCGTGACCTTGTGCTGCTGCGTGGAGTGCTGAGGGTGACAGGCGGCCGGCGGTGATGGTCTCGTGCTTGCCGCCGATTACCCGAATGGGCCTTTCAGCATCTCCCGAATGCTAGAATCGGCGCCGTATGCCCTTGTCGTCGCCTGCGGGCGTGCGCCCATCGGCCGCATGGCCCGGCGTCATTGCGCACTATCGCGCTCGGCTGAACATCACGCAGGAGATTGCCCCCATCACCCTGCTCGAAGGTAACACCCCGCTGATCCCCGCGCCGCGGTTGGCAGCGAAGCTGGGCGGCGGTTTCGAGCTCTATCTCAAGTACGAGGCGGCTAACCCCACCGGCTCGTTCAAGGATCGCGGCATGACGGCTGCGATCACACAGGCGGTTGCTGAGGGGGCACAGGCCGTCATCTGCGCCAGCACCGGCAACACCGCTGCCAGCGCCGCTGCCTACGCTGCGCGCGCCGGCTTGAAGTGCGTCGTGCTTGTGCCCGATGGCAAGATCGCCGCCGGCAAACTAGCCGGCGCCTTGAGCTACGGCGCTCAGGTGATCGCCATCAACGGCAACTTCGACGATGGGCTGCGCATGGTGCGCGAGGCAACTCAGCGCGCACCGATCGCCTTGGTGAACTCGATCAACCCGACCCGCCTGCAAGGCCAAAAGACGGCCGCCTTTGAGGTGTGCGACGTCCTTGGCGACGCGCCTGACTGGTTATGCCTGCCCGTCGGCAACGCCGGCAACATCACGTCCTACTGGATGGGCTTCGATGAGTACTTCCGCGACGGGCTGACTTCGCGGCGCCCGCGCCTGTTGGGCGCACAGGCTGCCGGCGCTGCTCCCATCGTGTTGGGCAGGGCCGTAGAACGTCCGGAGACGATCGCGACGGCAATCCGCATCGGCAACCCCGCTCGCTGGCGCGAGGCCGTTGCGGCCCTCGAGGAATCGGACGGTCGAATTACTGCCGTGGGCGACGACGAGATTTTGGAAGCCTATCGCCTCGTCGCAAGGACGGAAGGCGTGTTTTGCGAGCCCTCATCGGCAGCCGGACTGGCCGGATTGGCCAAGGGGCTGCGCGAGGGCTGGTTGGACTTGCGCGGTCGGCAGGTCGTGTGCGTGTTGACTGGCCACGGCCTAAAGGATCCCGACACTGCGATCAAGGGCAGCCCTGCGCCGCTGATGATCGAACCACAGATCGAGGCACTGCTCGAAGCGATCGCTTGAATCAGACTGGGAGCGCCTCGATGACGAAGCTGCTGACCGTCCGCATCCCCGCCACCAGCGCCAACCTCGGCCCAGGGTTCGATTGCATGGGCCTCGCCCTCGATTTATGGAACACGTTCGAGTTACATCAAGGCAACGGCGCCGGCATCACGGTCGAATCACATGGCGAGGGCGAAGATGTGCTGCCAAATGACAAAAGCCACCTGGTGGTGCGCACAATGATCGAGGAGCTGACCAATTCCATGCCGTTCGATCCGCGCCATCAGTCCTACCACATCGTCTGCCGAAACGCGGTGCCGTGCGGGAGTGGGCTGGGGTCTAGCTCGACCGCCGTGCTGGCCGGGTTGCTCTTCGCCGGGGCAATACTCGATCCACACGGCTTTCGCAGCGCGGCCGGCCTATCGCGCACGCTCAAGCGCGCCTTCGAGATCGAGGGGCATGGCGACAACGTTGCGCCGGCGTTGCTCGGCGGACTGGTCATCGTCGTCGGCCACGATGGCGAGGTGATCACGCATCGCATCGTGCCGCCGCCGACTCGCGTGGTAGTTTGTGTGCCTCGCTACCATTTTATGACCTCACACGCGCGCTCGGTGCTGCCGCTGCATTACTCGCGCAGCGATGCCGTGTTCAACGTCGGGCGGGCGATGTTGGTCGTCGAAGCTTTACGTAACGGAGACGGCGCGTTGCTGGCTCGCGCGATGGACGACCGGATTCACGAACCGTATCGCTTGCCGGCGATCCCCGGTGCGATTGAAGCTAAGCGCGCGGCTTTGGCCTGTGGCGCGCTAGCCGTCGCCCTGAGCGGCGCCGGGCCGGGCATCTTAGCCTTTGCGCAGGAGAATCACGATGCCATCGGCCAGGCGATGCAGTCGGCGTTCGCGTCGGCCGGCGGGGTGTCGGCGCGCTATTGGGTGCTCGACGTCGCATCGTCCGGCGCACAAATCTTTGTTTGACTCATGCCCAAGGCGTGTATACAATCCATTGCACCTTATTTGGAATTTGGATCCTAGGAGGATCGCTGCATGGCAAGTGTGACCTACGAACACGTAACCAAACGCTTTGGCGATGTCATCGCGGTAAATGATTTGAACATCTCGATCGCAGACCGCGAATTCCTCGTATTCGTCGGCCCATCGGGCTGCGGCAAAACGACCTCGCTGCGCATGCTGGCCGGGCTGGAAGAGGTCACCGAAGGCAATATCTACATCGGTGATCGGATCGTGAACGACGTGCCGCCCAAAGATCGCGACATCGCGATGGTCTTCCAGTCATACGCGCTGTATCCCCACATGTCGGTATACGACAACATGGCGTTCGGTCTCAAGCTGCGCCGAGTGCCGAAGGCGGAGATTGATCAGCGCGTCCGGGAGGCGGCGCGCCGCCTTGGCATCGAGGCGTTGCTCGATCGCAAGCCTAAGCAGCTCTCGGGCGGTCAGCGCCAGCGCGTGGCCGTTGGGCGCGCTATCGTGCGCAACCCGGCTGTGTTCTTGATGGACGAGCCGTTGTCGAACCTGGACGCCAAGCTGCGCGTTCAGGCGCGCGCGGAGATCAGCAAGCTCCACATGCAGCTGGGCACCACCTTCATCTATGTGACGCACGACCAAGTGGAGGCGATGACGATGGGCACGCGGATCGCCGTGATGAAGGATGGGGTGCTACAGCAGGTTGATACACCCCAGGTGCTCTATGACCGTCCCGACAATGTGTTCGTGGCTGGCTTCATCGGCAGCCCCTCGATGAATTTCTTCGATGCCACTCTCACTGCCAGCGGCAGCGACCTCTATGTAGATACCGGCGCCTTCCGCGTCAAAGTACCCGAAGACAAGGTGGAGCCGTATCGGCCTCACGTCGGCAAGCAAGTGATCTTCGGCATCCGGCCCGAGGATATCCACGATCCGGAATACTCGCCGCCCGGCATCCATCAAGCCATCGTCGAGTCCAAGGTGGACGTGACCGAGCTGATGGGCAACGAAGTGATCCTCTACATGATGACGACGAACAACAAGCCCTTCCTTGCCCGCGTAGACCCGCGCACCAAGGCTCGCGTCGGTAACACCATGGGCCTGGCCTTCAACCTTGACAACATGCACATCTTCGATAAGCAGACCGAAAAGGCCATCCGTTGAGCGCCGCTTGTCGCTCGGTCTGCGGTGTTGAACAAAAGAGCACCCCTGCGCGCAGGGGTGCTCTTTTTCGCGGCGGCGCAGTGCTCAGCGCCACGATGCCTTGTAGCGCTCTGCTTCGCCGAGCAGTTGCTCGGCTCCCTGTGCGCCGGCCTGGCCAGTCGTGCCGAGCATCTGTGCCAACTCCTCTAGGCGCGCCTGGCGATCCAGCCGACGAACGATCGTCATCGTTCGCCCGTCGCGTTGAGCTTTCTCCACTTTGAAGTGCGCGTCGCCGAAGCTGGCGAGCTGCGGCAGGTGCGTGATGCACATGACCTGGTGCGCGCGCGCCAGCCGCCACAGCTTCTGCCCGACGATTGTGCCAACGCGCCCACCGATGCCTTGATCAATCTCGTCAAAGATCAAGGTCGGTGTGCTATCTGCCAGCGAAAGGGTCGCCTTGAGCGCCAACATCAGGCGCGCCGTTTCGCCGCCCGAGGCGATCTTCGCCAGCGGCTTTAGACCTTCACCGGCGTTGGGCGCAATCATGAACTCGACATGGTCGGCGCCGGTAGCGTCGGGCTCCTGCGGCGTGATCTGCACCTCGAAGCGCGCGCCGCCCATGCGCAAGTCTTGCAGTTCTGCCTCGATGCCCTGAGCGAGTTGTCGAGCCGCTGCTTGCCGTTTCTGCGAGAGCTCGCCGGCGAGCTCCGCGATTTCCCGGGCGAGTTGTTGGGCTTGCTGTTGCAGCGACTCGATATGCTCGGCGCTGTGCTCGATTTGCCGGAGTTCGGCCTCGGCCTGCTCGCCGAAGGCGATGATGGCCTCGACCGTCTCGCCGTATTTGCGCTTTAGCTTCTTGATCAGCTCGAGTCGGTCTTCGACCTTTTGCAGGCGCTGCGGGTTGAACTCGATTGAGTCGCGGTAGTCGCGCAGCGTGCGCGCGACTTCGGCGACGATCGCGTTCGCTTCCTCCAGCGACTTGTAGTAGTCCTCGAATTGCTTGTCGAAGCGCATGAGGTTCGCGATGGCGCGCATTGCTTGAGCGATCAAATCGAGCGCGGCCGGCGCATCGCGGGTAGATTCATAGAGCGCGGCATGCGCCTCATCGGCATACGCAGCCAGTGACTCGGCGTTGGCCAGACGGGCATGCTCCTCTTGCAGCGCTGCTTCCTCGCCGGGTTTGAGGCGGGCGGCACGGATTTCTTCGAGTTGGAACTTGAGCATGTCCACGCGGCGCGCGCGTTCGCGCTCGTTATGCTGTAGCTCGTCGAGCCGACGGCGCACCGCGCGCAGCTCGCCAACCTTGGCCGCGACGCGCTGGCGCAGATCCCACAAGCCGGCGTAGCGGTCAAGTAAGTTGATGTGTTCCTTCACGCGCAGCAGCGAGAGATGCTCGCTCTGGCCGTGCACGTCCAGCAATAACTCGCCCAGTTCGCGCAGCGCATGCTGGCTCACGGCGCGCCCGTTCACGCGGGCGATCGAACGGCCACTGGCGCGAATTTCGCGCGCCAGCGTTAACTGGCCGGGTTCGTCGCACTCGATGCCGTGTGCGGCCAGCGCAGCTTCCACTTGTGTGCGCAGCGTGCCGCCGTATGAGAAGACCCCCTCGATCAAGGCCGCCGACGCGCCGGCGCGCACCATGTCGGCCTCGGCCCGGTCGCCTAACAGCAAGGCGATGCAGTCCACGATGATGGACTTGCCGGCGCCGGTCTCTCCGGTGAGCACATTCAGCCCCGGCGCGAACTCGATGTCGAGCGCCTCAATGATCGCGAAGTCACGCACGCGCAGTTCCGTCAACATCGGGCCGTCCACTCAGTGAGGGCAAGAGGGCGCATCAGCAAGGTGCTGCATCGTCACGTCGGCGTGTGTTTACGTGACGTGGTCGAGGGCAGCGGCGAAGATCTGCAGTGCTTCCTCGATCTGTTGGGCGTTCACGACCAGCGGCGGGATCCAACGAATGACGTTCTCATACGAGCCGCAGGTCAGGAGCAGCAGGTTGTGGTCGGCGCAGTACTGCACAATCTGCTGAGTGAGTGGCTTGCTGGGCTCGCGGGTATGCGCATCCACGAATTCGGTGGCGACCATGCATCCAAGGCCGCGCACATCGCCGATGATGGGGAAGTCGCGTTGCAGCGCGCGCAGGCCGCGCATTAGCTGATCGCCGCGCGCCAGGCTGTTCTCCGGCAGCTTCTCATCCTTCATCACGCGGATCGTTTCGACGGCGGCGGCAGCCGATACTAGGTTCGGTCCGTAGGTGCCGCCGTGCGAGCCGGGCGCCCACTTGGCCATGATCTCGCGCCGCGCAGCAACGCAACTCAGCGGCATGCCGGACGCCAACCCTTTGGCCATCACCAAGATATCCGGGACGACGCCGAAATGTTCCAAAGCGAAGAATTTGCCGGTGCGCCCAAAGCCGGTTTGCACCTCGTCGAAGATGAGCAAGATGCCGTGTTCATCGCAGATTTGGCGCAGCGCGCGCAAGAAGGACGCTGGCGGCACCACATAGCCACCCTCGCCCAGCACCGGCTCAACGACGATCGCGGCGGTTTCTTGAGGCGCCGTCTGCGTCTTGAGCAAAAAGCGCACGGCATCGGGCGCGTAGCCGCAACAAGCGCCGTCTTGTGGGCAGCGCGCGCTCAGGGCTGCGCGGTCTGCTTCGCTCATCGCCCGCTTGGCCACCGGGCAGTGGTAGCAATGTGCGTAGGGCGCGGCGAAAACGCCGGCCGGCAGCGGCTGATACCTCAGGCGATAGCTGGTCTTGCTCATCGTCATCGCCATTGTCAGGTGCGTGCGACCATGGAAGGAGCCTTCGAAGACGATGACGTTCGTTCGCCCGGTCGCCTGTTTGGCCAGCTTGACTGCTGCCTCGACGGCCTCGGCGCCGCTGTTGCTGAAGAAGAAGGTGTCTATCGGCGGTGGGCAGATGCTCGCTAACTCGTCGGTCAGTTCAAGCAGCTTGTCACCGATGCCGATGCCGATCTGGCCGTGCAAGATCTTCGCGGCCTGCTCCTGGATTGCCCGGACGATGCGCGGGTGCGCATGGCCGGTGTTCGTCACGCCGATGCCGCAGGTAAAGTCCATGTAGCGGCGGCCGCTCTTGTCATATAAGTAGATGCCCTCGCCACGGTCAATGTGGAGGTCGAAGGCGCGCGCCCACACGGGAGAGAGGTTTTCTTTAGCCATGATGATCGCTAGTGTATAAAAGTCTCGCAGCAGTCGGCGACCGCTGCCCTAGAACATAGATTCTATCCAGCTCCACTCACAGGTTCACCGGTGAGCGAAGCAAGCGCAATCCTCTTGTGCTTGAAGCGCAGCCGACCGCGCGCAGCCTTAGGTTGCATCGTCCTAGCGTCTGCCCTGCCTATAATCCCCTTGATGGTGCGGTGGTTGACGAACAACGTCAGTCTGATGGTCTTGGCGGTGCTGCTGGCCTTCTTTGTATGGGGGGTCGGGTCATTGCAACAAGATCCGATCGTAGAAAACACCGTCTCCGCACCGGTCATCATTGCCACTCCGCCAGCGGCTGACCAGGTCATCTCTACCAGCACGCTGCCATCTACCGTGACCGTGCGCATACGCGCACCCCAAAGCACCTTTGAATCGCTCGGCGCCGACGGCGTGCAGGTGCCTTTAGACCTCTCAAAATTGGGCGTTGGCCAACACGTCGTCAAACTCGAACCGGTGATTCGTGCCTCCCCTGCGCTGTTGCTGTCGTCTCGTCCGCTGACCGCCAGCGTCACCATCGAGCAGATCACCGAGGCGCGCGTCCCCGTTCGTGTCGTCGTCGAGGGCACACCGGCCATCGGTTATCAGGCGCAGCCATACAGCGTTGAGCCTACCCAGGTGACCGTCATCGGCACCAAACAGATCGTTTCGCGCATCACCAGCGCCGTCGCCGTGATCAGCGTGGAAGGCGCGCGCTCCGCCGTCGAGCAGACCGTGCGGTTGGTTGCACGCGATCGAGACAACAACCCCGTCTCCAACGTGAGCATCACCCCGAGCGCCGTCGTCGTGCGGGTGCCGATGGAGCAACTCAGCAACTTCAAAGACCTCGCGGTGCGCGTCCGGCCGACCGGCCAGCCGGCGGAGGGCTATGCCATCACCAGTATTTCGGCCTCGCCCCAAGTGGTGACCGTCTTCGGGCCACGCAATGCGATCCAACAGCTGCCCGGCTTCATTGACACGCTAGAGGTATCGGTTGCTGGCGCAACGCAGGACGTGGAACAGCGCGTAGGGTTGAACGTGCCGCCGAACGTCTCGCCGATTGCCGAGAATATGACCGTGCTCGTGCGCGTGCGAATTGAACCCCAGCAGGGTGCATTGACCGTCTCGCGCCGGCCAATCGTGATCGGCATCACTGAAACCTTGAAGGTCAAGGTGTCGCCTTTGGTAGTGGATATCGTGCTGGCCGGGCCACAGCCCACGCTCAAAAGACTAACCCAGGACTCGGTGCGAGTAGAGGTAGATGCGACCGGCCTGGGCGTCGGCGTGCACCAACTCACGCCGAAGGTCATCGCACCGGAGGGCGTCGCCGTGCAAAGTGTAATTCCCACGACGGTGCAGATCGAGGTGACGGATGCTGAGGGCGGCAGCGCGCAAGGCCAAGGCGGCGCTGCCCGATCACAAGCTCCATGAGCGAGCACGACCCAGCCCTCCGCTCGCCTAACTGCGCGCCGAAGCGGTGGCCATACGGATGCGCCGGCACGCGGGCTATACTTTCTCTTCACGTATGAGCGTTGAGCCGACTATCGCCAAAACGACGTCTGACTTTATCCGCACCGCCGTGCGCGAGGATCTTGCCTCCGGGCGTTTCACCTACGTCCGCACGCGCTTCCCGCCGGAGCCCAACGGCTATCTGCACATCGGCCATGCCAAGGCGATGGCCGTGGACTTCGAGATCGCCCGCGAGTTCGGCGGCACGTGCAACCTGCGCTTTGACGATACCAACCCCACCAAAGAAGAGCAGGAGTACGTGGACGCGATCATCGAGGACGTGCGCTGGCTGGGTTATCGCTGGCATGAGCTGCGCTTTGCCAGTGACTACTTCGAGCAACTCTACGAGTATGCCGTTAAGCTGATCAAGAAGGGCAAGGCGTATGTGTGCGACCTCTCGCCGGAGGAGATTCGCGAATATCGCGGCACGCTCACCCAGCCCGGGCGCGAGAGCCCCTGGCGCAACCGCAGCGTGGAGGAAAACCTCGACCTGTTCGCCCGCATGCGCGCCGGTGAATTTCCCGAGGGCAGCCGCACGCTGCGCGCCAAGATTGATATGGCGTCCGGCAACATCAACATGCGCGATCCGGTGATGTATCGCATCATTTACGCCAGCCATCACCGCACGGGCACCAAGTGGTGCATCTACCCGACGTATGACTTCGCGCATGGCCAAAGCGATAGCATCGAGGGCATCACCCATTCGCTCTGCTCGTTGGAATATGAGGACCATCGCCCGCTCTATGAGTGGTTCCTGCGCGAGCTGGAGATCTTCGCGCCGCGGCAGATCGAGTTCGCTCGGTTGAACCTGAGCTACACCGTGTTGAGCAAGCGCAAGCTGCTGCAGCTGGTGAAGGAAGGCCACGTGCGCGGCTGGGACGACCCGCGCATGCCCACCCTGCGTGGCCTGCGCCGGCGCGGCTACACGCCCTCGGCCATCCGCGATTTTTGCGCCCGCATCGGTGTGGCCAAAGCCGACAGCGTGGTGGACATCGCCATGCTCGAGCACAGCTTGCGCGACGAGCTGAACAAAAGTGCGCCGCGTGTGATGGCGGTGTTGCGCCCACTGCGCGTGGTGATCGAGAACTACCCCGCCGAACAGACCGAGCTCCTGGAAGCCATTAACAACCCTGAAGACCCTGCGGCCGGTGTGCGACACGTGCCCTTCGGTCGCGTGCTGTACATCGAGCAAGACGACTTCATGGAGAATCCGCCGCCCAAGTTCTATCGGCTTGCGCCCGGCCGCGAAGTGCGCCTGCGCTACGGCTACTTCATCAAGTGCGTAGGAGTGGTCAAAGACGCTGCCGGCAACGTGGTTGAGCTGCGCTGTACCTATGATCCTGCGACGCGCGGCGGCAGCGCGCCGGACGGGCGCAAGGTCAAGGCCACCATCCACTGGGTCAGCGCAGCACACGCCTTGCCGATCGAAGCGCGGCTCTACGACCATCTGTTCACCCGCCCCGACCCGGACAACGTGGCTGAGGGCGAGAGCTTCCTGGACTATCTCAACCCGAAGTCATTAGAGGTAGTGCAAGGCTTCGCCGAGCCGAGCGTGGCCGGTTCGCCCGTCGGCAAGCACTACCAATTCGAGCGGCTGGGCTACTTCGTCGTTGACCCCGACACGACGCCGGAACAACTGGTCTTCAACCGCGCTGTCGGCTTGAAGGATGGGTGGGCGAAGGCGTCTGCGCAGGGGTGAGAGCACGTGATTCCCGGCTGCCTCCGGTTGCGAAACTTCGGGCCTATCAAGTCTGCTGACATCTCCTTTGGCGCGTTGACCGTTTTCGTCGGCCCACAGGCCACCGGCAAAAGCCTGACGTTGCAGCTTGTGAAGCTGCTGGCCGATACTGGCGCGATCCACAACACGCTGAAGCAGTATGGCGCCGAGTGGGAAAGCGGTGATCCCTCCACGTTCGTCAAAGCGGTGTTCGGTGAGGGCATGCAGCGGATCTGGAGACAGGACACGACGATCGAGAGCGACGGTGATCGGGTTGATTTGCAGTCCCTCGCCCGTCGCGGCAAGCGCAACCTGACCGAGCGCGTGTTCTACATCCCTGCCCAGCGCGTGCTGGCCATTAATCCGCAGAGCGGCTGGTTCAGGGGCTTTTATGACTATCGTGCGGGCGACCCATTCGTCGTGCGTGACTTCGGCGAGAAGGTGCGCCGGCTGGCCGAACAGGAGCTCCTGAGGGATGGCGGAGTTGTCTTTCCCCAAAAGAAGCGCTTGAAGAAAGTCATTCGTGAGGCATTGCTAAAGGCGATCTTTGGCAACTTTAGCTTGCGAACGGAAGCCCAGATGGGCCAGCGAAGGCTGGTGTTGCAAGGGGAGGAAGGTGACTCTCTCCCTTTTACCGTGTGGTCGGCCGGCCAGCGCGAATTCGTGCCGTTGTTGCTCGGCGCTTACCAGTTGCTCCCTCCCTCTAAGACGCCGCGCCGTGAGCTGTTAGAGCTGGCCGTGATCGAGGAAATCGAGATGGGGTTGCATCCGCAAGCTATCTCGGCGGCGATGTTGCTGGTGCTCGACTTGTTGCAGCGCGGGTATCGCGTATATCTTTCGACGCATTCACCACACGTGCTCGACGTGATCTGGGCGCTGCACCGATTTCGCGAAAGCCAAGCTGGTGAGAAGTTCGTGCGATCTCTTTTCTACTTGCCATCAACGGCTGAGGCAAGGAGATTGGCCGAGGCAGCGCTGGATACCTCGAAAGAGCTAAAGGTCTATTACTTTCAGAGAGAAACCGGCGAAGTGCGTGACATATCCAAACTTGATCCCGCCTCAGAGAATCCTGCTGAATCAGGTTGGGGGGGACTCACCGAGTTCAGCGGCCATGTGGGCAACCTCATCGCTCAGGCGGTAGCAAATAATGGCAAAGTCCTCTCGTAGATCGGCCTCGGGAAAGTCCAAGTCTCGCTTCTACCAAGCCGTGCAGGCAACAAGGAGCATCGCCTCGGCATATCAGAAAGGATTGAAAGCGCTCCGCGAGCCGGACAAACATAGGATCGCATGCGCAAACTCAAGGCAACTCAGGGGCAGCGTGTGTATTGATGACGCGCTGAAAGCAGCGCTGCCAAATGAGCCGCGCTGGGACTATGCGGTCGGTTATAGTGACACAGCCGGCGCGGAGCAGATCATCTGGGTCGAAGTCCATCCTGCAGCAAAAAGCGACCACTTGAAAGAAGTTCGTGGAAAGCTGGAATGGTTGATGGAGTGGTTGCGGACGAAAGCGCAGCCTATGAACTACACGCCTCGGCGTATTGTCTGGATCGCCACGGGTTTGAGCAACTTCTCTCAAGGCGATCCCCATATACGCGCATTGAAAGATCGAGGACTTGAATTTGTAGGCAGACGTCTGGAACTGTGAACAGTGCAGCTTGCGCCGGAGCAGTCAGCACGTCGCATACAATGATTGCGTGTGGCGGCAGATGGCGCTGACGCTTGCGCTTGTCGCGGCTAACCTCTTCATCGCTCCGGCACTTGCGGGCATAGACGACGGTGAAAGCCACGCATTGACACCGCGCCGGTCTGTGCCCAATCTTTTCATCCTGCGCGTCATCGTCCGCTCGCCCGCCGACGTCGCTCTGCTCACCGAGGGCGGCTATGACCTGCTCGAGGCACGCGACGGGAATGCGCGGTTCTTAATTGGTGACCCGGCGACGCTAGCCGATATACGCGCCAAGGGCCTTGAGGCATCCATTCATGTGCCTCTCACCGCTCAAGGCTCACCGTTCGCCACTCAGAGCTACTTTGGGGGCTACCGCACCGTGGCCGACCACGAGGCACACATGGATGCGATTGCTGCGGCGCGGCCCGAACTAGCGCTGGTAGTGGACTACGGCGATTCGTGGCGCAAGGTGAACGGCCGTCCGAACGGCCACGACCTAAAAGCGATCTGCCTGACCAAGCGCCGCCCAAACGATTGTCAACTCGATCCCGACACCGACAAGCCGCGCCTCCTGCTGATCGCTGCGGTTCATGCGCGCGAGCTAAGTACTAGCGAGATCGCCCGGCGCTGGATGGACTTCCTAGTGGACGGCTACGGCCATGACCCGGAAGCGACTTGGTTGCTTGACCACCATGAGATATGGGTGATCCCGGTCGCCAACCCGGACGGGCGACATCTCGTCGAGCAGGGCGGCAGCGCGCCCTACCTGCAGCGCAAGAACACGAATGACATGGCGGGTACGTGCGGCTGGCTTCCGGATCACCCGAACTACGTCTTCTGGCAGCCGGGTGTGGACCTCAACCGCAACGCCTCATTCCAGTGGGGCGTCAGCGGAGCCAGCACGAACCCCTGCGAACAGACCTACCGAGGAGCCGGCGCGGCTTCCGAGCCGGAGCAGGCCGCCCTTGAGGATTTGATGCGCAATTTGTTCGCCGACCAGCGCGGCGCGGCGCTGACGGATGCTGCGCCGATCACCACGACCGGCGTGATGTTGACCCTGCACAGCTTCGGCGATCTGATCCTCTTGCCGTGGGGATGGAGCCAGTGTTGGGGGGCTTGCTCGCCTGCGCAGCGCGCGCCCAACGATGCCGGCTTGCGCGCCTTCGCTTTTCGCATGGGCCACTTCAACGGCTACGTGATCGGACAGGCGTCAGAGTTGCTCTATCCGGCCAGCGGCACGACCGATGACTGGGCATACGGCGCGCTCGGCGTGCCCGGCTTCACTTACGAGATCGGCCCGAGCAGTGGCGCGTGCGGCTACTTCACGCCATCCTATGCATGCCAAGACAACCTCTTCTGGCCGCTCAACCGCCCGGCGCTGCTCTATGCCGCCAAAGTCGCCCGTCAGCCTTACGCACTCGTTCATGGACCGACGACGTTCTCGGTGACGTTGAGCAGCGGCATCGTCGCGGCAGGTCAATTAGTCACGCTCACGGCGACAATAGATGACGACGCGCTCGGCAGCCATCCGCAGAGCATTGGCCGTCCGGCCGCGCAATCCATCGCTGCAGCCGAAGCATATGTGAACACGCCGCCGTGGTCGGGCGGCACGCCCATCGCGCTGGCAGCGCAGGACGGCGCCTTCAGCAGCGCTACCGAGACGGTGGTTGGTGTGCTAGATACCACAGGGCTGAGCGTGGGACGGCACTTAGTGTTCGTGCGCGGGCGAGATGCCGAGGGCAACTGGGGACCGGTCACCGCGCAGTGGCTGAGGGTGACCGATCGGGTGATGTATCTGCCGCTCGTCCGGCGATGAAGACGAGGACCGACACCGATCCCATTGCGCGATACACATCTTTGACCGGCCGCGTGCATTCAGCTCAACGCATGAGCAATGAAGTCGGCAGCTAAAACCGAATCCGATTGGCCGCTCGGCCGAAGATCGGTAGCAATGCCACACGCCCGCGAGCGGCGTTTACGATGCCGGCGATCAAGGCGAAGAATCCGAATACATAGGCGGCAATGACCAACGCAAACAGCGCGTTGCCGACGATGAACGCATAGGGGATCCAGCCGGACAGCCAAGCGATCGCCACCCAGCCGACGAACGTCGCGATCAAGAAGACGACGAGGCCGAGGGATTGCTTCAGATGGAACAAGGCGAACGCATCATGCCGTCGGACCAGCAGCACAACTAGCCAGCCGATGATCGGGAGATAGGCCAAGGCGCCCGCGATGCGCGATGAAGTGGCTATAGTCGGTGCGTTCGGCATTGCGCATCACCCTCCAATCCCTTTCAGTTGCAGCTCTTCGGCAAAGTGGCAACTCACGAAGTGCCCCGGCTGCACCTCCCGCAGCTCCGGCGCGCTCACCTTGCATTCCGGGCGCGCGTAGTTACAGCGCGGGTGGAAGACGCAGCCGGACGGTGGGTTGACCGGGCTGGGTACCTCGCCTTGGAGCTTGATGCGGTTGGGCTGAATGTCCGGGTCGGCGGGCGGGACGGCAGATAGCAGCGCCTCGGTGTAAGGGTGCAGCGGGTTGTGTAGCAGCTCCTCCGTGTCGGCCATCTCGACGATCTTGCCTACATACATCACGGCAATGCGGTCGGAGATATGCTCGACCACCGACAGATCGTGAGCGATGAAGATCAGCGTCAGCCCAAGCCGGTCTTTCAGCTCTTCCAACAAGTTCAGCACCTGTGCCTGCACCGATACGTCCAGCGCCGACACCGGTTCATCAGCGATCACCAAGCGTGGGTTGAGCGAGAGCGTGCGCGCCAGGCCGATGCGCTGTCGCTGACCGCCGGAGAATTCATGCGGGTAGCGATTCATGTAGTTCGGGTCTAATCCGACGGCGCGCATCAGTTCAGCCACGCGCGCTTCCGCTTCCTTCCCGTGCGCCACGCCATGAATCTCCAATGGCTCGCTGATTATGTCTTTGACGGTGAGGCGAGGATTGAGCGAGCTGAACGGATCTTGGAAGATCATGCGCATCTCTTGGCGGAGCGGTTTCATCTCTCTTTGGCTGATGCGCGCGATGTCCACCCATTCGCCGGTCTTACGGCGGAAGCGAATCTCGCCACCGGTAGGATCGTATAGGCGTAGGATAGTGCGACCGACCGTTGTCTTACCGCAGCCGCTTTCGCCGACCAGCCCAAGCACTTCGCGCTCGCGCAAAAACAGGCTGACGCCATCTACTGCCTTTATATAGCCGACGACGCGCTGCAGAAGGCCGCGATAGATCGGGAAGTACATGCGCAGGTCGGTCACTTCCAAGATCAAGTTCTCTTTGTCCGCCGTCTTCATCTAATACCTCACCAGCGTATGGGAATTTCGCTCGTTGCCATGATGATGTCGGGGTCATGCCAGCCTTTCTGCTGAGCTAGTTTATAAAAGGCGCGCCGATACACCAACTTCACCCTGACCGTGCCGCTCAAGCCGGCCGGCCAATCAAACACGTAGGTTGTCGAATCGGTGACAAAGGGGAACAGGCGCGTGTCGGCGACTTCAGTCGTCGGTCGCCAAAAAGCCGTCGCCGGCATCTCGCCGCTCCAGTTATCGCGCAGCAGGCGGGCGAAGGCTTTGCCTGGCCGACCGGCATAGTCGCCCGTCCAATCCGGCAACGTCGGCCCGCTTTTCAGCGGCACGCTGCGCCCGTCGGCGTCCACGGCTTCGATCACCAGCATGACCGAACGCATCGGTGCATCGGTGGGCACGGCATGCCCGGCGCCGGTGTTGGTCAAGCCGACTTCCACGCGCACGGTGCTTCCTTCGATTGTTGCCGTGCTGGTCATCGTCACCGCGCTGCGCAGGAAGGCCTCGTTCGACGGGCCGAGCATGGTGTGATCGTTGTATACCGGGTAGTGGCGCGCCACGCCGCCGCGATGCGGGAAAACCGAATACGGTGTGTCTTTGATCGGCATGTGGCAATCTTGGCACGTGCGATACAGGGGCGACCCGGCGCGGCTATACGGGCTGTGCAACCACTCGCCGTACGAGTTGTAAATGACGGTGCCGCCGGTCATCTTCATGTTGCTCACCACGCCGCCGAAGACGCCGAAATGGCAGGCGGCACAGAATTCACTCTGCGCCTGCAGCGGCAAATAGCTATCGCGCTCGCGACTGACGTCGGTGAGCGTGCCGAAGAAGACCTGGGCATCGCCGTGCGGCCGGGCCAGCCGAAGCGATAGGATGCCGGGCATGTCCGAGTAGGGTAGGCCGGTGCTTGGGTCAAGGATCACTTCGCGAATCTTGTGACAGAACTCGCACCCGATGCCTTCCAGGGCGATACCATGCAGGCCTACGGGCGTCACGCCGCGAATAGAGGGCTGGACGCCGACGGCCTCGGCGTTGTCGGCGGTGCCGGTTGCGTGACAGCCCGACCAAGCGCAGGAGTTTGTCGTTGGGATGCGCGCGGCCATCGGCGTGTGGCACGTAGCGCACGTGCCGGCGCGGTCGGGGTGGTCTAATCGAAAGCCGGGTCCGGTGTCGGGCAAGGCCGGATCGGGGGGCAGCACCGATTTGCCGTCGCCGGCGAAGCGCGTCGGCTGGCCGCGCCGCCCGCTTAGGTCCGTGCCTCGGAACATTGAAATGAAACGCGGGTTGACGGCTGCCTGCGCGTGTGCGTCGGCTTCCCACTCGGTGTATTCGCGATGGCATAGCCCACAGCTGGCCGAGCCGTGTATGCCTTCCTCGCTGAACCAGGTGTATTCGTGGTTGTCGCCGTCGAACAGCGGGCGCAGCGTGATCGAGATGCCCTCTGCATGGATCGGCCGGCGCGGATCGAGGGTAGTCCAGCCGATGTAGTGGCCTTCTGCCCACGCAGTCACCGTTACGGCGTGCGACTTGCCCAGCCCCTCACCATGCAGCGTGAACGCGCCGCGCGCGTCTGTGGTAGTCCGGTTTTGTGTGCCCTGCACTTGCACAATTGCTCCGGCGACCGGCCCATTCGTATTCACGACAACGCCGGAAACGGTAACCGGTAGGCGAGCGGATGAATCCTGGGCAGTTTGATCGGCGCAGGCTACCAGCACGGTCAATAGCGCCGGCAGCAGGACGCCACAGATCAGCGTCCACTGGGTTGCGCGTATCGGCCTACTCGCGAATCTCCGCATCGTTCTCGCGCCGCTGCGGCGGATGTCCGGATCTTATCGAGAAGCATATGGGTCGGCTGCGTCGCGCAGGCCATCGCCTAGGAAGTTGAACCCCAACACGGCCAAGACGATGAAAGCCGCTGGCATCAAGATCCACGTCTGTAAGCTAAGCGTCTGAAGGTTTTGCGCGTTGCGCATCAACAAACCCCAGCTCGTCAGCGGCTCTTGGATGCCGATGCCGAGGAAACTGAGGAACGACTCGGCCAGGATGACGCCGGGGATCGAGAGCGTGAGGATGACGATGACGTGACTGAGCGTATTCGGATAGAGATGCCGGAAGATGATGCGTGCGTCCGATGCGCCCATCTCCTTCGCCGCCAAGATGAAGTCGGTCTGGCTGAGCGCCAGCACCTTGCCGCGCACCTCGCGCGCCAGCGTCGTCCACGATAGCAGCGCGAAGATGCACGACATGATCACAAAGATGACGAACGAATCGGCAGTCTTGGGCACAAGCGACGCCAGCGCCATCCACAATGGCAGCTGCGGAAAGGCATTGACGAATTCGACGAAGCGCTGCAGCGCAGTATCCACGCGCCCACCGTAGTAACCCGAGACGATGCCGATAAGTGAGCCGACGGCGATGCTGATCAGCGCAGCGAACACGCTCATCGTCAAGGAGATTCTCCCCGCCTGACACGCCTTGCCCCATAAATCGCGGCCGAGCTTATCGGTGCCTAGCATGTAGAGCCGCCCCGGCTCCTCGACGCCGATGAGGTGCAAGTTCGTCGGGAAGATGCCGAATAGCCGATAGGGCCACGTTTGCACGAAGAAGCTTAGGTAGTATTTCTGCGACGTGTCTTCCTTCCAAGTCACTCGGAAGGTGCGCGGGTCCATCTCGGCGACGCGGCCGTAAACGAAGGGCCGCAGGCTGAAGTTGCCTTCGGCATCAATGAAGTGAATGCGGTTAGGCGGCAGGAAGGCGTCCTTCAAGTTATCGCGGTCAATCGGGTTGGGCGAGAAAAACTCCGCCAGCGCAGCCAGCGTCATCAGGGTGATGACGATCAGCCCACCGATGATTGAGATGCGGCTGCGCCGGAAGCGCCGCCATACCAGTTGAAAATAGCTCTCGTGCCGTTCGGTCACTTCGAGCAGTTGTTCCAGTGTCGGGCCGGTGGGTGCGTTTGGCACTTTCTGCCTAGGTAGGGTACCTGTCGTTGCGGTAGCCATTCGCTTTTCTCAGGTGAGGCGTCGGCATCACAGGCTGTCGGCTGTGGTTGCCTGCACCCCACATAGGTCGTCAGTCAGCTATCGGTCAGCTATATCGAATCCGTGGGTCAAGGATGGCCAGGGCGATGTCGGCGATGAGATTGCCGGCGACGATCAGCACACCATAGATCAACAGCAGCGAGCCGGCGATGTAAATGTCTTGGCCGACCAGCGAGTCATAGAACAGCGGGCCGAGCGTGGGCAGGTTGAGCACGATGGCAGCCTCTAGCTCGCCCTGCATCATGTAGGGCAGCACAGTGCCTTGGTAGGCAACAATGGGATGCATCGCGTTAGGCACAGCATGCCGCACCATCACCTGGCGCTCCTTCAGGCCTTTGGAGCGGGCCGTAGTGACATATTGCGCGCCCAGCACGTCCAATAAGTTGCCGCGCATCACGCGCATGTTGTAGGCTACGCCGCCCAGCCCGGCGATGACGAGCACCGGCCAGATGTTCTTGAACATGTCCAGCACGCGTTCGAGGCTCCACGGCGCCATGACGTATTGCGGTGAGAAGAATCCCTGGATGCTGGGCTGCTTGAAAGTGAAGACTAACACATACAGGATGATCAGCGCGATGGCGAAGCGTGGAATGGACGTAAAGATGAAAGCCATCACGGCAGCGGCGTTGTCGGCCAGACTATATTTGCGCGTCGCCACGAAGATGCCGATGCTGATGCCGACCACGGTCGAGATCAGGTGACACATTAATGCCAGCGCCAGCGTTTTGGGCAAGCGTTCGGCGATCAGCTCGCCCACATCTCGGCGGTAGGCAAATGAGAAGCCGAATTTGCCCTCCGTGACGATGCCCGCGATCCAATTGACGAACTGGATCGGCAGTGGCTGGTCAAGTCCATATCGCCGGCGCAGGTTGTTGGCCTGTTCTTCAGCCTGTTCTAGCGTCATGCCGGGTTGCTGCAACAGAAAGTTCTTATAGTTGGTCGCGACGTCGCCAGGCGGCAACTGGATCACCACGAACGAGACGAAGGCGATCCCGATCAGCATGAAGAAGGCGATCAGCAACCGACGCAAAATGTAATTAGCCATGGCGAGTTCGCACCGAGGCGTATTGCGTGCTGCGCCCGATGGCGCAACACGCAATACGCAACGCGCGTCTTAGGCGCTGTATACCGGGATGGTGTTGGGCCGGTTCTGTGCCAGCTGCTGGTCTTTAGGCGTCCACAGTTGCTCAAGCATGATGGCGTCTTCGACCCAGGTGTATAGGAAGGTCGGCGTGCCTACGGGGATGTTCTTCACGCGCTTGGCCAGGCCTAGGCCGTAGCGGCCGCTGAACACCCCCATGTGATACACGTTCTGGGTGAAGATGCGCTGATATTCGGACAAGATCTTCTGTCGCTCGGCGCTGTCGAACGTCACGCGGAACTGCTCGATTAACTCGATCAGCTTCGGCTCGAAGTCCATTAGGTTGCGCGGCTTGTCGCCCTCCTGATGGATGCCAAAGCGCTTGGTGATCGGCGCGAGCACAGCTGGGTTGGCTGAAGGCAGGGCAAACGCCTGGCCGCCGCGATAGACGCGCAGGTCCCAGTTGCCGGTAGTGTCCAACTCGCTCAGCGTGGTGCTGTTGGCGACGCGCGTGTTGATCTTGATGCCGACAGCAGCCCATTGATTCACCAAAGCTTCGGCCACACTCTGCGTCTCCTGCGCATCCTCGGACGAGAGCAACTGCAGCACCACCGGCTGCCCCTTCATTGGGCCTTCCGTCCACTCGCGGATGCCGTCGCCGTTGGTGTCGCGCAGGCCAATCTCGTCGAGCAGGATCTTGGCCGACTCAGGATCGTAAGGGTAGTACACCACGTCTTCCTTGCGGAAGTAGGGCGATCCCGGATAGAGGCCGCCGGCGTAGCCACGCAGGAACGGCCCGCGCATGATGGCTTGGGCGATGCCGTCGCGGTCGGTGGCGTAGCTCAGCGCCTTGCGGAAGCGCAGGTCACGGTTGAGCTGACGCACGGCGCGATCGCGGTCATCCTGCGTGCCGAATTCCTCGGCAAAGTTGAACTCGACGCCGTAGCCAAGCAGCTCCGGCCCCCAGTTGATGGCGAACTTGGCGTCGGGCTCCTGCGCCTTGGTCATCGCATTCACATACGAGCTGGGGTTCTCCAGGTTGGTGTGATCGCAGTCGCCGGCCATGGTGCACAGGTCGCGCCCGATGCCGCTCGGCCCCTTGCGATACTGAATTTCATCAAAGTAAGGCAGCTGCTTGCCGGTCTCGTCTACCTTCCAGAAGTAGGGATTGCGGCGCATGATCAGCAGCTCATCGGTCTTGTACTCGGTCGGCACCCACGGCCCCAGTGTAGGGATGGGAATCTTGTCCGGCGGCATGGCGTTCTCGAAGTCCTTGTAAGTCGGCTTCGGATCGCGCTTGCTGAACTTGGGGTGGAAATCTTCCAGCGCGTGCTTCGGCGAGATCACAAACCCGTACTCGCTTAGATCGTAGTACACCCCTAGTGGCTTGGGGATGCCAAAGGTGAACTTGACGGTGAAGTCGTCAATCTTCTCCAGCTTGGCGTCCTCGCCACCATAGCGGAAGGAGTCGAGCGTGCGCATCGAGTTCACGTTCGGATCCATGACGTAAGCTTCCCAAGTGAAGATGACGTCATCGGCCGTGAACGGCACGCCATCGGACCACTTGGCGCCCTCGATCAGATTAACGATGAGGGAACGACCATCCTCGGACCAAGACCAGCTCTTCGCCAAGTTGGGGAAGGGCTCGATGTCCTGGTCAGCGCGGAAGAGTGGGCCGACCTTGAACAGCGATTGATGCTGCACGCTGTATGACTCGATGCCGAACCAGCCAGCGCTGACGCCGGCCATGCGGTTCCAGCCGGCGGTGGGGCAGGCTGAGAAGCCGCGCCACAGGTCGCCATACTCGCCGGGACCATCCTTCATCCCGCTCGTAAGCACGACCTGCGGTTCCTTGGGCAGGCGCTCCTTCACCGGTGGCAATTTGCCTTCATTGACAAGCTTCGTGACCCATTCCGGCTCGGAATACTCCGGCAGCGCCTTATAAGTGACAATTTCGCTGATGGGTTGGCGACGAGGCTCACCTCCGCCGAGTTCAAGCGGCGGTGGGTCGGGATAGGGGATGGGATCCTTGATCTTGCCCGCAGCAGGCGCAGCGGGTTCAGCGGGCGCGGCGGGTTCAGCAGGTGCGGCTGGGGCAGCCGGTTCGGCAGGGGCGGACGGGGCCGGCGCTGCGCACGCCGCAATCACTGCTGTAGCGCCTCCAAGCGCCCCGATGCGCAGCAGTTCACGACGCGTGAGTTTTTGCTTCTTCATGGATGCTGACCTCCTCTAAAAAGACAGACTAACAATGAGTGTGGGTTTTTAAGGTTTGACAGAACACGATCGGCAAGGATTCGTCTCTCAGGTTCGCCTAAGCAATATCCCTCACCTCCTCTGCTTCAAGGGTTGATGTGCAACCAGCAGGCCGCTAGATGGCCTGGGGCAACCTCGGCTAGGGCAGGCTCGCGCTCAAGGCAGATGTCCTTGACGTGTGGGCAACGCTCGGCGAACGGGCAGCCGCGAATGACCGTGGTCGGCGAAGGCACCATCCCCTTGATCGGCACCAGCACCTGCTTGCCTTTGCGCCCCAGCACCGGCACCGATTTCAGCAGGCCTTCGGTATATGGATGCAGGGGATGATGGAAAAGCTCTCGGGTCGCAGCAAACTCAACAATCCGGCCGAGGTACATCACGGCCACATGGTCGGCCATCTGCGACACTACGCCGAGGTTGTGGGTGATCAAGATGATCGCAGAGCCGAAGTCGGCCTGCAACTCGCGCATCAAGTCGAGGATCTGCGCCTGCACGGTCACATCCAGCGCCGTGGTGGGCTCGTCGGCGATCAAGATAGAAGGGTTGCAAGAGAGCGCCAGCGCGATCATGGCGCGCTGGCGCATGCCGCCGCTGAGTTGATGCGGGTACTGCCGTGCGCGCTGCTTGGGCGCGCTCATCTGCACCTTGGCCAACATCTCCTCGGCGCGCTCGAATGCGGCTTTCTTGGAGACGCGCTGATGAATCTGCACGGCTTCGGCGATCTGGTTACCGATCGTGCGCAGCGGGTTGAGCGAGGTCATCGGCTCCTGGAAGATCATGGCGATCTCCGCGCCGCGGATTTGGCGCATCAAGCTGCCCTTCGGATCGAGCTTGGCGATGTCCACCACCTCATCGGTCTCTTTGAGATGCAGGTTGATTTCGCCGCCGACGATCCGGCCGGGCGGGCTTTGGATTAGGCGCATGATGGACAACGAAGTAATGCTTTTGCCGCAGCCGCTTTCGCCGACCAAACCCAAAGTCTGACGACGCGCCAACGAAAACGTCACGCCGTCCACGGCGCGCACTACGCCGCTCTCTAAGAAAAAGTATGTGCGCAGATCCTTGACCTCGAGGATCGGTCGGTCGAGCGTCGGCGGGGCGGGTGCAGGAGCAGAGACAGTCTGTGTCATCGGAATTCACTTGAATTGGGGCAGCCAGCGTCGTTCGGCCTCAAACATCTCGTTGACCATCGCGCGAATCTGCGGCAGCGTCATTAGCGCGCCGGTCAGCGGGTCAAGAGCGATCGCTTGGTGTACGGCGTCGCGGTCGCCGGTCATTGCGCCGATCACCGCCAGCTCCTGCACGTTGATGTTGGTGCGGTTGATGGCCGCGCACTGCGGCGGCAACGGCCCATGTAGCGTCGGCTGAATGCCGTTGCGATCCACCAAGCAGGCGACCTCTACGCAGGCGTTCGGCGGCAGGTTGCTGATCGAGAGCGCGCCCTTGCTGCCGGGCAGGCCGTCGTTGGGCACGTTGCCGTAGATCACCCGCTTGTGGTCGGTCTCCATGCTGTGGATGATCAGCGCGCCGTATTCTTCGCTGCACTGCAACGGCCCATTCGTCATCTCCTCCAAGCGGCGCTGCTGCTCCGGCGTCTCGCGTCCGCTGCTGATCAAGAAGTAGTCCCAGCGCGTCTTGATATACGCCTCGATGGTCTGCGGGTTCTTACGGAACCAGGGGGTGTATTCGCTGCCGTGGTGGCTGCTCTCAGTATGGAAGTAGCCGAAGGTGCGCATGATCTCGGTGCGCACGCCCTCGGAGTAATACACGTCGTCGTCCACGTGATGCTCGGCGCCGGTTTGAAGGAATTTGCCGTTGCGCCGCTTGCGAGGCTTTGCCTCGGCCTCGAAAGGCGAAGGATTTTGACGCAGCATGGTCTCGCGGATTTTGGGGTAGATGTCGTTGCCGTCCTTGTCGGTAAAGCGCGTGAACCATGCCTGATGGTTGATGCCGCCGCACTTGAACGATACATCCTCGTAGCGATAACCGGCCCGCTTGATCAGCATGGCACTGGTGCCTTGTACGCTGTGGCACAGGCCGACCGTCTTGATGCCCATCTCACTCGTCGCCCAGCAGTTGATCGCCATCGGGTTGGCATACTGGATAAGGAGCGCATCCGGGCACAGGTCCTGCATGTCTTGCGCGATTGTCTTCAAAGCGGCGACGCTGCGCAGGCCACGGAAGACGCCGCCCGGCCCCAGCGTGTCGCCAACGCACTGGTCTAGGCCGTAACGGCGAGGAATCTCAACGTCGCAACGATACGCCTCGATGCCGCCGACCTGAAAGGCGACGATGACGTAGTCGGCCTTGCGCAATGCCCTGCGCCGGTTGGTCGTCATTTCGACGTTGGCCGGCAGTTGATGATTGGCGACGACGCGCTGCACGCGATCGTAGGTGCGCCGCAGGTTAGCGGCGTTGATGTCGAACAGCACCAAGTTGGCCGCCTGCAGCTCAGGAAACGAGAGGATGTCTATGCACAACCGCAGTGGGAAGACGTAGCCGCCGGCGCCGACGATGACGACACGAGGCGAGCGCATACCTTAACCTCTATTTAAGCCGCACTCGCCCAATTGTCAAACGCCTGTCCGCGAAGATTACACTAGGCACACGAGAGTAGACGCAAGAGAGTCGAAGAAGACCTTAAAGGAGGAAAGAGAATGACGGAACGAAAAACGCTCGCCGGCGACGGCAACCGCACGGCGACTTGGACAATCATCGGCGTGCTGGTCGGATTCTCGCTGCCGATCTTCATGTGCGCTTGTCTCGTGTTGACCTCGTTGGTGGGATTCGGCGCCTCGTTCGGCACGGCGGGCACCGCCTCAATGACGCTAGGCGAGACGACGATTGCGCCGCGCCATATCTCCGGCCCGCTCACTGGCCCGGCGGTGGCGGTCATTGGCGTGAACGGCCCGATCGTGAGCGGCGAAGCGCCGGAGTTTGACCTGACCGGCCCAACGGCAGTTGCCGCGTCGGGCAGCATCGCCCGGTTGATTCGAGCCGCGGCGCGCGACCCGCAGGTGAAGGCCATTCTGCTCCGCGTGGACTCGCCGGGCGGCAGCGTGATCGGCAGCGACGAGATCTACCACGCGCTGAAGCAGGCGAACAAGCCGGTAGTAGTGCACATGGGAGCGCTGGCCGCGTCGGGCGGCTACTACGTCAGCATGGCCGCCGACCACATCGTCGCGCACCCCGACACGCTCACTGGCAGCATCGGCGTCATCAGCGAGTTCACCAACATCGAGGGTCTATACGAGAAGCTGGGCTTGAAGAGCACGGTCATCAAGTCAGGCGAGTTCAAGGACTTCGGCAACCCTACCTCGCCCTTCACCGAGGAGGACCGCAAGCTGTGGCAGGCGGTGATTGACGAGACTTACGAGAACTTCGTCAAGATCATCGCCGATAACCGCGGCATGACGGTTGAAGAGGTGAAGCGACTGGCCGATGGCCGCATCTACACCGGCCGGCAGGCCTACGCGCTGAAGCTAGTAGATCAGCTCGGTTACTTCGAGGACGCAGTGAAGGAGGCAGCGTCGCGGGGCGGCATCACCGGCGAGCCGCGCGTGATCGAGTATCGCCGGCAGACGCCGTTCGCGCAGTTGTTCGGCATCGCAGTGGCGCGCACCTTCCTGATCGCCCTGGGCGTGCCGGTCGAGCGGCTAAACGCGACGCCGGGCGCGCTGGAGTACCGCTAGTCATGGATCATAGGGCCGAGGTCAGGCATCGAAGAGCGTGTTGGCGACGGCTGCGAGAATGGTCTGAGGATGGCATCTGGGAGCGCTTGCCATGCGCTCTATTCAGTCAGCTGGATGCCCGAGACAAGCCGGAAATGGGCGCAAGCTTTAACTTAATCTTTTATGAACACTTCTCAACCCTTCCAACCGACGACGGCGAGCGAACGCATTGACGTGCTGGACATCCTGCGCGGCTTCGCGCTGCTGGGTATCCTGGCGGTGAACATGGCGCTCTTCAGCTACCCGCCCATCACCCAGTTCATTGGCACGCCGCGCGGCGAGGGCATGCTCGATCGCGTCGCGGAATTCCTCATCACCTGGCTGGCGACGAGCAAGTTCTATCCGCTATTCGCGTTCCTGTTCGGGTTAGGCCTAACGATGCAGATGGAGCGCATCCAGACGGCCGGCGGCGGGCCGGTGAAGTTCATAGTGCGCCGCCTGCTCGTGCTGATGGCCTTCGGCCTGATTCACGCGCTGCTGATCTGGAACGGCGACATCTTGTTCATCTATGCGATCACCGGACTGGTGTTCCTCCTGTTCCGCAACGTTCAGCCGCGCGACCTGCTGATCTGGGCCGGCGTGCTGGTGGCGATTCCGCTTGTGTTCGGCTTGGGCAGCGTAGCGCTCGGTGCGCTCTCCGCCGGTGCGTCTGTCGAAGGTATGCGCATGTTTGATGAAGCGCTTCGAGACCTGGAGCAGCGCGCGCTGCAGACCTATGCGCGCGGCACGTGGGTCGAGATCTTCATCTGGCGCGCCGTCGAGTGGATCATCATGACGATGTTCTTCCTCTTCAACAGCTGGCTACAAATCCTCGCGCTCTTTCTGATCGGCATGTACTTCGCCAAGCGCCGGATCTTCCAGCAGCTGGATGAGCATCTGACCTTGTTTCGTCGCGGGCTGTATGTCGGGCTGGGTGTGGGCTTGCCGGCCAATTTCGTCGTGGCATGGATCGCACACATGGGAGAGCGCGGCCTAGCCTCGCCGCTGTTTGGCCTATGGGCAGTGCTGCTGTTGGTGTTCGGGCCGGTGCTCACCTTTGGCTACGTCTCGGCGTTCGTGTTGCTGGCGCGGCAGGCGGCCTGGCACAAGCGGTTCGCGCCGCTGGCCGCTGCCGGACGCATGGCGCTGAGCAACTACATCATGCAGTCCGTCGTCTGCACGCTGATCTTCTACAGCTACGGCTTGGGGCTGTTCGGGCAGGTAGGCGCGTTCGCCGGCTTGCTGCTCAGCGTCGCCATCTGGCTGATCCAGTTGCCGGTCAGCGTTGCCTGGCTCAGCCGCTTCCGCTTCGGGCCACTGGAATGGCTGTGGCGCACGCTTACCTATGGCAAGCTACAGCCGATATTGCGATCAAGCGCACCGTCACCGGCACTGCCGTAGCTCGGTTGCCGGGTTGCCGAGTGACCGCACAACCCATCAGCCTACGATCCGTTGGGTGAGCTACACCGATCGCTGCTGGCGTCATGGCGTCACCGACTGCTTGACGATCGGACCGGCCACCGTGAACGCTACGCGCACCGTTTGGAGCGGCGCTTCATCGCCGAGCACCTCGATCAGCGCGATCAACGGTGTGCCTTTGGCGATGCCGCGCGGCAGCCACATCGTCGGCGCCGGCCGACGTTCCATCGCTCCTACCATCGAGGTGTGGCGCAGCACCTCCCCATCCTCGGTCAGGATGCTTACATCAATCGAGGGGAACTCCTTGAACGGCGTAAGGCCCATCTCCACCGTCACCCGTGTGCCGTCCGGCCAAGGCATGATGCGGTAGTCGGTGATGCGCGCGTCGCTCGGCGGACGCTTGGATGGCCGGCCGTCGGGGTTGTCGTAGAACTGGATGTCGTCGGGCATGGCCGCATTATCGCGCGCCTCAAGGCAGCTTAACCGGTTGCGGCGTCAAAGGGCGCTGCAGGCCGAGCTGGCCGAAGTCGTTGCGCCCCCAACAGTACAACGCGCCGTCGCGGACGGCGCAGGTGTGGCCATTGCCGACGGCGACGATGGTCACTGCACCGCTGCCCGGCAGCCTCACCTCTTGCGGCGTGTTGCGGTTGATGAAGTTCCCCAACCCCAGTTGGCCGTAGTCGTTCTTGCCCCAACAATACAGCTTGCCGCCGCGAATCGCGCAAGTATGATCGGCGATGGTCGAGACGCTCTGCACGGCCCCGCTGCCCGGCAGGTTCACCTGCTTTGGCGTGGCGCTCTCCAGAGTCTGTCCTAGGCCAAGCTGCCCATAGATGCTCGCGCCCCAGCAATACAGCTTACCGCCGCGAATCGCGCAGGTGTGGTAATAGCCCGATGAAACCGCGGTCACTGCCTCGGCGCCGCGATCCGGCCAACTCGACACCAGCTGAGGCATTGCTCTGTTGCCGCTCTCTCCAAGCCCGAGCTGGGCATAGTCGTTCAGCCCCCAGCAATACAGCGCGCCGTCACGAATGGCGCAGGTGTGCATGCCGCCGGCCGAAACGGCGCTCAACGTCCCACCGGCAGGCAGCTTGACCTGTTGGGGCGTGGTGAAGTCCTCCTGATTGCCGAGCCCGAGTTGGCCGTAGCTGTTGCGCCCCCAGCAAAACAGTGCGCTGCCGCGGATCGCGCAGGTGTGAAGCCAGCCGGTTGACACTGCGCTGAGCTTGCCGCTGCCCGCTAGATTGACCGACTGAGGGCCGACGTGGAAGGCGGTGTCCCCCTGTCCGAGTTCGCCAAAATCATTTCTGCCCCAGCAAAACAGCGCATCGCCGCGGATCGCGCACGTGTGCAACAGCCCCGCCGCGATCATGCTGATCTCCCCGCGTCCGGGCATCCCGATCTCCTGCGGAAGATCGTAGGTCACATCGTCCCCGCTTCCGAGCTGGCCGTAATCGTTCAGCCCCCAGCAGTACAGTGTGCCGCCTCGAATGGCGCAAGTATGTCCTTCTACTCCGATGGCGAGCGCGGACACTTTACCTTCGCCCGGCAGACTAATCGCTTGGGGCGTGGCGTATCTGGTGATGCTCTCGGCGCCAAGCTGGCCGCGGTCGTTGCGCCCCCAACAATATAGCGTGTTGCCACGCGCCGCGCAGGTATGCGATTCGCCGGCTGCAAGGGATGTCACCGGGCCGCTGCCCGGCAACGCGACGGCTCTCACAGCTTGATGGAAGTTGGTATCTCCGAGTCCAAGCTGGCCGTGGAAGTTGTTGCCCCAGCAATAGAGGGCTTGATCGCGCACTGCGCAGGTGTGTGACCTCCCGGCGGCGAGCGCCGTGGTCGCGCCGCTGCCGGGCAATTGCACCGTCCTAAAGGCGCTTCCTTCTGGCTGCCGGCCCGGCCCGAGCTGTCCGAACACATCCTCGCCCCAGCAGTACAGCGTGCCGCCGCGGATTGCACAGGTATGGGATTCTCCGGCGACGACGGATGTCACGGCGCCACTGCCGGGCAAAGTAATCGCCTTTGGCGCGCTCTGATTGGCTTTGTCGGCCAGGCCGAGTTGGCCATCACGGTTTTCGCCCCAACAGTAGAGCGCGCCGTCGCGAATGGCACAAGTGTGCGCGCGACCGGCTGCGATCGCGGTCACCGGGCCGCTGCCCGGCAACGACACCAATCGCGGTTCGCGCTCCGGCAGCATGAACATTGACTGCGCGGAGTCACCTAGCCCGAGCTGGCCGCTGCCGTTGTCGCCCCAACAATACAGTGCGTCGCCGCGAACGGCGCAGGTGTGACGCCATCCCGTGGCGACCGCGGTGATGGCGCCACGGCCGGGGACGGACACCGCGCGGGGCTCAAGCTCCGATGCTCCCAACGGCGATTCGCCGGAAGCGAGATTGCCGATCCCGAGCTGGCCGTAATCGTTCGATCCCCAGCAATACAGAGCGCCGCCACGAACCGCGCAGGTGTAGTTCCGACCTGCCGATACCGCAGTGACGACGCCGCGTGCCTTGGCCGGCCACTTGGTCACGGCCTGCGGGGCGAAGCGATCGTCGCGATCGCCCAACCCGAGCTGACCAAACATGTTGTCTCCCCAGCAAAACAAGACACCTGCGCGGATCGCACAGGTGTGTTTCTCGCCTGCCGAGGACATCAGCGGGGAATTGCCGGACGCAGACGACGTTTCAACGATGTAGAGGCTAAGAAGGAGTGTAGGGACAGCTATGGTCAGTCGCACCCGTGATAGGACTTGGTTTTTGAAACTTCGCATCGGCTCACCGTTATAATCGCGCGCTAAGCATCCGCCCTGTTTGACCTGGCGCGGCATATTCATTGCTACAGGGCCATGCGGCCATGCTAGATGAAGAATGTTAAACCTGCAAACCATCGCAGCGTGCGACCGATAGACCTGCGCGGGATTAGCTCTCGACCTCGCCGACGGCGAGCGATGCTGTAGTTTATGCCTATCTCCGCTCGGGAACGGTGCTTCGTTACATGATCAAGATAGCGGAATATCTCCCTCCCAGCCCCTCACCGTTGTGGAAGCTGGCCAAACAAGCTGGCGTGAATTACGCCGTGGGCGGGTTGCCCCTGCCTAGCGACTGTGGGCCAAACGAGACACCGTATGACTTCATGCCTCTGCTGCGCATGAAGAAACGCTATGAAGACGGCGGCTTTAAGCTGGCCGTAATTGAGGCGCGTCCGCCGATGGACAAGATCATGCGTGGCCTGCCGGGCAAAGATCAAGAGATCGAGTGGTGCATCAAGCTGGTCGAGAACATGGGCAGGCTGGAGATCCCGGTGTGGTGTTACGCCTGGATGGCGGTAATGAACTGGACGCGCACTAGCACCAGCACGCCGTCGCGCGGCGGCTCGTTAGTCACCTCATTTGACCTCGGTGACTTCGAGAAGGGACCGCCGCTGCCTGAGGTGAAGGAGGAGGACCTGTGGAAGAACCTCGAGGAATTCCTCCGCATCATGGTGCCGGTGGCCGAAAGCGCCGGCGTCAAGCTCAGCGCCCACCCCGACGATCCGCCGCTTTCGCCGCTGCGCGGCGTGGGGCGCATCCTCACCAGTGTGGAGAACTTCCAGCGCCTGGTGGACATGCTGCCCAGCGATTACAACACCATCACGCTATGCCAGGGCAACTTCACGTTGATGACCGACGACTTACCGAGCGTCATCCGTCACTTCGGCCGCCAGGGCAAGATCAGCTTCGTGCACTTTCGCGATGTGAGAGGCGATGTGCGTCACTTTGAAGAGACCTGGCACGACGACGGCAAGACCGACATGCTGGCCTGCATGGAAGCCTATCGCGACATCGGCTTCGAGGGGGTATTGCGCCCGGATCATGTGCCGACCGTGGAGGGTGATAGCAACGAGAACGCCGGCTACTCGGCCTTCGGACGCCTCTACGCCATCGGCTACATCCGCGGGCTGCGCGAAGCCGTGTATCGTCAGAAGCATGAGGAGTGACTACAGGACACGGGTATGAAAATCGTCGTCACCGGCGCCAAAGGCAACATCGGATCCGTGGTCGTCGAATACGCGCGTAGCCAGGGCGCTCAGGTGTTGGGCGTGGACAACGTCGGGCGCGGCGACGGCCTGGGCAGCTACATCGCCGCCGACTTGACCGACCTGGGCAGTTGTTACGACGTCGTGTACGGCGCAGACGCCGTGATCAACCTGGCCGCCATCCCCGACAGCATGATGTTCCCGAACGCCCAAACGTTCATGACCAACATCGCCATCACGTATAACGTCTTCCTGGCGGCAGCGCATCTCGGCGTGTCGCGCGTGGTATGGGCGTCATCCATCCAGGTGAATCACACCGTGCCGCCGCGCCGTCCGGTGCGCTATCGCTATTTCCCCTTGGACGAGGATCACCCGGTGGATCCGCAAAGCGACTACGCCCTCTCCAAGCACGTCGGTGAGGTGATTGCCGACCACTTCGCCCGTGATTTCGGCTTGACCACGGTCAGCTTGCGGTTCACCGATGTCGTGACCGTGCAGCGCTGGCCGCGCCTGCCGGAGCCGATCCCGCCCGACGAGCGTTATCCGCTGCCGCACTACGTGCATATTCACGACTGTGCGCGAGCGTGCTATTTGGCGGCGACGGCGCCACTGCCGGCAGGCTCGCACACCGTGGCCTTCATCGCCGCGCGCGATACGCATGTGGACCTACCCTCGCGCGAGCTGATTGCGCGCTACTACCCCGATGCTGAGCTCCGCGCCGACATTCAGGGCTACGACGCGCTGATCAGCGGGAAGCGCGCGGAGCAGGCCTTCGGCTTCACGCCGCGCTTCAGTTGCCGCTCAGGCGCGCCGGAAGGCGCATAGCCGCCCATCCGCGTAGCGCTTTTGCGATGCCTCGGCGGTGATAATTGCGCGTATGGAAATGATCGAGATCGGTCGGCGCGCCAGAGCAGCGAGCAAGCAGCTCGCCCGCGCCGACACCATGCAGAAGAACGCCGCGCTGCTCGCCATTGCGGATGGCTTGTTGGCCTGTCAAGACGGCATCCTGCGCGCCAACGCCCAAGACGTGGAGAACGCTAAGGCGCGCCAAGTCGAAGCCTACTTCATTGATCGGCTCACCTTGACCCCGCAGCGCCTGCAGAGCATGGCCAATGACGTGCGCGCCGTGGCCGCGCTGCCCGACCCGATTGGGGAACAGTTCGACCACTGCACGCTGCCCAATGGCCTGCGCTTGCACAAGCGGCGCGTGCCGCTGGGCGTGCTGGGGGTGATTTACGAAGCGCGGCCCAACGTCACCACCGATGTGGCCGCGCTGGCGCTGAAGAGCGGCAATGCCGTCATCCTGCGCGGCGGCAGCGACAACATCCACAGCAATGTCGCGCTCACTGCGGTCATCCACGACGCGCTGGATCGTGTCGGCTTGCCCGCCGACGCCGTCCAGCTGATCGCCGACACTGACCGCGCGCGCATCCTGGAGCTGCTGCGGCTGAACGACTATGTGGACCTCATCATCCCGCGCGGCGGCGAAAGCTTGCATCGCTTCTGCCGCGAGCACAGCACCATCCCGGTCATCACGGGTGGCATGGGCATCAACCATATCTATGTGGACGAGACGGCCGACCAAGACAAAGCCGTTGAGGTGGTCTTCAACGCCAAAGTGAGCAAGCCGACCGTGTGTAACGCGCTGGGCACGCTGCTGGTGCAACAGTCCATCGCCGCCGAGTTTCTGCCCAAGGTCGCCGCGCGCTTGGCCGAGAAGCAGGTGTCGCTGCGGTGCGACGAACGCGCCTACGCCATCCTCAGCCCGCACTTCTCGGCGGCCCAGCGCGCCAACGATGCGACCGACTGGGATACCGAATGGCTGGCGCTGGTGCTAGGTGTGAAAGTGGTGGACTCGTTGGACGAGGCGATCACCTTCATCCGCGCCCATACCATGGAGCACAGCGATGGCATCTGCTCGCGCGATCCTCAAGCCATCGAACGATTCGTGAGCGAGATAGATTCGTCGGCGGTGTTCGTAAACGCCAGCACGCGCTTCAACGACGGCGGACAGTTCGGCCTGGGGGCGGAGGTTGCCATCAGCACACAGCGCATTCATGCTCGCGGTCCGATGGGCCTGCGCGAGCTGACCAGCTACAAGTGGGTATGTGAGGGCGATGGCCATGTGCGGCCTTGACCACCGATCCTTGCCTCGTCTGTAGGGCATTCGAGGCGGTCGGGCCGACCGTGTTTGCAGCTGAGCGCAATTCCAAGCGCGCTTCAGTACTCAGGCCACCAGTCCTTGCGCGATCGCGGATCCAGGAACATCCCGCCGTCGCGTACGGCGACGGTCACGAAGTTGTAGCGGGCCGTGCCGATGCGCTGGTTGTTGCGCAAGGCCGGTAGCTGCCCCGTCGCCCGGCGACCGTTGTTGAGTTGCGCACGGTATAGCGCCACCAAGTTCGGGTCTACGCAGAAGTTCATCAAGTACACGACGTAGCCGCTCACGACGCTATCGTTCGCGGTGTAGGTCAGCGCCACCTCGTCCTCATCGGCATACAGCACCATGGCCACCGTGCCGATCGGGTTGTTAGCCACGTTGCGCTCCGGAATGTAGATGCCCTCGCCGGGAGTCGCGGCTAGGTCGAGCACTGAAACCGGCCAATCGTTATTCACTCCGCCGCGTGATCCATAGGGCGGCGGTCCGCTCTCGTTCCAGTTCCAATCGTGACGCCGGTATGTGGCAACGAAAGTAGGCAAGCGATTCGGCTCGAAGATGCCCGAGAAACGCGGTGCGTTCGGGTCAGCCGGCCCGCTATAGTTCATCAGATGCAACGGCTCGTTGACCTGCGCATAGCCAAGGATAGAGAGCCGAAAATCGGCGTTTTCATCGGTGAGCGTGTTGTTCTTGTAGTAGCCGCCGACGATGCCGATTAGGT
>JANWVF010000071.1 GCA_025056965.1 Thermoflexales bacterium | reverse complement strand
TACGTGTCGCACGAGTTGCGCAGCGCGTCGCGGATATTCTGAAAGCCGTGACCGGTGCGCTTCCAGCAGTAAAACTTTTGTCCCTTGTCGGGGTTGTTCGGATCGTATTGGTCGGGCAAGGTGAAAATGCCGGGATCGAAGACGACGAGGCGCTCATCCACAAAGCCTTCTTGTAGCAGCGCTGCCGCGGTGACGATCTTGAACGTTGAGCCGGGCGGCACGCGATCCTGCGTGGCGTGGTTCAACAGCGGTTTGTGGATGTCGTTGGCAAGCGCCTCGTAGTCCTTTTGTGAGATGCCCCGAGCGAACAAGTTATTGTCGTAGCCAGGCACGGATACCATGGCCAGGATCTCACCCGTGTTCGGGTTGAGCGCCACCACCGCGCCGCGCGCGGCCCCGCGCTCTCTCATCGCCGAGATCAATACGTCGCTGATGATTTGCTGAAGCCGCAAATCTATCGTCAGGCGCACGCTGTTGCCGTTGACGGGAGGCGTCTCGCTCAGCACCTGGAGTTCCTCGAACGATGCATCTACAAGCACGGTGCGCTTACCTTTCTTGCCGCGCACCTCCTCCTCGACGGCACGTTCGACGCCGGTGATGCCGACCCGATCGTTATCGTAATCATAGATATCGGGCGGGAACTTCTCCGGCTGCCGCTCGATCATCTCTCTGAGGATTTTGCCCGTGTAGCCGAGGATATTGCCTAGTAGCTCTTTGTATGGGTATTCGCGCGAGCCCACGGTCTGCACGATCACGCCGCGCATCATCAATGACTGCTCCTGAATCGCTAGGGCCACCTCGCGTGGGACGTTATCGGCGATCACCGTCGGCTGATACGGCGCAATCAGCGCATCTCGACTGATGACTTTGGTGTAGATGTCCCCGGCGGTCACACCCGGCTGATTAATCATCGCCGCCAGCTTGTTGTACATCGCCATGCGCTCGATGCGCTGGCGAATTGGGTCGCCGGGATAGCGCACCTGTTGGATAGGTATGATCGCGACCTGATACGCCGGCGCGTTTCGGACGAGCGCCTGACCGTTGCGGTCGTAGATCAAGCCGCGCGTAGCGGGCAAGGCACGCTCGACGATGCTGCGCTGTTCGACGCGCGCGCTGAAGACCTGTTGGCGGTTCACCTGCAGGTCGAACAGCCGAATGCCTAACACAACGAACGTAATGACCACACCCATGGAGAGGAGGATGAGGCGAATGCGTCCGCTCTCGTTATCGGGGGGCGGCGTTTGGCTGGTGCGCCTGCGAACCGGAATATCGTTAAGCAACATCAGGAGCGATTGGGCAGGCCAACGTGCATCTCACCGAGAACGCTGAACGTTCATCGCTGGGTTAAGAATCCCTCTTGCTCTCTCAGTCGCATCTGCAACCGGAGCAGGATGGCGTGCGCCGGCAGGGTCAGAACCAGATTAACGGCGAGGCTGGGTAGCACGACGTCGGCAAAGCCGATTGAGATGTCGAACGGCCTCCCGGCTAATACTAGCACAACTAAGACTGTCACATAATAGATGACCGTCGTTACCAACACCCAGTTCAGGGTGCGTAAAATAAGTACTGGGGTCGGCGTCCGATTCAGCAAGGCAGCCAGAGCGTTACCGGCGATTAGTCCAACCGTGTGCGTAGCGAATGGCGTGCCTGACTGTAGGTCGAGCAGCAGCCCGCCGCCTAATGCCCAGACGAAACCCTCGTTCCCACGGATGGCTGCCCACGTCGCACAAGCGACTAAGGTTAAGTTCGGCCGTACCGCGGCACCTAAGACCAGCGGCAGCAAAGCGCTCTCCATGATGGCCAGCAGGGTGATGGCAACTCCTGCTATGAGATGGCGGCGCATATGACAACCTCAGAGCAGGTAGGTGTGTGATGCCCGGCGGCAATCCATGACTCAACAACAGCAAGCGGCATTTTAGGTCAACACGGCGCGCGAGTACGGCACGGACGTGAATTTGCGCGTACGCGCCTGCTCTGCTGCAGAACCAGCAGACCACCCTGGGCAGCGCTGCGCAGTAGGGCAAGGCAAGCGCAGAAAGCATCGCCTACGCTCCTGACGGCAGCCTGATCGCCGTTGCCCCGTCGCTCGGCATCTACCTCTACGCGGCTGAGACCTTCACGCGAGTGCGCCTCATCGAGGGCAACGAGAGAGGAAGCGTCACCACCAGTGTCGCTTTTCTCGCCCGATGAGCAGCTGCTCGCTTGTGGTGCTATATTCCTAGCATGACGTCGCTCCCTGAGGCGTTGAAAGTCGAGCTACGCATTGAGATCAACGGCCGGCCACTCGTCATCAGCGCGCAAGTACAAGGCGAGGGTGAACTTGCGCGCCGAGCCGCGGCTGAACTATCCGCAGCAATCGTCGCCGTGCTGAACGCCACAGACCACTCGGCTCGCCCTGCAGCGTTAGAAGGCACGGCGGAGGCTCTCTCAACCCAGCACGCCGCCGCATTCGCCCCATCTGCATCGGCAGAGGCGCCCTCGACCAAATCTGCCGAGGCCGTTCCGGATGCTGCGCGCGCGAATAGCGCACCCGAGTCATCCAGCGTCTCGCCTAACTCGCCCCCGTCGTCGCTGGTCGAGCGGATGCAGCGCTATCGCGCTCAGATCAGCTTGGGCATGGGCAGCTTGTTGCTCGCTTTGGCCGTGCTTGTGCCGCTCATTGTCCCGCCAAGTCAACGACGCGAGGCAATGATCATGACCATCTTATTTGGGTTGACCGGCGCACTGCTGTTGTTCACGGCGATGCTACCCGGGCGCGGTCACCAAGCGACCTCGACGGCCGCGGCGCCATCGCGCAAGCCGATGCCGCCCGCGCCGCAGGCAATGGGGAGCACATCCGCGCGGCTGCGCTTGATGCCCAAGCGCCGGACGGCGATGAAGGCGGGCTGGGGGATCGTCCTCGGCGTGGCGTTCGTTCTGCTCGGAATGCTCGCGCCGTTTACGTTGGGCGCGACCACGGCCGACGAGCGCTTCATCATCATGCTGGGTTTCGCGCCTATCACCGTCGTGGGCTTCTTTCTGATCGCGATCTTCGGGCGCAGCTTGATCACCCGACAACTCACCTACCAAGCCATAGCACAGCCACGGGCTGCCCCACAGCCGGCCGGCGCAGCGCAAACGAAGCGCGCAGCTACGGCGCGTGTGCCACAGACGCTCGGCTACCGTGCGATCGTGCCGGCCGCCATCATCGGCCTGTTGGGGATCATGATTGCCATCGTGGGCGTGATCATCTACGCTACAGCCACGGCGGCCATGCGCTAATTCGTGACAGACGCCCCGGCCTGCCGCGAACGATCTTGCCGTCATGCGTGCTGGGCTCATGCTCCCGGCTTGAACCGCGCAGAATCTTAAAATCCATGATGCGTAGGCCTTGTACGAGCCCTAAGGGGAAATGCGTGACGGGCTTCCTACGCCTGTTATAATCGCGCAAGATTTGCGGGGAATGGCGCAGCCTGGTAGCGCGCTGCGTTCGGGTCGCAGAGGTCCAGGGTTCAAATCCCTGTTCCCCGATTGACGAGAAGGCGAAGCATCATCGCGTGGTGCTTCGCCTTTCCCGTATGCGCTCGTAGGATGCGATCACGCCAAGTTCCGCCGCACGCTCGGCTGCGTGAGATTTCTGAGTCGGAGTGGGATCACTTCGTCTGGCGACATCCCCGCGGTCACATCTTGCAAACCCAAGCGTGGGGCAAACTGAAGGCTGCGCATGGCTGGCGTGCTGCGCGCGAGAGTGTGCTCGGCGATCAAAACCGACCGGTGGCCGTAGCGCTGGTGCTGCTGCGCTCGCTGCCGTATGGTTTGGGGCGCATCGCCTATGTCCCCCGCGGACCGGTGGTGAACTGGGACGACGAACGACAGGCTGAGGCGTCCGTGCAGACGGTTTGTCGCCTGGCGCGTAGCCAAGGAGCTTTCGCCGTTGTAATCGAACCGGAATTGCTCGATACGCCGGCGGATCGCCATCTCCTCGAGCGCCTGAAGCTGCGACCGCTGGATTTCAGCGTTCAACCGCGCCGCACCATCTGGGTTAACCTCGACGTGGATGAAGATGTAGATATCCTGGCGGCGATGAAGCACAAGACGCGCTACAACATCGGCTTGGCCAAGCGACGCGGGGTGACCGTGCGCGCCGGCAGCGCAGACGATGCAGCGCTGTTCTACGCTCTGTTGCGTGCAACGGCCGAACGCGATTCGTTTGCGATTCACCCGTTGTCCTACTATCGCGACTTCCTCACCCTCTTCGCGCGCGGCGCCGATGGGCCGGCTCGGCTGCTGATCGCCGAGTATCAGCGCGAGCCGCTGGCGGCTCTGGTCGTGGCAGCGATGGGCGAGCGCGCGATCTACCTCTACGGCGCCAGCGCAAATCATTACCGAGAATTGATGCCGACATATCTGCTGCAATGGGAGGCCATGCTGTGGGCGCGTCAGCGCGGCTGCAAGACGTATGACATGTGGGGCGTGCCCGACGAAGACGAAGCCACCCTCGAAGCGAACTTCGAGAGGCGCAGCGATGGATTGTGGGGGGTGTATCGCTTCAAGCGAGGCTTCGGCGGCCAAGTGGTCAGATATATTGGCGCATGGGCCTATGTGCTCTCCCCGCTGCGCTGGTGGTTGTTTAACCGCGCACGCGCGCTGCGCAAGTCCACCGGTCTGGCGGCCTAGTCGTTGCCTATTTGTCCGGCGACGAGTAGTTAACCCGCCGCATCTGTCCGTCGAATGACTAAGCCCTGATTTCCGCAACCCGTGTCCGAGTTCACGATGTACTTCCCGCCCGATTTCAAATGGGGCACCGCGACCGCCGCCCACCAGGTGGAAGGCAATAACACAAACAACCAATGGTGGCAATGGGAGCAGACGCATAAACGCATCATGAACGGCGATAGCTCCGGCATCGCGTGCGACTGGTGGAACAACGCCGAAGCGGATTTCGACCGGATGGTCGCGCTCGGCCTCAACGCTCATCGTTTGTCGGTGGAGTGGAGCCGCATCGAACCGCGCGAAGGTGTGTTCGATTCGGCGGCTCTCGACCGCTACCGCGCCATGCTGCTCGCGCTGCGTCAGCGCGGTATTGAGCCGATGGTCACCCTGCATCACTTCACCAACCCCCTGTGGCTAGAGGAGCGACGCGCTTGGGAAGACGCCGACGTAATTGTGCCGCTCTTTCGGCGCTTCACCGAGAAAGTCGTGCGCGCGCTGGGCGATCTATGTGACCTATGGTGCACGATCAACGAACCGAACGTCTATGCCACCATGGGGTATCTGTCCGGCGGCCGCATGCCGCCTGGCCTGCAGGACGCTAGGCTGACGGCGCAGGTACTGCGCAACATGCTCATCGCTCACGCCGTCGCCTACGAGACCCTGCACGAACGGCAACGGCTTGCCCGCGTGGGCCTGGCGCACCATATGCGTCACTTCCAACCGATGCGTCCCGGACACCTGCTGGACGGCATGGTTGCGAAGGCGCTGAACAGCATGTTTAACCAGAGCATCCTAGATGCTCTGGTGAAGGGGCGTTGGCATTGGATTCTGGCGCGCGGCGCCCCGGTGAGCGCGCGCAAGCTGCGCGGCACACTCGACTGGATCGGTTTGAACTATTACACCCGCCATCGCGTGGCCTTCGACCGCACCAAACGCGAGACGTTCTACAGCGAACTGCTCCTGTATCCGCAGGATGTAGCCATGACCGACTTCAACTTTGGCGAGGTGTATCCCGAAGGGATTTTGATCTTCGCGCGCCAGCTCAGCCGCTATGGGTTGCCTATCTACATCACCGAGAACGGTCTACCCGATCACGACGATGACCTGCGGCCGGCCTTCCTGATCCAACACCTACACGCGACCTGGAAGGCCATCCAGATGTGCTACGACGTGCGCGGCTACTACCACTGGAGCTTCGTGGATAACTTTGAGTGGGGCGAGGGCTGGCGGATGAAGTTCGGCCTGGTTGCCATGGACACTCATACGCAGGAGCGCCGCTTCCGTCGCAGTGCGCTGCTCTACCGCGATATCATCTCGGCCGGCGCGATCACCAGCCAGATCGTGCATCAATACGCGCCAGAGCTGTTCCAGACGCTGTATCGCTGAGTGAATTATCCGGTCTGTGGGGCGAAGGCACTTCAAAGTGGGGTAGGGCGCAATGATCAGCTTCGCTGCGGGTCGCATCACGGCCATAGAGCTGCCGCGTTAGAACAGCCCCACGACTCGTCCATTTACGAGATCCACTCGCTCGAAGGCCGGATGTTTACTCAGGCCGGGCATGGTGCGCATGTCGCCGCAGAGCGGGTAGAGGAAACCGGCGCCCACCGAAGCGCGGATGTCCCGCACCGGCAAGGTGAAGCCGGTTGGCGCGCCGAGCAGCGTCGGATCGTGTGAGAGCGAGAGATGCGTCTTGGCCATGCAGATCGGCAACTTGTCGAGCCCGAGCCGGGTATACGTTTCGATCTTCGCTTCGGCTTCGGGCGAATAGGCCACCCCGGCCGCGCCGTACATCTTCGTCGCGATGGTCTCGATCTTGGCTTTGATCGGGAGGTCGGTGGGGTAAAGGAAGCGAAAGTCCGTAGGCTGCTGGCATGCGGCAATCACGGCTTCGGCCAGCTCAACCCCGCCACGGCCACCCTGCGCCCATACGTTTGAGACATATGCGCCGACTGCGCCGGCGGCGACGGCTTTCTCGCGGATCAGCGCCAGCTCCCCCGGCGTGTCGGTGGTGAAGGCATTGATGGCCACGACGACCGGCACGCCGAACAGTCGCGCGTTCTCAATCTGCTTGACCAAATTCGCACAGCCGGCCTCCAGCGCAGGCAAGTTCTCTTCGGTGAATTCTTTGGGCAGCGCCTTGCCCAGCACCACTTTGCCCAGTCCGCTGTGCATCTTCAGCGCGCGCACGGTAGCCACCATCACCACGCAATCCGGCCGTAGCCCGCTCACCCGACACTTGATGTTCATGAATTTCTCCATGCCCATGTCGGCGCCGAAGCCACTCTCCGTGACGACGTAGTCGGCCAGCTTGAGCGCGATCTGATCGGCCACGATGCTGCTGTTGCCGTGAGCGATGTTGGCGAACGGGCCGGCGTGCACGAAGACCGGTGATCCCTCGAGCGTTTGCAGCAGGTTGGGCATGATCGCGTCTTTCATCAACACGGTCATCGCGCCGGCCACTTTCAGGTCTTCGGCGGTGACGATGCCACCGGCCTTATTCAGCGCCACGACCATGCGGCCGAAGCGCGCGCGCATGTCCTCGATGCTCGTGGTCAAAGCCAGGACGGCCATCACTTCGCTGGCGACGCTGATGTCGAATCCGGTATCCCGCGTCGGACCGTCCTCCGGCTTGCCGAGTCCGATGCGCACGTGGCGCAGGGGGCGGTCGTTGATGTCCACGACTCGTCGCGGCATGATCGTCGCCGGGTCAATGTCCAGCGCGTTGCCGTGATACAGGTGCGAGTCAATCGCCGCGCATAGCAAGTTGTTGGCCGCGCTCACGGCGTGAATGTCGCCCGTGAGGTGCAAGTTCAGGTCCTCCATCGGCACGACTTGGGCGTAGCCGCCGCCGGCGGCGCCGCCCTTCACCCCGAACACCGGGCCGAGCGACGGCTCGCGCAGGCAGATCATCGCGCGCTTGCCGATGTGATTGAGCGCATCGCCCAAGCCCACCGTGGTCGTCGTCTTGCCCTCGCCCGCCGGCGTCGGGCTCACCGCGGTGACCAGGATCAGCTTTCCGTCGGGCCGGTCCCGGAGCGTGTCGAGGTACTCGAGCGACACTTTCGCCTTGTAGCGGCCGTAGGGCTCGAGGTGCTCCTCGGCGATGCCGAGTCTCTCCAGCGCGACCTGCGAAATGCGCCGCAGTTTCGCCGCCTGTGCGATTTCGATG
>JANWVF010000030.1 GCA_025056965.1 Thermoflexales bacterium | reverse complement strand
CCCGACGCGATATGAGATGTTGCCGACCGGGCCGTTGTAGCTGCGCGAGAGCGTCCCGTTGACGAAGATGCGCATCTCGCCGGTTATGCGGCGCGTCACCGCGATGTGGTGCCACTGATTGGCCGCCAGCGTCGTAGTGCTACACACGCTGTAGCCGGTGCTGCCGTTGTGCACCCCAAACGCGATCCGTCCGCCGTAGAGCGAGATGCCGAAGTCGCCGTAGTCCGGCGCCCCGAAGATGTCGCGGTCGAAGATGATGTTGCCGTTGATCCAGGCATCTTCACCTTCCTGACAAGAGCCGCTGGTGTTTTGGCCTGGCGCGAAGCGCAGCCAAAACTCGAGGGTGAAGTCGGTCGCGCCGATATTGACCGGCAGCGAGACGCCCAGCGTGTTGCTCATCGGGATCTTGACGCGGTCAATGTCGTTCGTGCCGGTGCCATAGAAGCGCAGGGAGTATGTCTGCCCAGCAGGCGTTGGCGTAGGTGTCGGTGTGGGCGTAGGGGTGCTGGTGGGCGTCGGCGTGGGTGTATTGGTCGGCGTAGGCGTAGGGGTGCTGGTAGGCGTCGGTGTGGATGTATTGGTCGGCGTAGGCGTAGGCGTAGGGGTGCTGGTGGGCGTCGGCGTGGGTGTATTGGTCGGCGTCGGCGTAGGCGTAGGAGTGCTGGTGGGCGTCGGTGTGGGCGTGTTGGTCGGCGTCGGCGTAGGCGTGGACGTTGGCGTTGCAGACGGTGCAGATCCGCCCTGAACGATAGGCATCCACCCGCGCGGCGTGACGCTACTGTCGTTAGCGTGGATCGTGGCGACGGTTTTCTGGATCGAATACAGGTCGCCGCGCCCCCACGGGCGGTCGAGCCAGCGCCGAAGCTGGCTGCGCGAATCGCCCAGGATGTAGGCGTGCGCCATGAAGTGTGACCAGCCGGACAGCCGTCCATCGGTCGAGGCGACCACCACCTGCCTGCGCGCGGCATCCATCAGCGGCGCGGTCGCGCTGCGCCCGGTGAAGCGCCGCCACTGCTCCGTCCCCGTGTCCGCGCGCACGGCGAAGGTGTTGCCCTCATGGGTGCTGAACACGACCGTGTCGCTCATCACCCCTGCCGAGTGGCGGATAGGGCTGCCGTCGGCAGCGAACGTCCACAGGGTAGCACCGTTGCCGGCGTTGCGGGCGTAGAGCACGCCGTCCATGCCGCCGATGAACAGCCGTCCGTCGGCGACGACGGGCTGGGCGCGGGAGGCGAAGGGGACTTCGTACCACTTCCAAACGTAGCAGTAGGGTGGGGTGACCTGAAGGGGTGAGTAGTTGCTGCGCTGGGCGTCGCGCCCGAGCTGCGGCCAATCCTGGATAGAAGACTGGCTGAGCGCCGGGCGATCAACGGCAAGCGCGGCCAGCATGGTCACGCCGGCCAAGATAATTCCTCCGGCAAGGCAGACCTTGCGGTAAGCAGAGAACACGTTCACCATGAAATGCTGTAGCTGAGCCTACGGCGAATCTTACGCAGGCTTAGCGTATTCAACCAAGACTGGTTCTCGCAACTGCCATTTGGTCAGTTTGGCGCGACCCAGCTGCCAGACCTCGACGATTGCGCAAACGGGGTAGCGGCGCGCCGCCTCAGCGACAGAGGGGAGCTGAGTATGTTACGAATCTGGCGCGATGCGCTCGATGGTCATCGCGCTAATCGCCGTCACGATCATCAACAGCGTGCTCATCGCCATCGCTTGGCCGTAGTTCAGCGCGCCGGGCTGGCCGAGGAAGCGATAGATCACTATCGGCATCGTAGGGTATTCCGGTCGTGCGATCAATAACGACGCGCCAAATTCGCCCAGCGAGACGGTGAACGCAAAGATCATCGCTGCGATCAGAGCCGGGGCCAGCAGCGGCAGGTCCACGTAGCGCAGCGCCTGCAGCGGTCCGGCGCCCAGACCCCGCGCGGCCTCGCGCAGGCGTGGATCAAATGACCGAATAGCGGGCAAGATGGCGCGCACGACGAACGGCAGCGCGATCAGCGTGTGCGCGGCGGGCAGCAGCACGACCGAGGTGCGCAGATCAAACGGTGGCCGATCAAACGCCACCAAGAAGCCCAGTCCCAACGTCACGGCGCTGGTGCCGAGCGGGAGCAGCAATAGCGCATCGAGCCAGCGCGAGGGCCGCACGCTGTCGGCGTTCGTCCGGCCGACCTGCACGATTGCGTAGCTCAGCGGCAGCCCCATCAGCATCGCCAGGGCTGCGGTGATCGCGGCAAAGATCAGCGAATTACGAATGGCGATCTGTGGCGGGACGAAGAACAGCGACCCGCGCATGTTCTCGCTCAGCGCAGCGTAATAGCGAAAGGGAGAGCCGCCCTCCATGTTCAGCGAACGCCAAGCCAGCGTGGCCAACGGCAGCACGAGGACGACCGCGATGAACACCAGGCTGCCGGCGACGAGCCCACGCGCCGCCCAACCGGTCACCGGCCGACGGATGTCGCGGGCAGGCCGCGCCTCCAATGGCGCGCCGGCCCGCGCTTCCAGCCGCGCCGAAACCCAGCCGACCAGCAGGGTGACGGCCATTTGCACGATGGCCAGCGAGGTGGCGACGTCCAGCCGCAGGAGCTGCGCAGTCTGCCGGTAGATTTCCACCTCGAGCGTGGCGAAGCGCGCGCCGCCCAGGATCAGCACCACGCCGAAGCTGGTGAAGCTGAACAAAAACGTCAAGGCCGCTGCCGCGCCGACCGACGGCAGTGCCATGGGCAGCGAGACATACCGAAAGGTCTGCCAGCGATTGGCGCCCAATCCGGCGGCCGCTTCCTCGACGCGCGGGTCGAACGTCGAGAGGAAGCCGCCGACCAGCCGGATCACCACGGCAACGTTGTAGAACACGTGTGCCAGCAGGATCATCGGCAGCGTGCCCAAAAGCTGGATCGGCGGCTGATCCAGGCCAAGCGCGCTCTGCAGGGCGATGTTCAACGCGCCCCGCGGACCGAGCAGTGCGCTGAACGCCGCAGCGACGACTACGGTCGGCATCACGAAGGGCACGACGGCCAGCGCACGCCACAATCGCTGGCCGGGGAAGCGATAGCGGGCGAAGGCAAAGGCGATTGGTATGCCGGCCAGCAGCGTGAGCGCGGTGGACAGCGCGGCCTGCCCCATGCTGAAAACCACCACGCGCAGGTGCGTCGGGTCGCTCAGCACAGCGAGCGGCGTCGCGCCGCGGCTGATCTCGCCGGGCGTGAACGAGACACGCGCGATCTCGATCAGCGGCCAGGCGAAAAAGAAGGCGAGGAAGAGCAGCGCGGGCGCAGCGAGCAGCAGGTTGAAAACCGCCCATCGCGCGCGCCCTTCGTCCGTCCTCGCCTTCGCTCCTCTCACTTGAGGACCAGCCGAGTCCACTCCTCAATCCACTGCTCGCGGCCCTGGTTAATCTGTTCAGGCGTGAGCGTGAAGAATTGCGCCGGCGGTTGGCCGAACTTGACGAACACCTCAGGCCAGGCCGCCGACTTGGCGACCGGGTAGACGAACATCTGGAGCGGAATATCTTCCTGGAAGCGCTTGCTCAACATGAAATCCACCCACTTTTCGGCCAAGTCGCGATTGCGCGTGCCCTTCAGGATGCCGACGAACTCAATCTGCTCGAAGGCGCTGCCCTCTAAATTGCCGGTGGGCGGTTCGTCCAGTTTGCCTTCGCTAAAGAAGACCTCGGCGGCCGGGCTGGTGGCATACGACACGACGAGCGGGCGCGGACCTTTGCCGCTGCTGCCGCTGAACTGGGTGTAGTAAGCGTCGCTCCAATCCGGGCTGACGTAGACGTCGTTAGCGCGCAGGTCCTGCCAGAAGCGCTTCCAGTCGTAGTCGCTACCTTCCGGGAATGCCGCGATCGTCGCCAGCAGGAAGGCCAAGCCGGGCGACGAAGTCGCTGGATTTTGCACGACCAGCATGCCCTTCCATTGTGGTTCGGTCAACTCGCGCAGCGACTGCGGCGGGGCCAGCCCCTTCTCCTTCAGGAAGGCCTTATCGTAGTTGATGATGACGTGGCCGTAATCCACCGGTAGCATGCGGTTCTGCGGGTCGAGCTTGAAGCGGTCGGGGATGTCGGCCAGCGCCGGCGAAGCATAGGGCTCGAGGATGTCGGCGGCCAGTGCACGGCCGAGGAAGGTATTGTCCACGCCATACAACACGTCTGCCAGCGGCGCATCCTTGCTGAGGATGGCTTTGTTCAGCGTCGAGCCGGCGTCGCCGGATTTCAGGATGACGACCTTGGCGTTGTGGGCCTGCTCGAATTCGGCGATCACGGCCTCGCTTGCGGCGAAGCTGTCGTGGGTCATGATCGTCAAGGTGCGCGGCGCAGTAGGCTGCGGCTGTTCCGCGCTCCTGGGCGGCGGCGCTTGCACGGCGCAGGCTGCCAGCAATGCCGCCGTGATGAGAAAGAAGGACACATGTTTCATAGCAAATTCACCTCGTTCGGGTTGACTATCGCTTTGCTCATCGTCCGGTGGCTGGGCCAATCGTTGGGCGACGTTCATTCGAACTGTTGAACGTGGTGTGTGACTAGGCACAGCAGCATCCCCGCGCGCAGGAAGACCGTCGCCGACGTATCGAGCATGACGTTGCTCACGCCGCGCGCCGGTCCGACGAACAGTGACTCGTCGTGCAGCGGGTACTCCAGATTGGTCGTGCGGATGCCGTGTGCGTCACCGCCGAAGGGCAACAGCGAGACGGTATCGCCTGGGCTGCCTCGCAGCGTCCGCTGCGCCGGCCGGTCTCGTGCGTCTATCAGGAAGACGCGCTCGCGACCGCGGGCGAGCGAGACATCGGCGTCCTTGAGCGCAGGCATGGCCAGCAGCAGCATGTTGGCCAGCTCGTGGTCGAGCCGGCCGCCGCAGGCTCCAAGCACGACGATCTCGGCACGCTCGCCTGCGCCGGCCAGCCGTGTTGCTAACAGCAGCGCCAGTTCTAGATCGGTTTCGTCCTTGCGCGCCGGATAACGGTGCAACTGCGCGCCGCGCTGCACCAAGGCGGATAGATCATCTTCGCTTAGCGAGTCGAAGTCGCCGATGACGTGGGCCGGCGCAAGCCCCAGCGCCAGCGCCGTGCGCGCACCGCCGTCGGCACAAATCAGAGTCGCGCCGTCTCGCAGCCAGTGCGCCACTTCATCGTGCGTTGGGGGATCGCCGTTGGCAATGATCACGATGCGCATATCCAAAAAGAAGTCCCCACCGGGCATGCCGGTGGGGACGTGAACGTCATTCAGACAAATCTCGCGTTTCCCTACGCTGGCATGACCCAGATCAGGTTCAAGGGTCGGCGCCGGATTGGGCGCCCTCTCAGCCCGCGTCCGCGGACTCCCCATCGCGTATTCAATTGTGCACGGATTATATATGGGCTGCCTCGGCGCGCCGGGGCGCAGGCGAGTGAAGCATGGGCCGCGCAGCGAACGATGGCCAGTCGAGCCCTTACCTTGCGGCTATCATCACCGGCGTGTCGCGCCGATCTGCTTCGGTAGAATCAAGAAGATCAACACGTCGAGGCGACAAACGTGACCACGCAACTGCATATCTGCAACCATCCCCTCGCGCTGCATAAGCTCACTATTCTCCGCGACCAGAAGACCGAGCCGAAGA
>JANWVF010000026.1 GCA_025056965.1 Thermoflexales bacterium | reverse complement strand
AGTCCTTCATCGGCAATGTGTTCACCACGTAGGCGCGCATGTCCTCAACGAGCGCCTTGAACGTCTGCGCGCTGCTAGCTGGCCGGCACCCGCCCAGCAGGTCAACCAGCAAAGCCAGGCCGAACCCTTTGTAGCCGTATTGCGAGCCAAAGGGCAGGATCGCACCGTGGGGCAGGCCGTAGAAAGCTCGTGGGTCGGTGGATGGCCGACCTTGCGGTCTATGCAGATTAGTCCTCAACCGTCCTTCTTGGCCGCCCTACGGTGCAACCAAATGTTCGCTGCGGGTATTGTTCGCGAAGGCCATTCCGATCAAGTCGCACTCAGCGATCTGCTCGGCCCATGCGCCCAGCCGGCCGACGTGGTGGCTATTTCGGCTGGTCACGCAAGCGACGCCTCCGCGCGCCTTGCGGCAGACGATTTCGACCACGGCGCGTGCGCTGACTGCGCCAAAGTTGAAGCCGCAGTCCACGATGGCCGTCGTAGGCGTTTGCTTTACGATGTCGATCCGTGCGCCGAGCCGGATGCGACCTTCGCGTATGTCGCCGACATATCCTCTACTCCTCAACCCTCCGGTAAGATGCGACGTTGTGAAAACATTGCACACGTGGTCGTTGTCGCCGGAGCAAGCGATGCGGGTTCAAGCGCAGCTGCGCGCGCAGCTCGTGTTGCAGTGGGACGGCCACCCAGTGCGCACGATCGGCGGCGTGGACGTGAGCCTGACGGATATGCGTGCCCACGCGGCCATCGTTGTCTTGCGCTACCCGGACCTAACGCCGATCGAGGGCGTGACCGCCGATGCGCCGCTGGTCTTCCCCTACATCCCGGGCCTGCTGGCTTTTCGCGAAGGTCCGGCCATCCTCGCCGCGTGGGAGCGGCTTCAGCACCGGCCGGACCTCATCATGTTCGACGGTCAGGGCATCGCGCATCCGCGCGGCGTCGGTATTGCCTCGCAGATGGGGCTGTGGCTGGAGCGACCGACCATCGGCGTCGCCAAGTCCAGGCTCTACGGCGACTTCAAAGAACCTGAGCCGCACGCCGGTGCCATGAGCGACCTGGTTGATCCGCAGACGAAGCAGGTGATCGGCGTTGTCTTGCGGACGCGTGAGCGTGCGAAGCCCCTCTTCGTCTCTCCCGGCCACCTCATAGATGTCGCACATGCGGCCGACTGGGTCATGCGCTGCGTGCGCGGCTATCGCTTGCCGGAGCCAACGCGCTGGGCACACAAATTCGCTTCGGGCGAAGCGCTGCCGGGCACTGGGAATGACCACGGTGGGGATCAATTGACGCTGTTTTGATGGCCGTGCTTAGGGTAGACTGACCGAGCAAGTACGGAGGATTGGCGAACGATCCTGAGCAGAACATCTCGTATGCCTTGCTTGACCCCGAACGCGCGGCGCCGTGCCCTTCGCTCGCCGATCGCCCCGCTGATCGCCATCCTGATCGCCCACATCGCGCTCTCGGCTCAGTTTGCGCTTACCTTGCCCGCCTTGGAGTCATATGACGAGCCGGGACACTATGCTTATGCGCGTTACATCGCCCGCAACGGCAGCCTACCGGAGCGCGGCGTGCGCCTGTCGGAGGCCGATGAGAGCCATCAGCCGCCGCTTTATTACGCGCTCGTCGCCCCGTTCATCGCGCCGATTGACACTTCGGACGACGTCCAGGCAACGCCGGTCTGGGCAGCTTATTTCTCCATCCGGCCCGACGCCGAGTTAAACGATTTCAGTCGCGGGGGCACAGCGCTGGCCATCCGCGCAGCGCGCATCGGCACGGCTGTGCTCAGCAGCTTCGCCGTCGTCATGACGTATTTGACCTTGCGCACGCTGCTGCCCGGCCGCCCGCGCGTCTGGTTGGTTGCAGCGGCGACGCACGCTTTCTGGCCGATGTTCACTTTTATGAGCGGCGTGATCAGCAACGATAACGGCGTCGCATGGAGCGGTGCGCTGGCGCTCTATGCCGCCGCACGCTTGATCGCGCATCGGCATCACCCAAACTTTGGCGACTATGTGCTGGCGGCTTTGGCTGCGTCGGCGTCCACGCTGATGAAGGATTCCGGCTTCGTTCAGATTGCCTTCCTGGTCGTCCTTTGCTCTGCGCTAGGCCTGGCTCATCTTGCTAGGCGGCGAGGGCAAGCCCTGACGTACCTGGTCGGGTTCATGCTCATCACGGTTGCGCTTGTCGCGGTGGGGGCGATTGGGTCGGATGGTCGGTCTATCCGCCAATTTCAAACCGTGGCGAGCGCGGCAATCCACATTGGGTCACAGGTGCCGATATGGCAAGTTCAGTTCGAGGCGGGCGATGCGCCTGATTTGGAATCGCCGTCGGTCGTGCATGTGGGACTCGGATTGTTGGAGCTGTTGAGAAGGGACTTTGAAGAATTCTTTGGGGTGTTCAATCGCAATTCGCTGCGCTTGCCACCGAGTTGGTATTGGCCGGGTGAGGCATTGGCTCTGGTCTGCATCGCGGTCGCCCTGAGGCAAAGCATTGCCTCGCGTCGGCCGGGCGAACGCACCGCGCTATGGCTGATGGGCATATTCGTCTTGATCACGCTTGCCGCACCCGCATGGCGGTCGCTGGCCGGCGACGCGCCCTGGCTGTTTCACGGGCGTTTCGCGTTGCCTTGCGTCGGCGCCGTCGCGGGCATCATCGCCATTGGCTTGGACAACACGGCGGGACGCGCCGGCCAGGTGTTGAGCGCGCTCGCGCTGAGCGGCTTGGCATGGGTTAGCTTGGCTGCTCCGAGCGTCGCCGTCGGCAGCATCTTCGCACGGCCGGTCTTGTTCGCCGACACCGTCGCACGCTTCGTGCGACCTCAGCCGGGGTTCTCAATCGTCTTCGGCGACGGGCAGCATGACTACATCGAGATGCTGGGTTACATCTTGCCATCGCCTCGTGCCCAAAAGGGTGGGGTCATGGAGGTGTTCGCCTACTGGCGCGCGCTCCGGCCGATCCCCGATCGCTACGCGCTGCGGATCGAAGGTTTCACCCGCGAGGGCATATCGCTGCGCAATCCGGTTGAGGCCGAACCGGCCTGGGGCGGCTTCCCAACGACGCTGTGGCGCCCGGGCGAGGTATACGGCGAGGGGCACTATCTGTTTATCTGGGATCGCGACGACGTAGATGCTCCGTTCATCGGACAATTCAAGCCGATTTGGATCAACCTGCGCACGGGCGAACCGTTGCAGGCTAGGTGCGCCGATGGACGACCATGTGATGGCAAGTTCGGTGATCTGCCGATCGGCCTCAGCTTAGAAGAAGCAGCGCGTTGGCGCGCGCTTCCGGTGTGTTGTCAGTTTGATCGCGGCGTCGGTCTGGCGCTCGATGCGCCGCGCGATGTGTGGGCCGGCGAAGCGTTCACGACGACGTTGGTCTGGCATGCGCGCGCCCGGCTCTCTGCCGACTACACGGTGTTCTTCCAGCTCATCGGGCCGGACGGTCGCATCGTCGCGCAACATGATTCGCCACCGCGCGATGGGCGTTACCCAACAAGGGCATGGGGGCCGGGTGAAGTGACGCCGGAGAGTCGCAGTTTGTTCGTGCCGGACGACTTGCCTCCGGGTCAGTACACGCTGGCCGTCGGCCTGTATGATCCTATAGGAGGCGCGCGGCTGACGACCCGAGCAAGCGGCAGCGTCGAAACCAGAGACCATGCCTTCCTGTTCAAAATCAACATTCGATGACACCTCGGCTATGGCATCCGGCGAAGCCGTAGTGCATCCGGCTCAGACGGTGAACCCAGATGCAGATGATGCGCAGGCAGGGCGAAACCGCAGGACGATCGGCGCATTAAGTTTGAGGACGGGCAAGTGCCGGGAGACATCCTCCGGCAGACTCACTCCTTGGACGGTCGTGCTGTCGTTTAGCGCGATCCTCTTGCTGGCTGCTGCCTTGCGGTTGCAGCGGCTGGACTTGATTGATTTTCGCTTCGACCAGGCCTATCCGTTGCAATATGCGATGGACATCGTGCGTGGTCATCTGTGGGGCGCGCAGCCGCATGGGTCGGTGGGAGGCCATCCGGCCGTCTATCTCTACGTGATGGCGCTGCCGTATCTGTTCACCCGGAACTTCATGGCCGTTGTCACTTTTCGCGTCCTGCTGGACGTCGTCGCCGTCGGCTTATGCGGCCTGATCGGCATGCGTTATTTCAACCTCCGCGTCGGCTTGATCGCGGCGTTGCTCTTCGCGGTTGGGCCTTGGGCAATCCAGTTTGCGCGCAACCTGTGGCCGGTGCCCCAGCCGCTCTTCTCGGCCTTGTTGCTGATCGGCCTACTCGAGGTGGCCGTCCGGGCGAATCCGTGGGGATGGGCACTGACGGGCTGGGGGATCGCGCTGGTGGCGGGCACGCACATGGGGGGCATCTACGCGCTGCCAGCGGTCTGTGTTGCCTTGATCATCGGCAGGCGATCTTTCAAGCTCAAACCGACGCTCATCGGCATGCTCCCGATAGCGCTCGTCGCGGCGGCCTTTCTGATTCACGACGCCACGCGCGAGTTCGAGAACGTGCGCGCCTACGCCGGCGCACTGGGCGAGGGCACGCGGTTTGATCCTGCCGCGATTCGCTTCGCGGCCTGGTTGAGCGGCGGGCTGGGATTGAGCAGCCTAACCGGCCAAGCACTCGATGATTGGACGCGCGAGACGTCCGCCGTTCAGTCGCTGGCCGATGGCCTGCAGGTGATAGGGCTGGGGTTGAGTTGTGTCTGGGTCGCCGTTCGCGTCGCCCGCACGCGCGGTCAAGACCGGACCGGATTAATCGTGCTCTTGTGGCTCGCTCTGCCGGTCGCATTCCAGCTGCTGTCCAGCCGTCCCGCGCAGATTCAGTATCTGCCCTTGCTTTTGCCGGCCCCCTTCCTGTTGATGGCTACGGCGGCGGACGACGGCTTCCGATTTCTACAGCGCTTCCCGCGCATCGCGCGCGTAGGCCTAGCAAGCGTCGGCTTAAGCTGCCTAGTGATCATCGTGGTGAGTCAGATCGTCACTACGCTAAAGTTCACCGCGTTCGTGGAGCAGCACGCGACCACCGGGGGATATGGCCTACCGGTGCGCAGCGCGCTTGCTGCGCGGCAAGCTGCGTTAGAGGCCTGGGCGCGCGGCGAGGTGCGCGATGACGTGATCGTCGTCATTGACGGCTTTCCTACACCCTGGAACGAGCAGGCCGCCATCTTGCGCGCGGTGATGGCCGACGTGCCCTATCGCTTCATGAGCGCGAGTGGCGATGGGTTCATCTTTCGCCCGGATCGAACGCACTACATCTTCGCGCCGGGCAGCCAACACTTGCTCGAGCGGATCGTGGCCTTGGTGGATTCGCGCGCGGTGATCAGCCGCAGCATCGAGTCGCAAGTCGGCAGCGGCATCCGTTACACATACGTGCTGCTGCGTGAGCCGATCGAGACCAACGGCTTCCGGGCCGACCTTCAAGCGACCTGGGAGCACGGCGCGTCGCTGGAGCGTTACCGCATCTCTCGCTCGCGAGAGAACAACGCGTTGAGGATCGAAAGCGTCCTGCGCATCGCGCATCCCCCGCCGGAAGGTTCGGACTACCACTGGTTCAATCACATCTTCGTCGGCGACGAGAGAATCGCGCAGGTGGACGGCCAGGGCGTCCATCCGTTTGCCTGGCGCACCGGCGACTTGGTTTATCAGTCGTTCATCGTCACCCTGCCTGAGGCAGCAGCGCGAGCGCCGCTCCGCATCCGCCTGGGCAGTTACACCTGGCCGGAGATTCGCAACGTCGCCGTGCGTCGGCCGGGGGGACCGCCCGAAGACGGGCTGGAGATTCTCTTTGTGCCGTGATGAAGCGCCCGATCATCGCTCCCGTCAGACCGGCCGCGCAGTGGCGCTGGGATGTTCTGGCGCTTTTGGCAGGGCTGCTGATCTATTTCTCCATCGGACTCACGAACCTGCGTCTGCCCGGCCTGCAGTATGACGAGGCCGCGGACGCCGTGCCGGCCATCGAGTTCATGGATGGGCTTGCGCCGAGCGCGATCCGCAATGTCACGCTGTTTGGTCGGCAGTGGCCGCTGATGATGTTGCACCACATCGGGCCGACCTCGATCTACACCAGCCTGATCGGGCTATACCTGCTAGGCGTATCGGTGGAGGCGTTGCGCATCACGCAACTCAGCGTAGGAGCGATTGCGCTGGTGCTGTTGTGGAAGCTCGCCCGACGATGGTTCGGCAGAGCCGCAGCCATCGTCGCTGTGATTTTGTGCGCAACTGCGCCTATATTCGTGTGGTGGAGTCGCGCCGGAGCGAACTGGACGGTGCCGCTGCTGCCGCTGTCTTTGGGCATGTTGCTTGCGCTGGAGGGCTGGTGGCGTAGGCAGAACGATGCGGCGCTGATCGTCGCCGCGCTGCTGTTTGGGCTAGGCGTGACGACGAAGATTCTGTTCGTATGGTGGATTGCGCCGTTGGCGCTGGCGGCTTGGCTCGGCTTCGGAACGAACCGGCTGGCGCAGGCGCTGCGCCGGACGAGCAAGTCGGCTTTGGCAGCGGCCGTCGTTGCCTTATTCGTCGGACTGCTGCCGTTAATTTTGCATAACGTGCCGGATGGCGACACCGTGCGCTTCGTCCTTTCCAACGCGGCGCAGACCCGCATCTACGGGCACAACAACCTCGATGTTTTCAACAATCTGATCCGAGTGTGGAGCGAGTTCCTCCGGGCGCTCGGCGGCGACACGATTCACTTCAACGCGCCGCCCGGCCCACCGCTAGGCGCGGTTGCCTTCGTTGCAGCTCTGGGATGGACGATCGCAACCTCGGTGCGCGCGCGCCTCACGTCACGGTCAGCCGGTTACACGGCGCGCCTCCTGCTCGTCCTCACGCCGCTGACCGTGCTGCCGCTCAGCACGGTGAGCACCAGCAGCATCGGCGCGACATACGTGTTCATGATCATGCCGATGGCCTGGTTGCTCATCGCCGTAGTTGTCGCCGACCTTTGGCAAAGCACAACGAACGTTCAGGCTAGAGCGGCGATCGTCGCAGCGGTGGCAGCACTCATCGCAAGTCAACTGACCACCAACATCGCTGTGCAGGGCTTCTTCGCAGCAACCGGCGGGCGCGGGTTCTGGTCGGATTCGATCTACGCATTGGCCGAGGTGTTGCAAGCACGCTTTCCCGATCGCCAGGTGATCGCGGTGGATTGGGGCTTCCGACGACCGATTGAGTTTCTCACCCGCAATAAGATCCGGCCGCGCGAAGTATTTGAGTATCTCCCGCGCCCGTCTCCGCGCTTCGACGACCTGAGCATGGCGCTGCTGCGCGAGCCGCACAACCTCTATCTTTTCCACGCGCCGCAGGTCACCGCCTTCGGCGGCCACTGGGAGCGTTTCGAGCGCGCGGCGCTCAAATCCCGCATGCGGCTTGTGCAAGTCGCGGCGCTCCACGAGCGAGACGGCGTCACTAACACGCTGATATACGCGGCCGAGCCAGCGCCGCGGACGTTCGACCTACCGGTGCTGGCCGATCCGCGCGGCGCGACGCTGGCCAGCGGTGTGGAGCTGATCGGCGGCGAGGTGCGATATGATCCCGCGCAGCGCGAAGTATCCGTGATGCTCTATTGGCGCGCGTTGTCCGATGGTTTGCCCAACGACACGGTGCTGCTACACATCGTGAATCAGGCCAACGGCGAAGTGGTCTTAGTCGCCGACACGCCGCCCGTATACGGCGCATACCCTTTCTCCCTATGGCAGCGCGGCGAAGTCGTATCTGATCCACACTGGGTCACGCTGCCGGAAGAACTGCCGCCGAGCATCTATCAGGTGCGCGTCGGGGCGTATGATCCGCAAACCGGTCAGCGCCGTGCGATTGCCGACCCGCGCAACGATGCGGCCGGCGACAGCTTGATGCTGCAAACGTTCGAGGTCAAATGACGGGCTGCTAAACTGGGCGCGCCGTCAAGTTCAAGAAGCGCCATGATGATTCGTCGCCGCGAACAATGGCTGATAGTGTCGCTCACGCTCGTCGCATTTGCCTTGCGCATGAGCGACCTGGACGCGCGCAGCCTGTGGCTTGACGACGGCTTTACGCTGCTGCGCCTCGACGCCGCTTGGTCGGACGTGCTGACCAACGCGATCGTTCGCCAGGGGGTCAACACGACCGACCTTCATCCGCCGCTTTACTTTCTAGCCTTGAAGGCATGGCGCGAACTGTCCGGCGATAGCGTCTTCGTGCTGCGGCTGTTCTCTGCGTTCTGGGCGACGCTCATCGTGCCGCTGACTTACATCCTAGGCCGACGACTGTTCGCCAGTGCGGGCGTCGGCGCGCTCGCGGCCGGACTGGCGATGCTCTGTCCGGCATATCAGTGGTATGCCGCCGAGATACGCATGTACACGCTGATCGCCGGCTTAGGCGCGATAAGCAGCTACCTCACCTATCGCGTCGTGCGCGCGGCGAAATCGCACTTCCTATGGCTCGCTGCTTGGCTGAGCGTCACTGCCGCATCGGCGTTCACCCACTTCTCGCTCATCAGCCTAGCGCCGGTTCAGGCCACTTTTCTTATTGTGTTCGCGCTGTCGCGTGTTCGGCAGCCGCCAGGCGTACAGATCTCCCGAATGGCTCGGCTGGGGATCGGCTTGGCAGCAGTCGCGCTTGGCGCGCTGCTCATCGTCGGCGCACCGACCATCGCGCGGGCAACGCAGCTGGCAGAAAGCGCGCTGCGCGCACCACGCGGTCAGAGCGTGCCGCCGTTGGAGTTTCTTCACAACATCCTGGGCGCAACGGTCTTCGGAATGAATGCCGGTGATCCGACCGGCGGCTGGCTCATTGCCTTCGCCGGGCTGCTCGTCCTGCTGGGTGTCTGCCTACCTTTGAGTCGCCGGGAGAGCATGGCGCGTCTGTTGCTGGCCGTGACGATCTGCGCGCCGATCATCTTCTGGCTAGGCCTGTCAAATTTGATCGAGAACTACCCCAGCTTTCGCT
>JANWVF010000113.1 GCA_025056965.1 Thermoflexales bacterium | reverse complement strand
TTCTTGATCGGCGCGATGCGGTTGTAGAGCAGCTCGACCTGCGGCTCGATGGCCTGCATGAAGTCGGTGTATTGCTTGGGGATGATCGAGTCGTAGCCGCGGATGTCCTGAAAGTCGAACAGCCAGGCCGAGTTGGCGTTGAGCGGCTTGCCGGCGCGCGGCTCGTAGGCCGTCAGCCGCCAGAGCGACGAATCGTCCTTCAGCGCCTGCATGGCTGGCGGCGTGAAGCTCAACAGTTTCGGATCCACCGCCGGGTTGAAACCGGCCCAGGCCCAATTTAAGTCGGCCACCAACAGCGCAACGGCCAGGGCGGGCGCGGCGCGCACCAGCCGCGCGCCCAGCCCCTCGCCATCGGCCGGCCGCGCGTGATGACGGAGGAGCAACCACCAGACCGCGCCGCTCGCCATCAGCAATATCCCCAAGCGGACGACGTTGAATGCCTGATAGCTGAAGAACATCTCGGCGCTGGTGAAACCCTGTTGCGCGGCGGAGTTCCTGACGGCGTCCTCGAAGAGCGGTCGGAAGCTCGGCCACGCCAGGCGCATGACAAGCACGACCACGATCGCCAAAGCGCCGAGCGCAACTGCGACGCCGCTGGCGATCCAGTGCGCCCGCGCGACCGGGTTCTGCCTGGCCGGCGTGAGCTTAGGGCGATACGCGCCGATCATCGGCGGGGCCTTCGGCTCCGTCGCCAGGAGGTCGAGGCCGGCGCCGGCTAAGGCGGCCAGGGACAACGTGAGCGGAAAGATCCAGCGAAAGGGCGAGTGCAACTGGTTGAAGCCCGGCACGCCGAAGAACAGGATGGCATAAGCCGGCGTGCCGAAGATGAACAACAGCGAGAGGACGCCGAGCGCGACGAAGAACCAGGTAGGGAACTTAGATTGTCGGCCGACGACGTGTTGGCTCAACGACGCGCGGATGCGACTGGCGATCGCCACGCCGGCCAAGATAAGGGTGATTAGGCCAATGTAGGCTGCGCCCTCCACATAGTTCTTGACGCCCCATGCCGTGTGACCGCTCGGCGTGTCCACCGTCCGGCGGCCAAAGGTGAACAGATCGAAGTAGGTGTGGTGCGCCGGGTTGCCGAAGAAGTCCGGCCCCAGCCACTGCACTACGTAGCGCAAAGGGAAGGCGTAGCCTATGACCTCTTCGAGCGTGGCGCTGCCCTGGCGAAAGTTGCGCGTGACCAGCTCCAACAGCGGGATCAACTGCACCGCGCCGATGAGGATGCCGGCGACGCCCATGACGCCTAGCCAGGCCAAGCGGCCGACCAGATACGGCCCGTCCACGCGCAGGTTGCAGAAGCCGATCACCGTGCTCACGCGCCATGCGCAGAACAACGCAGCCACGATCAGCGTGTAGGCCAAGATCTCGATGTGGCCGGCCAAGATGACCATGGCGATGGCCAACGCGCCGATTGCCACCCACGGCATGGACGACGGCCGGTTGCCCAGACCGGGCGACTGCCGGATCACGCGCTCGCACATGGCCAGGATGAGCGGCAGCCAGGCCGCAGCGGCGATGATCATTTGGAAGACCACCGAGACGACAAGGAAGCCGCTCAGCTGATAGGCGACGCCCGCGAAGAGCGCACCGTAGCGCCGAGCGCCGAGCGTCTGCATGAGGATGAAGGTGAAGACGCCGGCCAGCCCCAGCTGCAACACGGTGAACCAGCCATAGGCCTTCTCCAGCGGCAGGACGTAGTAGAGCAAGCTGAACGGATACATTGCCGAGTGCTGACCCGCGGCCAGAAACGGAACGCCGGCGAAGAGATACGGGTTCCACAGCGGCAGCTCGCCCTGCGCCAACGACCCAATGATGAAGCGCTTCCAGGGATAGTTCTCCAGGATCAAGTCAGAGAGCAGCTCGTTATGAGGCACGCGGATGCCGAACGAATCTGCCGCCGATCTGAACGGTTGCCAGGCGAACAGGTTATCCGCAGGGAGGAGGGTGTAACGGCCCACGGTCACCGGCAGGAAGAGCGCCATCGGCAGCAACATGAGCAGGACGATACAGGCAGCGGTGGCCACATGCGGCCGCTTGAGCCACGACAGCAACGATCGCATGAATCGGAATGTTACTCGAATGGGGCGCACGCGAAAGCCGAGCAGCCATGACTTCGCACCCCTCCGGAATCGCATCGCACGCGATCACGCTGTATAGTAGCCGTCGGTGCCAGATGCTCCCGACTCACCGTTCGATGCCGGCCTGCGCCGCAAGAGCCGCGCCTTGGCGCTGCTGCTCGGCGCGCTAGTGGCGCTTTTCGTCCTCGCCATCGGCATCACCGATCTGCCGTTGCTGCCCGGCCAATGGTTCGCCATCAACCTGCTCCCTTTCGCGCGACCGGAAGGTGGGAGCATCGGCGGCGGCGAAGCGATCGTCTTGTTCGTGCGCATCCTGCTCGCGGTTGCGCTGTTGCTCCTGCCGATCAACCTCATCGCGGTCATCTTCATGCGCGAGGCGCGTCGCCGGCTGTTGATTCACATCGCCACGGCCATCGCATTGTGGGCATTGCTCAACATGATCGTCCAGGCGGCGCGCGACCTGCCGGAGAACTTGCTCGAGCAAGCCGGCCAACGCGGCGAACGCACCGACGGCATGCCGCCGCTCACGCCGCTGCCAGATTTCACGCCCAACCCATCGGAATGGGCGGTTCTGGCGGCTGCGCTGGCGATCTCGCTGCTGATCGTCGGGTTGGCCGGCATCGCAGGCTGGGCGATCTGGCGGCGGCGAATGCGCGCGGACGACTCGCTGGCTCGACTAGGCCGGCGCGCCCAGGCCGCACTCGACGAGTTAGAGTCGGGCGCAGACCTCGGCTCGGTCGTTATCCGCTGCTACCGCGACATGACGCGCGTCCTGCAGCAGGAGCGCGGCATCGCGCGCGAGGTGGCCATGACGCCGAGCGAGTTCGAGCAGATGCTGCGCGGCAAGGGTCTGCCTCAAGCGGCCGTTCAGCAGCTTACGCGCGTGTTCGAGGACGTGCGCTACGGTGGGCAGCCGGCTGGAGAGCGCGAGGAGCGCTTGGCCAAGGAAAGCTTGGCGGCCATCGTCGCCGCCTGCGCGCAACCGAGAGGGACACCTTGAATAAGCTCAGACGCATCCGGCTGGCGCAGTTGCTGATGGTCGCGCTGCTGTTCATCGTCATCGGCGCCCTCACCTTCACCCTGCGCGACGTCGTCCGAGAGGCGGTGGTGATCCCGCTGGCTTATGCCGTCTGGCTGACCGACGTGTTGTTGCGCAGCCTGCCCCAAAGCCTCTTCCTCGCCATCTTGCTGATGATCAGCGCGGTGATCGTGTTGCGCCGGCTGCTCCAGGCCAATGCGCAGCCCGACGAATTGCCCTCCCGACCGACCGTGAGCGGCACGCGCTCGCGACTCGGCTTTTGGATGCGCCAACTCAACAACTTGGATCGCAGCCGGTTCGCGCGCGAGCAGGTGGCGCAGGAGATGCGCAACCTGATCTTGCGCACGCTGGCGCAAACACGCCAACTTGAGCCCGGCGAGGTGATGGCCGGCATCCGCAGCGGCGCGATCGGTGTTCCGCCGGAGGTTGAGGGCCTGCTGCGCAATTGGCAGGGGTGGATGGAAACCGAGCGAGACGACGGATACGGATGGGGCTGGCTGTGGCAGCGGCTGCGCCGCGCGCTCCGGCCACGGGCGCAAGCCTCTTCCCCCTTAGACGACAAGCTTAAGGCCGCCGTTGACTACTTGGAGACACAACTAGGCAATTCGACATGACCGACCCGCAAGCGAACTGCCCAACCGTCGGCGAAGTTGCCGAAACTGCGCGCCGGGTGATCGCCCAGGTGGAGCGCGCCATCGTGGGCAAGCGTAACGTGCTGGAGATGATCATGGCTGCCTGCTTGACCGGCGGCCACGTGTTGCTGGAGGACTACCCCGGCCTGGCCAAAACGCTAATTGCCAATAGCTTCGCCGCCGCGCTCGGCGTGCAATTCAAGCGCATCCAGTTCACGCCCGACTTGCTGCCGGGCGACATCACCGGCGGCTACGTCTTCGACCGCGCGCAGAACCGGTTTGTGCTGCGCCCGGGGCCGATCTTCGCCAACATCATCCTGGCCGACGAGATCAACCGCGCCTCGCCGCGCACGCAGTCGGCGCTGCTGGAGGCGATGCAGGAATACCAGGTGACGCTGGAAGGCGAGACAATGCGCCTGGTCGAGCCGTTCATCGTTATCGCCACGCAGAATCCCATCGAATACGAAGGCACCTTCCCCTTGCCCGAAGCTCAGCTCGACCGCTTCATCATCAAGCTCTCGGTAGGCTACCCTACCCCGACTGAGGAACAGGAAATCCTGCGCCGACGGCGCGACCGGCGGCAGGACGCCGTCGCCATCGAAGCAGTCACCGATGCCGAAGGGTTGCTGCGCCTGCGCTGCGCCGTCGAGCAGATCTACGTGGATGCCGACGTCGAGCGCTATATGGTGGACTTGGTTGCGCGGACGCGCCAGCATCGCCAAGTAGCCGTCGGCGCCAGCCCGCGCGGCACGTTAGCCCTGCTCAAGCTATCGCGCGCCTGGGCGGCGATGCACGGGCGCGCTTACGTGCTCCCCGACGACGTGAAGCACTTTGCCAAGGCCGCGCTGAGCCATCGCCTGATCCTCCAGCCCGACTTGTGGACCGTCTCCCAGGCAGCGGATCGCATTATCTCGGAAGTCGTCCAGTCCACGCCTGTTCCGGTGATCGGCGACAGGACGACCTAGGCGGCCGCCCTCCACATGCCATGACGAGTCGCGCGACCCTGCTCAGCTTGCTCATCACCGCCGCGTTTTTATCGGGCCTGGCGGTGTTGAACGGTGGCATCATCGCGTTGGCACTCCCGCTGCTGATCTACCTGGGGCTGGCGCTTGTCCAAAGGCCGGAGGGGATTCAGATGACGGGCGAGCGCAGCATCAGCCCCGACCGCGTCGCCGTGGGCGAGCCGACGACCATCCGGCTGCGCCTGACGAACGACGGCGCGTCCCTGAGCGAGGCCTACATCGAAGACGCACCTGCGGCAGGATTAGAAGTCATCTCCGGTCAAACCGGCGCGATCGCGTCGCTGGCGCCCGGCGAGTCGCTCACCATCGAATATGTGGCGCGCGGCCCGCGGGGTGTGTATCGCTTGAAGCATGCGCACGTAGTGGCGCTGGACGGATTCGGCTTGTTTCAACGTCGCGCGGCGATCCCGGCATTCGCCTCGCTGTTGGTGCAGCCGACGACGCAACGGCTTCGCCCGATCATTCTGCGCCCGCCGCGCACGCGCGGGTTCGCCGGGCCGATCCCCTCGCGGCAGGGGGGAGCAGGCGTGGATTTCTTCGGCCTGCGCGAATATCAAGCGGGCGACCGGCTGCGCACGGTGAACTGGCGCGCCGGCGCCCGCTACGACGACCGCATCTTCAGCAACGTCTTCGAGCAGGAACGCATCGCCGACATCGGGCTGATCTTGGACGCGCGCGAGCAGAACGACGTGCGCACGGCGCGCGGCGCGCTGTTCGAGCACGCCGTGCAGGCGACCGCCTCGCTGGCCGAGGCGTTCCTTGACGCCGGCAACCGCGTAGGGCTGCTCGTATACGGCGGCGGCATCGAGAGCGTCTTCCCGGGCTACGGGCGCGTGCAGCGCGACCGATTGTTGCGCGCGCTGGCCCGCGCCACGGTCGGCCACCATTTCATCTTCGAGAAGCTCGACCGGCTGCCGACGCGCTTCTTCCCGGCCCAATCGCAAATCGTCTTCGTCGGCACGCTGCTGAACGATGACGCGCCGGTGCTCGGCCGGCTGCGCGCGCTGGGCTACGCCGTCTTGGTCGTCAGCCCCGATCCAATCGCATTCGAGCTGCAAACAGCGAGCGCCGGCGCGCGAGCGCAGTACGCCATCCGCATCGCGCGCGCCGAGCGCCGGCTGAACCTGCAGGCCCTGCGCCGACACGGCGTGCAGGTAGTAGACTGGGACGTGACGTTGCCGCTGGACGCGGCGATTCAAGCGGCGCTGGCGCGCCAACCTGCGCAGCGCCGGACGATCGTGCGGGTGACATGAATGGCTTGATCTGGACGCCTCGCTTGTTGCTGGCCGCGCTGAGCGTCGGGCTCGGCGCGCTATCGCTTGGCCTCGCGCTCCGCGATGCGGCGATCTTCATCCCGATCTTCATCGCCCTGGGCGCGGCCTGGGCCTACACCCGGCACCGCGGGCGACACAGCATCGCCGCCGCCTTGGCGAATTTGACGCTCACGGCTACCGTGATCGGCGCAGGGGTCGGCCTGCTCATCGGCGCATGGTCGGCGCTCATGCTCGCCTCGGTGGGCGCGACGCTGGCGGCATGGGATTTGACGCACTTCGAGCGGCGGATGCGCGCGCTGGCGCGCGTGGAGCGCGCCGGCGACATCGAGCGGCGACATTTGCGCTGGCTGGGCGCTGCGACGGTGGGCGGGGTGATCCTCGCCGGCTTAGCGCTGACCATCCGCACCACGCTCAGCTTCGCCGTCGTGTTCGCGGTGGGGTTACTGGCCGCGCTCGCCCTGAGCGGGATGATCGGCGCGCTGCGGCGAGAATGACAACCGTGAAGACTATGGACTACACCGCGATGCAGCGCGTGCTGCTGGTGGGCCTGGGGGGTGGCATCGGCGCCGTGCTGCGCTACCTGTTCAGCGGTTACATCCAGGGCGCCACGCAGGACGCGCAATTCCCCTTTGGCACGATGATCGTGAACCTGAGCGGCTGCTTCGTCATTGGCGCGTTATCGCAGCTGGCCGACGCGCGCGGGGTGCTCACCGGCGAGGCGCGCCTGTTCGTGTTCACGGGCATGTTGGGCGGATACACGACGTTCTCCACCTTCGCCAACGAGTCCATGAACCTGCTGCGCGATGGCCAGGCGCTGAGCACATTCGCTAACGTGTCGGTGCAAGTGGTGTGCGGCCTGCTCGCGGTCTGGGCGGGTCGCGTCGCGGCCGGCCTGATCTGGAGGTGAGAGAGATGGTTCTGCCGGAGGAAGGATACCTGTTGCGCATCTTCATCGGCGAGAGCGATCGCAAAGACGGCCGGCTGCTCTACGAGTGGATCGTGATGGAGGCCAAGCGCCAAGGGATGGCCGGCGCGACGGTGCTGCGCGGCATTATGGGCTTCGGCGCAAACAGCCGCGTCCACACCTCCAAGATCGAGCGCCTGTCCGAAGACCTCCCAATCGTGATAGAGATCGTTGACACGCAAGAGAAGCTGGAGCGCTTCTTCAACAGCATTGAAGGCAGCATCCGCGAAGGGCTGGCGACGCTGGAGAAGGCGCACATCCGCTTCTATCGCAGCAAGCCCGGCGCAGAGCGCTGAGGCCGAACCGGACGCCCTCTTCGCCTTTCATTTCATCCCACCATGCTCGCCAACGCCAAAGGAATCTCACCGGCTGCCGCGGTTCGCTTTGTCGTGCTGCTCGGCTTGGTCAGCCTGTTCGCCGATGCGACGTATGAGGGGGCGCGCAGCATCACCGGACCGTTTTTGGCCGCGCTCGGCGCAAGCGGCGCTGCCGTTGGCGCAGTAGCCGGCCTGGGCGAACTGCTCGGCTACGGGCTGCGGCTGGCCTCCGGCCTGCTCAGCGATCGCACGCGGCAATACTGGGCGATCACCATCGCCGGCTATGCGATCAACTTGTTGGCCGTGCCGTTGATGGCGCTGGCTGGGCGCTGGGAGGTGGCGGCGATGTTGATGATGGCCGAGCGCATTGGCAAGGCGCTCCGCACGCCGGCGCGCGACGCGATGCTCTCGCACGCCACGCAGGCGGCCGGGCGCGGCTGGGGCTTCGGCCTGCACGAGGCGATGGACCAGATCGGCGCCGTGGTTGGGCCGCTGATCGTCGCCAGCGTGCTGTTCGCGCGAGGCGACTATCGCCCGGGCTTCGCCTTCTTGGCGATCCCGGCCGCGCTCGCCATCGGCGCGCTCTTGCTGGCGCGCTTCCTATATCCCCGCCCGCGCGATCTAGAAGTGACCCCCCCTCAGCTCAGTCCGCAAGGGCTGCCGCGCGTCTACTGGCTTTACCTGGCCGGCGCAGCGCTGGTCGCGGCCGGCTTCGCCGACTTCCCGCTGATCGCCTTCCACCTCGAGAAGCGCGCTATCGCGCCACAAAGCGTAATCCCCATCCTATACGCCACGGCTATGGGCACGGATGCGCTCGCCGCGCTGGTCTTCGGCCGGCTGTTCGACCGAATCGGCCTGCCGATCTTGGCGATCGTCACCGGTCTGAGCGCCTTCTTCGCGCCGCTGGTCTTCCTGGGCAGCCTGCCGCCGGCAGTAGCCGGCATGGCGCTGTGGGGCGTCGGCATGGGCGCGCAAGAGTCCATCCTGCGCGCCGCCGTCGCCGGCATGGCGCACGCCGACCGGCGCGGTACGGCCTATGGCATTTTCAACACCGGCTACGGGATCGCCTGGTTCTTGGGCAGCGCG
>JANWVF010000101.1 GCA_025056965.1 Thermoflexales bacterium | reverse complement strand
GCCCATCGTGCAGAACATCGCCGCTGCGCTCGACCATGCCCACGCCGCTGGAATCGTCCACCGCGACCTCAAGCCCTCCAACATCCTATTCGACGCGCAAGGCTACGCTAGCCTGTCAGACTTCGGTCTGGCCAAGTTGACTGAGCGCGTCGTCACGCGCATCACCTTCAGCGGAGCGATGGTCGGCACGCTCGATTACATGAGCCCTGAGCAGGCGATGGGCGAACAGAATCTGGACGGACGCAGCGATCAGTACTCCTTCGGCGTGATTCTGTACGAGATGCTGACCGGCTCGGTGCCGCACTTGGGCGAGAGCCCGATGAAGGTGCTCTATAAGCACATGACCGAGGCGCCGCCCGTGCTTGACCTACGCCGGCTCGGCTTGCCGGAAGGCTTCAACGAGGTGATCGCCCGTGCGCTGGCTCACAACCCCGTTGACCGTTACCCGACGGTGGGCGACTTCGCGCGCGAAGTGGCTGCTTTATGGAACGGCCCGCTGCGGCCCAGTCCGCTCAAAGTTGCCGAGGTGACCGAAACCCAGCCCTTTCATATACCGGTTCGCTCCCGGATCGGCTCAGTGCGGGCCGTATCGTTAAGGACGATGTTGGAGTGGCGTGCGCCGGGCTTGGCCTGGCTGATCGGCGGCGTCTTAGGCACGCTGTTGTGCCTGGGCCTGGTGGGCGTGGCCTTTACAAGCCTGAACGGCGGCGGATTGGTGGGCCTGTTGTGGGGTACGGCGACGCCGACCGTGACGGCGACGGCCACCGCGACCGCCACGGCGACCTCCACTCCCACGCCGACGGCGAGCAAGACGCCAACCGCCACGCTGACTGAGACACCCTCGCCCGCGCCGACGAACACCGTGCCGCCGCCCCCGGCCACGCAGCGCTCGCCTGTCCTCGTCACCACGGTGACTATCGTGACGCAGGTGGTGCCGGATACGGCTGCGCCGACGTGGCCGCCCGCCGCTACGCTGCCGCCCACCTTGCCCCCGGCCGAGCCGCCCACCCAGCCGCCCAGCGAGCCGGCCACGCCCACGCCGGTTCCTCCCTAGAGGCTGTGATGGTGCTCATGCGAGCATTAGTCAAGGTCTCTTTCCGTTTCACATTGATCGATGCGTCACACCTGACGCCCGTCGTTCAGGCCGCCTCGATTAGCGTCAACGACTTTAGCGACACGCCTGCCGGTACGCCGGAGAACTGTCTGGGTACCGGCGTGTGCACGCTGCGCGCAGCGATTCAGGCTGCCAATTCTGACCCGGACGCAAGCGTGATCACCTTGCCGCCCGGCACATACACACTTACTCAGACTACCTCGATCGCGTTTACTACGCCGATCACCGTCATTGGATCAGGCGCCGGGCTGACGGTCATTGACCGCAGTAACACGGCCAATCAGGATTTTCAGATTGTTGGCACTAGGGTGAGCCTCTCCGGCCTGACAATCCGCAACAGTGGCGACGGCCGCATCGGCCTGTGGGTGCGCTTGGCAGCCAATGTGACTCTGAGCGAAGCGGCGATCTCGGCGAACAGGGGACTGGGCATCCTGAATGACGGTTCGACCCTGATCCTTGACCGCGCCCTCATCTCCGGCAATGCTGATGGTGGGGTTCGCAGCACGGGTATGGCCCCCTTCGTCGTGATTTCCAACACGACGCTTTCGAACAACTTCAATGGGCCTGGCCTCGACGTGCAGGCTGGCGAGGCCGAGCTGAACAACGTCACCATCAGCGAAAACACCGATACCGTGCCTGGCGCCGGCTTACGGGTAGCCGGCGGCGTAACCGTTACGGTGCGCAATTCCATTGTGGCGAATAATTTCAATTCTGCCGGCGGAACCCAACCCGACTGCAACGGCAACATTAATTCACGGGGCTACAATTTGATCGGCAACAGCGGCGGATGTTCGGGTTGGGTTGCCACCGATCAGGTTAATGTTGATGCGAGGCTGGGCGTGCTACGGGACAACGGCGGACGAACAGCGACACATGCTCTGGACATCAACAGCCCGGCCCTCAATAACGGCGATCCGGCAACCTGCCGGCCCAACGACCAGCGTGGCGTGTGGCGTCCGCAGGGTGCGCGCTGCGACATCGGCGCGTTCGAGATGGCGTATGCCAGCCTGACCCAGGCTGCGTTCACCGTCAGCGATGCCGCTGCAACGGCGATGATCTCGGCCACCGTAGCGAACCGTGTCCCGTTTGGGCTAACCGTGAACTATGCCACCAGCGGCGGCACCGCCCGGCCCGGCGTGGACTACACGGAGGTATCCAACTCCCTGACCCTCTCGGATAACAACAGGCCGGTCACCTTCACCATCCCCATTACCGGCAACCCGCTGTATACCGGCGACCTGACGTTCAACGTCGCGCTGTCTGTGCCGCCGGGCGCCGGCCTCGGCACGCCCAGCGCGGCCACGGTCACCATCGTGGACTCGCAGCCGCCGCCGCAGACGCGGTTCGCGTCCGGCACATACACGACGCTGAAGTCTGCCGGCGCCGTCACAGCGCTGGTCACGCTCAACACCGCCTCCGGCGTCACGGCGACGGTGAACTACGCGACGGTGAACGGCACGGCGCTGGCGGGGGTGGACTTTGCGCCGACCGGCGGCGCGCTGGTCTTCCCGCCCGGCCAGACCACGCGGCCCGTCACCATCACCCTGCTCAACCCCGGTTTCTACACCGGCGACAAGACCTTCTCGCTGGCGCTCAGCCAGCCGGTCAGCGCCACGCTTGGCGCGCCTGCCTCTGCGACTATCGAGCTGGTGGATGACAACCCGCGCCGCGTGTTCTTGCCCATCGTAACGCGCGGACCGGATTTCTACTCCAGGCCGTGTGAGACCGAGCCGAACAACGTGGTATCTGAGGCCAACGGCCCATTGCAGTCCGGTCGCTCGGTGTGCGGCAACTATAATGGCGTCAACGTCCGCGACGACGATTATTTCTACTTCGAGAGCCGCAACAGCGGCCCGATCCGGGTCAAGTTGGACAATGCCATCAGCGGCCTGCAGGTGCAGTTGTTCTACCAGTCCACTGCCAATTTCATCGGCTTCTCGGCCAGCCCGCCTTTCGAGATTCTCTACCCCACCGGCGCGCCGGGCCGCTACTACGTGCGCGTCGTCATGCCCTCCGGCTACGTTGGCGGAACGTACTCCCTCACGGTCACGTATCCGTGATTGCCGATTTATGATTGTGGATTTTTGATTGCGGCTTGTTCAGACCCGCAGACGTCAATCCAAAATCCGAAATCGAAAATCGACAATCCACAATCGCTCATGTCCCCACAGGCTCTCAAGCTAGCTGGATTGTGGCTTGTCCGCGCGCTGTTGCTCGCGCTGGTCTTTACCCTCATCCAGCCGCCGCCCGCCCCGCCTATCGTCCTCGGCCCGCCGCAGACCGTGGTCACGCGACATCCCATCGTCTGCACGCACACGCGCGTCACCGATGAAGTCGAAGCGTGGAAGATACTGCGCACCTTCGAGATGGTGCGCCAGATGGGCGCGCCGACCATCACCGAGTACTTTCCCTGGGCTTACTACGAGGCCCGGCGCGGCGAGTACAACTGGCTGCACGCCGATGTGCGCATTGATTACGCTCGCAACCAGGGCCTGACCGTCATCGCGCGCCTCGGCGGCATCGTGCCGGAATGGGCGCGCAAGCCCGGCGACCTCGCGCCCGACGACCCGCAGGCCATCCACACTCTGCTGCCCGAAGAGCGCTTCGACGACTTCGGCGAGTTCGTCTATCAATTCGTCCGCCGCTACACGGGCCGCGTCCGGCACATCATCATCTGGAACGAGCCGAACGTGACGCTGGAGTGGGGCTTCCGACCTGTGGACCCGGAGGCCTACACCCGCCTGTTGCGCCTCGCCTACGCGCGCGCCAAGGAGGCGGACCCGACCGTCAATGTGCTCGGCGGCGCGCTGGCCCCGACGCTAGAGCCGGCGACGAGCGAGCTGGCGCTGAACGATTTG
>JANWVF010000079.1 GCA_025056965.1 Thermoflexales bacterium | reverse complement strand
GGACGGGATGATAATCCAGCGCTGCAGCCGCTACAATGCTCAGCCATGAGCAAAGCCGCGCATCTCGACTTGCCCTTCCGCTTCGGTACAGTAGGCACGCCGCTCAGCACGCCGAAGCACGGCGGCAGCGCCGGCGGCGTGCAGCGCATTCGCGAGTTGGGCCTCTCCGCGCTGGAGCTCGCCTGGGTGCAGAGCGTGCGCGTGAGCGACGAAGCCTGTGCGCGCATCCGCGAAGCGGCAGAGCGTTACAACGTGGCCATCAGCGTGCACGCGCCGTATTACATCAACCTGAACGCTACACCTGAAATGTGGGCGGCCGGCCGCGAACGATTGTTAGCTGCCGCGCGAGCCGGTGCGAAGGCCGGGGCCACCGACATCATCTTTCACCCCGGCTCATACATGAAAAGCGCGCCCGCCGACGCCTATCGCCTAGGCCGCGAACGGCTGAGCGAGGTTGCCGAGTCGCTGCGAAAGGAAGGGGTGAACGTCATCTTGCGGCCGGAGACGATGGGCAAAAGCGCCATGCTCGGCACGTTGGAAGAGACGATCAACTGGAGCCGCGAGATCGAGAATGTGCTGCCCTGCGTGGATTTCGCCCATTTGCATGCGCGGGCAGGCGATGGATCGTTTAACTCTTACGATGAGTTCGCAGATGCGCTCCGGCTGATCGCTGCCGGGTTGGGCGAGCGCGGGCTGAAACAAATGCACATTCACTTCAGCGGCATTGCCTACACCGCTAAGGGTGAGAAGCAACACCTCAACCTGGCCGAGTCGGACATCCAGTACAAGGCGTTGTTCAAGGCGCTGGCCGACTTCGGCGCAGCCGGCCGGGTGCTGTGCGAAACGCCGAACCTGGAAGAGGACGCCGTGCTGATGCAGAGCACCTACGCGCGGGCATTTAGGGCCGCTCGACGTCGCTCGGATGTGTCGGCGATCACCTGAGATGCTGCCTGCGCTGGTACAGCTCCACCGCGAGATCGCGGCTTGCCGCGCTTGCGCCCAAGCCGGCTTCTTCGTTGAGCCGTCGCCGGTAGTCGTCAACCAGCCGACGATGCAACCGGAGATGATGCTGGTGGGACAAGCGCCGGCCGCTGCGGCGCGCTCGCGGGGCAAGCCGTTCAGCGGGCAGGCCGGACGCACGCTGTTCCGCTGGCTGGCGCAGGCCGGGTTTAGCGAGGATGAGTTCCGCGCGCGGTGCTACTTCACTGCCATCACCAAGTGCTACCCAGGTCCGGCGCGCGGCCGAGGCGACCGCGTGCCCAGCGCGCGCGAGCGCGAACTGTGCCGGCCGTTCCTCGAGCGCGAACTGGCGCTGATTCAGCCGAAGTTGATCCTGACGGTTGGGCGGATAGCCACGGCGCACTTCCTCGGCGGCGACATCGCCTTCACTGCTGCCATCGGGCAGGCCTTTGAGCGGGATGGGCGCGTCATCCTGCCGCTGCCCCATCCCAGCGGCGTCAGCCGGTGGACGAACGACGCGCGCAACCGCGAACGGTTAGCGCAGGCGCTCCTTCTGCTAAGGCGCTACGGCGTGCAGCGCGCCTGACCGAGGCGCTTACAATCTTGGCCATGCAAGTAACCGTCGTCAACAAACAGATTCAAGCGACACCGGCTGACGCAATCATCGTCAACCTGTTCGAGGGGGTGACGACGCCCGGTGGCGCCACCGGCGCCGTAGATACGGCGCTCGGCTCGTCGGACGGCATACCGGGCAGCGGCGCGATCAGCCGACTCATCCAGCTAGGCGATTTCACTGGCAAACTGAACGAGGTCGCCGTGGTGTATTCCCAAGGCCTGATCCCCGCGCCGCGCGTGATCGTGGCCGGGCTGGGCAAGCGCGAGGAATTCACGCTGGATCGCGCCCGACAGGCGAGCGGCTCGGCCGTGCGCAAGGCGCGCGATCTGGGATGTAAGCGCGTCGCCACCATTGTTCACGGCAGCGGCATCGGTGGGTTGCAGCCTCGCGAAGCGGCACAGGCGACCGTGGAAGGCGCGTTGATGGGCGCATATCAGTTTCGCGAGCACAAGTCACAGACCGATAACAAGGCGATCGAAGAGTTGATCGTCGTCGAGTACGACGCCAACAAGCTAAGCGAGATCGAAGCCGGCGCGCGCGCCGGCCAAATTGTCGCGGAGGCCGTGAACGCAGCGCGCACGCTCATCAATCGCGCACCGAACGTGCTGTACCCCGAAACTTTCGCCCAGGCCGCGCAGGAGATGGCCGCGCGCACCGGTTTGAAGTGCACCGTGCTGAACGAGGCCGAGATTGCCCAAGAACGCATGGGCGGCGTGCTGGCCGTGGCGCAGGGCAGCGCGCGCCCGCCGCGCTTCGTGGTGCTGGCCCACGAACCGGATGGCAGCGACGCCCAACCGCTCGTGTTCGTCGGCAAGGGCGTCACGTTCGACACGGGCGGCATCTCGATCAAGCCGAGCGAGAACATGGGCAGCATGAGGGCCGACATGAGCGGCGCCGCAGCCGTATTCGGCGCGCTCCAGGCGATCGCCGGGCTCAACCTGCCTCGGCGCGTCATCGGCTTAATCCCGCTGGTGGAGAACATGCCCAGCGATCGCGCCTATCGGCCCGGCGACACGATCACCATGATGAGCGGGCTGACCGTGGAGATCATCACTACGGACGCAGAGGGGCGCATGATCCTAGCCGATGCGCTGCATTACGCCAAACGCTTTAACCCGCGCGGCGTGGTTGACCTGGCGACGTTGACCGGCGCATGTGTGGTGGCGCTGGGCGAAGGTGTGGCGGCCGGTCTGTTCAGCAACAACGATGCCTGGGCCGATGCGGTGCTGCGCGCTGCAGAAGCCGAAGGGGAGAAGCTCTGGCGGCTGCCGCTCTACCCCGAATACGGCGACAAGATCAAGAGCGACTACGCTGACATCAAGAACAGCGGCGGACACAATGGTGGCGTGGGCACCTCGGCCTATTTCCTCTATCGCTTCGTCGAAGGCGCAGGGGAGTACCCGTGGGCGCACATAGACATGGCCGGCATGATGTTCAGCAACGAAAACAAGGGCTACTTAGTCAAAGGCGCCAGAGGGTATGGCGTGCGCACGCTCATCCAACTGGCACAGACGGCGTAGCCTGAGGACAGCGCGGCCAATTCCAAGTCATGGCTTACGAATTCCGACTGATCCACGACGGCGCGCGGGATGGGGCGACCAACATGGCGCGCGACGAGGCAATCTCTCGCGCAGTGAGCGCCGGCCAACAACCGCCCACCCTTCGGCTCTACGGTTGGCAGCCGCCCGCCATCAGCTTAGGCCAATCTCAGCGAATTGATTCGGTAGACGAAGCACGCTGCCGGGCGGATGGCGTCGAGATCGTGCGGCGGCCCACCGGTGGCCTGGCCATCTTGCACACGGACGAGCTGACCTACAGCGTATCGCTGCCCATCGGCCACCCCATCGCCGAGGGCGACGTGATGACGTCGTATCGCCGCATCGCCGAAGCGATCATGGCTGCGCTGCGCGCGTTGGGCGTGCCGGACGTGGGCGCTAACCGAGTAGCGAAGGAGCAGAGGGCGAAGGGGCCGGTGTGTTTTGAGGCGCCTAGCGACTACGAAGTCGTCGGAGCCGGCCGCAAGCTGGTGGGCAGCGCGCAATGGCGACGCACAGATGGCGTCCTGCAGCACGGCAGTCTGCCGTTGTACGGAGACATCGCACGCATCTGCGCCTATCTGCGCGACGCGCCTACGCCGGAGCGCGTGCGCGCCCACGCCGCGACGTTAGAAGATGTGCTTGCGCGGCGCGTGTCATGGGATGAGGCCGCACACGCTTGGCAGCAGGCGTTTAGCGCGGTGCTGGACATCCGATTTATCCCAGGCGCGCTATCGCCGGACGAGCTGCGCTGCGCAGAAGAGCTGCGCGCCGCTAAGTATGCGAACGACGAATGGACGCGCCGAAGGTGAGCCAAAGTTGCATTTTCGGTTTAAGATTAAGGTGCAATTATGAATGCACGCTCTCCAGTCGGCCCGAGATTGCAGGTGGGTGATGTAGCTCCAAACATCACCTTGACTAGAACCAACGGCGAATGCGTTACGCTCGCCGATCTGCTCCGCCAGCGGCGCGTCTTACTGGTCTTCCTGCGCCACTTCGGCTGAATATTCTGTCGTTCGGAATTGGCCAGGTTGGCCAAGCTCAATCCGCGCATCGAAGCTGCCGGCGCGCAGACGGTGGTCGTGACGATGGGGCGGCCTGAAGAGACCGAGCGATTCTGCGGCGAGCGCGCGCCCGGGCTGCGCTGCTTCTGCGATCCCGAAGCAGCATCCTACCGGGCCTACGGCCTGACGCGCGGCACGACCGATCAGCTGTTCGGGCCGGCGGTCTGGTTGAAAGGCGCGCAGGTAACGCTGGAGGGTAAGTTTGAGGGATTGCCGATCGGTAAACCTGTGGGCGACCCATTTCAGATGCCGGGGATGTTCGTGATCGGCGAAGATGGACGCGTGAGCTTTGCCTATTACAGCAAGCATGCCGGCGACTACCCTGATGACGCCGAGGTGCTCCGAGCGGTCAGCAGCACGCCGGACCGCTGAGCATGATCCATCGTCGGCGCTAAGGCGATTCGACAATCGCGGCCAGCTTCTGGTAGGTGTATTCGTTCAGGCCCTCGGCAACCACGCGCGCGCCGGCTTCGTGCAAGACCCGCAACGTCTCGGCCGAGTCTTCGGCCGTCGTCATCACAACTACGGCAGCGGCGCCGGCGCGCAGCCCCTCACCCAGGCGCTGCAGTTTGTCGTCGGGGATACCGGCATCGTGCAGCTTCTCGGTCAAAGCACCGATGGCCGCACCGGCGGCCGCTGCCGGAATGATTAGCGGGCCGAGCAATAAGCCGATGATGCCACCGACTGCGCCGCCCACGATGGCGCCACGCACTGCGCCCGGATCGTCCGTCTCCTTGATGTGCAAGTGGCCGCCCTCATCACGGCGCACAATCGCCATGGCCTTGATCGCGACGCGGCCCTCGCGCCTGATCTGGGCAAGACGATCCACGGTCGCCGTCGCCGCCGATTCATCGTCGAAGGCTGCGACGACAACATCTATCAACTTGCTGCCCATACGTCGTCCTCCTTATAAAAGTAAGTTTAACGGCCGTAGTGCATTTCAACAAGCAAACTTTTGGAGGCGATGCTCGAGTTGCGATAAGGAGAGCCCCGACAACAGTGTTTGGGGCGCCTTGGTTCGGCGCAGTGATACGATGCGCTTATGCGCATCGCCAACGGTCTTGACACCGGGTTACGTTTTGCAGACGCGCCGCACAGGGACGGCGCGCCGTCACCCGTTGCAGCCCCGATGCTACGCGCCAACACGCGAATGCCACGATGAACCCCGCATCCTATTTACGTCGTTCGCTCTTGTTTGCGCCCGGCGATAGCGCGCGCAAAATCCAGAAAGCCGCCCAGCTCGACGCCGACAGCGTGGTGATGGACCTGGAAGACGCCGTCGCGTCGGCCAACAAAGCTATGGCACGCTCCACGGTGCGCGAGGCGCTCCAAAGCTTGAGTTTTGGCCGACGCGAGCGGCTGGTGCGCGTCAACGCCTGGCAGACACCGTTGTTCGCCGAGGACGTCGCCGAGACCATCGTCGGCCGGCCGGATGGCTATGTCATCCCCAAGGTGAACTGTGCCGCGGATCTCGCGGCCGCACGCGATTCCATCGTCGCGCAGGCGCGGCAACACGGGATAGAGGCCGATGGGATTGCGCTGCTGGCCATCATCGAGGCGGCGCAAGGTGTGCTGAACCTGCGCGAGATTGCCGGCCTAGGTCCGCCGCTCCAAGCGTTGATCTTCGGCGCAGACGACTTGGCAGCCGACATCGGCGCGGTGCGCACGCCATCCGGCCTTGAAGTGTTCTACGCGCGCAGCGCCGTGGTGCTTGCCGCTGCCGCCCACAATCTACAGGCGATTGACATGGTGTTTCTTGACCTGAACGACTTGGCCGGTTTGGAGGAAGAATGCCGCCTTGGGCGACAGCTCGGCTACACCGGCAAGATGGTCATCCATCCGCGGCAGTTGGAGGTGGTCAATCGCGCATTCGCGCCGTCGCCGGAGGAGATCGCTCGCGCACAGCGCATCGTGCAGGCTGCGCGCGAGCAAGCCGCCGCCGGACTCGGCGCGTTTGCGCTAGACGGTCGCATGGTGGACGAGCCGATCGTCAAGCAAGCGGAGCATGTGCTGGCCCGCGCACGCGCCGCCGGATTGCTCTAGCTCCGCGCGTTCACATCGCCAGCGTGAAGATCAGAAACACGGCAAACAGCGCTGGCGTGATGAAGATGACGGTGTAGATCCACTTCTCGTAGCGCAGGTGCATGTAATAAGCTGCCACTAAGCCGGCCTTCACGAACGCGATCGCCAGCAGGATCGGCACGATCACGTTTTGCGGCAGGTGGAAGAGCGTGACCACCACCTCGAAGATCGTCGCCAGGGTCAGGATACCGAAGACCAAGACGGGATTCGTGTGCTTGTGGTGCGCGCCGGATTCACCGTTCGGAGCAGGAGGATTTGCCATGGCATTACCCTCAGTTGGTGAGATAGACCACGGTGAAGATGATGACCCAGATGAGGTCTACGAAGTGCCAATATAGGCCGAAAATCTCGACAGTCGTGTAGTTGTAAGACGAGAAGGTGCCGCGCCGAGCGACGAGCAGCGTCATCAGACACCAGATCACGCCGACGAAGACGTGCAGGCCATGGATGCCGGTTAGCGTGAAGAAGGCCGTGCCGAAGGGGTCGGCGAAGGAATGCCCCTCCTCGAAGATCAACAAAGAATACTCGATGGCCTGACCGGCGAGGAACAACCCGCCGAGGATAGCGGTCAGGATCAGGTAGCGCTGTAGCTTGAGCTGCTGGTTCACGCGGATGGCCTCGATGCCCAGCACCACCATCAAGCTGCTGGCCAGCAGGATGAAGGTGTTGATGCTGACGAGCGTTAGGCTGAAAGCGTTGGGTTCCCACCACTCCACGCCGTTCTGGAAGGCGCTGCGGCGGGTGAGGACGAACGCGCCGATCAAGCCGGCGAAGATGAGAAGCTCCGAGCTGAGGAAGAGCCACATGCCGAACTTGCGGTTTTCGTTGGCATGCATGGCTTCAGCACTGAGCGGCCGCGGAGCAACAGTTGTTTGATTCATAGCTCCGTGGATTTTATCAACGAGTCCCCGCTGGTGTAATTCGAGCTTCTGGGCGTTCACGCATGGATTACAATGCGACTAGAACAGAAGTTCGACCGACAACGAAACATTTGCTTACCTCGGAGCCATCATGCGAGAGATCACCGTCGCCGTCGTCCAAATGGATACACAGCTAGGCGAGCCTGAAGTCAACTTGGCCAAGATGTCCGACTTTGTGCGGAAGATCAGCAGCGCGCAAAAAACGGACGTGATCGTCTTTCCGGAGCTGGCCACGACCGGCTACGAATGCGGGGTGAAGTTCACCCAGTTCGCCCAGCGCGTGCCAGGCCCTACGACGAACGTCATGGCGCAGCGCGCCAACGAACAGGGCGTACACATCGCCTTCGGGATGGCCAGCAAGGAGCGCGTGGAGAGCATCTTGTTCAACTCGGCCGTGCTCGTCGGGCCGGAGGGTGACGTGGTCACGCAGTATCGCAAGATTCACCTGAAAGGCGAAGAACAGATGTTGTTCCGCCCCGGCTTTCGCCTGGAGGTGGCAGAGACGGCCGCAGGCGTCGTCGGCTTGCAGATCGGCTGGGATATGTTCTTCCCGGAAGGCGTGCGCGCGCTGTGCCTGGACGGGGCAGAAGTGATCCTGGTGAGCGCCGCGTGGGATAACGCGCGGGCCGATGAGTGGCGCACGTTCATCTCGGCGCGCGCCGCCGAGAATGCTTGCTTCGTGTGCGCGGCCAATCGCGTGGGCGAGGAGCCGGCCACGACATTTGCCGGGGAGAGCATGATCGTCGGCCCGCGCGGACAGGTCATTGTGGATTTGGACGAAACCACGGAGGGTTACATCGTCGCCAAGCTCAACTTGGACGAGGCGCGGCGCATCCGCGAGGAGACGCAAATCTTCCAGACGCGCCAGCCGTTGAGCTACCGCGCCGTGGTGCGCAAGTATTAGCGGCGCGAGCCACGCGCAGGACACGCCGCGCGCTCCGATTTTTGTCGCTCCGTGTCCTGCTGCGCGGCTTCAGGGTCAAATCTCCACGATGGCCCCGCCGTGCCGAGCGCTCTTCTTTATTGCGTCCCAGAGCTGGATCATGCGCAGGCCGTTCTCGGCCGGGCTGGGGTTCTCGATCTCGCCGTTGCGCACCTTGATGAACGTCTCCCAGACGCCCAGGCTGGGCGGCAACGCAACGGGCTTGAGTTCCGGCTCACCTTTCATCTGTAGCTTGAAGTATTCGCCCCACACGCCCACTTGCATCACGCCGTTCTCGCAGAAGAGCTTGACGTCGGAGCTGGTGACGGGCGACGCACCGCAGCCATTGATCGTCAGCAGCACGCCGGAACGGGTGCGGGCGATGGCGACGGTTAGGATGTCCACTTTGGTGCTGCGCTTATCAATGAAGGCCGCGACCTCGCTAAACGGCTCGCCTAGTAAGTCGGCGACGGTGTTGAGCAGGTGCGCGCCGGTATCGAACATGAAGCCGCCGCCGGAGATCTTAGGGTCTTGGCGCCATTGACCGCGTGTGCCTTGCTCCCAGCTCTGCCAAACGTTAGCGCTGACGGTCAACACGGCGCCCATCTGGCCGGATCGCAGCATCTCGGCCGCCTTGCGGATAGAAGGCGACATGCTGCCGTTGAACGCCACGGCCAGCAGGCGCTTGGTCTTGTCGCGCACCTTGATGAGCTTTTTAGCCTCGGTGGTGTTCATCACCATCGGCTTCTCGACCAGCACATCTTTACCGGCCTCCAGCAGCGCTTTGGCCTGCGGGAAGTGCTGATTGTGCGGTGTGACGATGAACGCCGCGTCAATGTGTTTGGCGTACTTCTTCAAGAACTTGTCGAAGTCCGGCTCGCATGGTGGCACTGGCTGACCAGCTTGCTCGAACAACTCGGCCGCCTTTGCGTAGTTGTCTTTGTTTGGTTCGCACAGCGCGGTGATCTGAGTCGTATCGGTCTGCTTGAGGATTTGTTGGATGTGATAGCGGGCCATGCCGCCTACACCAATCACGCCAAGTCGAACGATGGTCATAGGTCGTCGTTGTCCTTAAATTGTCAGATGAGGATGTGGGCGGTGAGTGTACTAAAAGGCCTGGCTAAACGCAACAGTCACGGCTTCGATTGTGGGCATGGCCCTGGCCGCCTTGCAGACCATCGTTCACGGCTCTGTCCCAACTCATGTCTGAACTCCGGCTAAGTCTTGCGCATCAGAGCGCTGCTCACGATCGAGTTGCCGGCAAAACAGAGCGGGTAGGCGAAGGCAGGCCTTCGCCTACTCGCCCCGCCCGTCATGCGCGCCAATGCTCATGATGTAGCCGCATGGCAGTGGTTCACTGCCGGTGACCGTCAATCCCTGCGACTGCCGCTTGTGCACCATACGCAGTCATGATGACTTCCGGTCATGCGCCTGGCCTGCACTGCACACAACCTTGATGATGTGTGAGCCCTGAACGCCAGCAGACCAGCAGAAAATGGCTTGCATCCTTTCTGTTCTATGGTATATTTCGAGAGCCTCCTGTTTAGCTTACTGGCGCTTGCGGCGGGGTAGAGACGCCTCCCCCTCGCCTCTGCTCCGCCGCAAGTCCCCCCTCCCCCAAGTGGACGCCATTCCCAGAAGGAAGCAGAAAAAAATCATGTACGCAGCCCTTACGCCTGTCCGCGCAGGAACTGTAATGTCTGCGAGAGGGTAGGTGCGCCGGCTTGGCCACCGGCGCGCGTCGCTTTCAGCGCGGCTACGGCCGAGGCAAAGCGGATGCGTTCTGCGGTCGGCATGCCCATGGCAAGCGCGGCGCAGTATGCGCCGTGAAACACATCCCCACACCCGGTGGTATCCATTACTTGAACGCGGAAGGCTGGCTGATGGTGTACTTGCCGACCGTCGTCGCTGAAGAAGCAGCCTTCCTCCCCCTGAGTGACGGCCACTACAGCGCGACCTGCTGCCCATAGCCTCAGCGTGGCCTCCTGTGGCGAATTCGCGCCGGTGAGCGTCTGCGCGAATTCCCAGCTCATGACGACGTGATCCACCAGCGCCAGCAGCTCGTAACAGCCCGGCAGATCACGCTCGACGTCAGAGACGACGGGGATGCCGAACTCCCGTGCGATGCGCGCGGCCCGAAGCATACCTGCGATGCCGACATGATCCACCAGCAGCACGCGCGCATCTCGGATCACTTCCGCCGGGGGCAGATCGGGATGTGCACCGCAGCGGAGCGGGTGCTCTGGGAAGACGTTGCGCGTGCCGCGATCGGTGCCTACGATGATCACCGAGCGAATCGGTCCGGCGTCTTCGCATACGACGAGGTGAGACAAGTCAATCCCCTCGCGGCGCAGCGCCTCGGTGACGAACTGCGACGCCTCGTCGTGGCCGAGCATGCCGGCGTAGGCACAGCTCACCCCTAGCCGCGACGCGGCGACAAGGGCGGTAGCAGTCAACCCGCCGCACTGTCGTTCGCTGCGCAGGACGTGCGATTTGACGTTGGGCGGCGGATAGCTCGGCACGTAGATCAGGTGATCTACTGCCGTCGCGCCTAGGCCGAGGACGTCTATCATGCCGGTCACCAGCGGCTATGCCCTAGCCGTCCTGCTTGTGTATACTCCCCGCAGATCTGCGGCGCGAATCTCGATCAGCTCCCGCACGCCGCGCAAGCTATCGCGCAACAGGTTTACGCGCCGCGAGTGGCGGTAATCCCACTCCACGGGTACCTCTTTCAGACGATAGCCCAGGCGCTGGGCGACGAAGAGCACCTCCACGTCGAAGCCGGCAGTGACCGTCGCGCCGCGCACCTCGACATCGGTCGAAAACCTGTAAAGGTGTAGATGATCGAGGATCGGCCCGATTGCGCTGCCGCGAAAGGATTTGAACCCGCATTGCGTGTCGGTGATGTCCTTGAAGCCGAGGATCAGATTGCGCAGCAGGATTTGGCTGCGCGACATGAATTTGCGCCACAGCGGCGCATTGCGCCGATAGGTGCCGCGCGAGCCGATCACCACGTCGTAGCCGCACTCATACCACGGCAGCAGTTTCGCCGTCTCCTGGATCGGTGTGGCCTGATCCATGTCGGTGAAAAGCACAATTTCGCCGGTCGCGGCGCGTAGGCCGGTTGCCACGGCGAAGGCCTTGCCGCGGTGGGGGTTACGGATCAGGCGAACGTTGCGATGTTGCGCGGCGAAGTCCTCAACGAGCGCAGCCGTCTCGTCGGCGCTGCCGTCGTCAACGACGATGACCTCGTATGGATAGGGTTGGACGGAGAGATAACCGTGCACGGAGATCAGTGACCCCGCCTGGATGTTGGCTGCTTCGTTGTAGGCAGGGATCACGACGGACAGGTAAAGGCTCATTGATGTGCGACTCGTGCGTCGTAATCGGCGCAACCTGATTATCGCAAAAACTCGCGTTGTCCGGCTGCGCAAGACTCACGCACCGACTATCTTTGTAATAGCATCCGCGCAAGCGGCGATCGTCAGCTCAAGGCAGCCCGCGGCGTAGGGTGTCTGCCATACCTGGTATTGATTGCGCGTGTATAGCGCGCGGGGCGGCAGATACGCATAGCCGCCGTTGGTGATGTTCAATACGGCGATCGCCCGCGCAGGAAAGCGACGGCGCAGCTCGACTTGCAGCTGCGAGTATGCTTCGTTGGGGTTGGCGACGAGCAACGCATCCCCTATGCGCCACAGCCAAATCGGGACGGCGGCGCGATCGCCGTCTCCTATTACTCGGCGGAGGCGATGTTGTCGTCGCAGCCGCTCGATCATGAACGGCGCGTGCGCGGCTGCAAGCTGCGCTTCAATTTGCGCCAACGAAGGCCAATCTCGCTTCAGGGGAATTTCGACCGTCAGGATGGATGCGTCGAGGTGACTCGAAGGCACGGCATCTTCGCACACCCAAGTAGCCAAAGGCGCGCCGGATTCGACGCCCCCGGCGTAGCGCAGGCGATGTCGGGGTGGCAACATGCCCTCCAGGACTGACAGCGCGGCAAAGCCTAGCCCTCGGCCATGCTTGTCGGCCACGGCCACATCGCCGGTGTATTCCTCCATCGGCGCCAGCTCGCCCGATGCACCCTGCAGGAACAAGCACGGCGCACCGCCGGTATGCGCCTCGACGACTGCTCGCATCGCGCCGACGAAGTCAGGGGAGATCAGCGCGTTCTGCCATGCCAGCGTGACCGGATGCATGGCGTAGTTCACCAGCGTTGCTATGATCCGGCCGTCGGCGTCCGTCACGCGGCCGCAGAGCAGCGTGTCGTCGGCCGGCGCGTCGGGGTTGAACCCGCACAAGATGCGCTCGGCGTCCGGGTCGGGTAGGTCGCGGTTGCGCGCCAGCGTGCATCGGCCGTAGGCCCAATCCAGCGTAGCCGGCACGGCACGCTGCACCGCCTCGCGCGCGGCCTGAACGCACATCGCCTTGACGTGATCGAGGTAAGCGCTGACGAGATGCCCGCCCGGCCGGTCGGCATCTTCGCGACAGATGCTCGGCCCGGCATGGGTGTGGGTGAGATGCAGCAGCACGCAGCGCTCGTCCACGCCGAGCGCGTCTAGGATGGCGCTGCGCACCTCCCATTCGTCTTCGCGGGTGCGCCACCAGCCCAAGTCGAGCGAGAGCAGAACTAACGGCTGCGCATGCTCGGCCGCGCGCTGCAGCGTCAGCGCAGTCAGCGTGAGCGGGCGGTGAATGCCGGTCGCGACTTCGTCGGTCGCCGCGCCCCAGTTGCGATTGTAGATGCCAATGGGGGGCGTGATGTCTCGCCGAGCAACGCCGATGTAGCCGGCGAAGCTGGCGTGAGCGTAGGCAAGTGTCATCACGGTTTGACCAGCCTGGCGAATCTTCGCTTGCCGACCTGCAAGATCTGCGGCGGAGCTGGCGTCTCGTTCGCGTCGGCCACGGTGCGCCCATCAAGGTACACGCCACCGCCGCTGATCAGTCGTTTGGCCTCGCCCTTGGACGCGGCAAACTTGAGCGCGACCATGATGTCCACGATATTCATGCCATCGCTCACGGCAAACTCCGGCATGTCATCCGGCAGCCCCTTCTTTTGAAAGACCGACACAAAATGCGCTTCGGCGCGCTCGGCTGCCTGCGCATCGTGAAAGATGCTGACGATCTCGCGCGCCAGTTCCATCTTCACATCGCGCGGATTCACGCCGGCGGCCAATCGGCGCTTCACATCTTCAACCATCGCCGGTGTGTAGCGTGTGGCCAGCTCGAAATACGGGATGAGCGCGCTATCCGGGATGGACATCACCTTGCCGTACATGTCCTCCGGCGCTGCCAAAATAGGGATGTGATTGCCCAGCGATTTGGACATCTTCACCACGCCATCGGTGCCAGGCAGGATGCCCAGGATGATGCCGATCTGCGGTCGCTGCCCCATTGCTTCTTGCAGCTTGCGGCCGGCGGTGACGATGTTGAAAAGCTGATCGCTGCCGCCTACCTGCACGTCGGTCTCCAGCGCTACCGCGTCATAAGCCTGCATCAGCGCGTAGAACGTCTCGTGCAAATAGATCGGCTCGCCCTTCTCAAGCCGCAGCGCGAAATTCTCGCGCGTCATGAACTGTTGCACGGTGAAGTTCTGGGCGATCTGGATCACGTCTAAGAACGATAGCTTGCTCAGCCATTCGGCGTTGTAGCGCACGCGCGTCTTGTCGCGGTCAAGGATTTTGAACGCTTGCTCAGCATAGGTGCGCGCGTTCGCTCCCACCTGTTCGGCCGTGAGCATCGGGCGTAGCCGGTCTTTGTCCGATGGGTCGCCCAGCAGGCTGGTGTAATTGCCGATGAGGAAGGTCACCTCGTGCCCCAGCTCCTGAAACTGGCGCAGCTTGCGCATGGGGATAGTGTGCCCGAGGTGCAGGTCGCTGGTGCGCGGGTCGAAGCCACAATACACGCGCAGCGGCCGGCCTTCCTTCAGCCGCTCGCGCAGTTCGTTGGCCATGTTGCGCGCCAGCGTCTCGTCGCCGTAGCTGGTGCCTTGCATCAGCAGCGCAACCTGTTCGTCCAGCGAGAGCGATGCGAGTGCCGTTGTCATCGCGAAGATTATACGAAGGGGATGCGTCTTTATGAGGCCAGCGCGGCGAAATACTCGGCGAAGAACCGCGCGGCATCCACTTGCGTCGCGATCTCGTGCCGGCCGGGCGCGCGCGGCGACCAACGGGTGACGGCGAAGGCATCTGGGTCGTGCAGCTCGACCTGCACCTCGCCACGCTCGAAGGCGCAGATGGCCTCGTCAAAGATCGTCGCTGCCGCCAGCGGATCATGGAAGGTGATCTTGTCCGCGCTCCGAAACCACACCTCGGCGAAGTCGAGCACCGGCTGCAGCAGCGGGGCTTGAAAGCGGCGGCGCACCTCGGTGGCGTCCATCGTCACCTGCGTCGTCACGTCCAAGCCGACGGTGCGATGCGCAGCTAACGGCGCGCGATAGACAATTGCCGCGGCATGTGGGTCGCAGTAGATGTTCCACTCCCACTTGCTGCCGCGCCAATAACGCGTGCGCACTGGGTCGAACAGCCCGCCCATGCTCACCATGCCCTTGAGCAGCGCAGGGATCTCCGGATCGGCTTTGAAGAGCAGGGCGACGTTGGTGAGTGGCCCGATGGTGAGCAGAATGATCTCCCCGGCGCGTTGGCGGATGGTATGGCGCAGAAACTCGATCGCCTCGCCGCGCGGGAAGTCGGTCGCGTGTGGCCAACGCGCCAGCGCATCGGCCTGCGGCGCCTTGGGCTGACGCGACTCGACCAACAGCGGTTCGGCTGCGCCAGGGTAGATGGGGATGTCCTTGCCGGCCAGCTTGCACAGCGCGCTGGCCATGCTTGCGCGGCGCTCCGGCTCCCCGCTGACGGTGGTAATGCCGAGCAGTTCACAGTCCGGTTTGGCCAGCAGGTAAGCCAAGCATGCCGCATCGTCAATGTCCGAGCCGATGTCGGTGTCGAGGAGGAGTTGGACGGCCATGGCCATGATTGTAAGCTTGCAAGTAAGGCGTCTAAAATGGCGGCGGGTGAGCCCTCTCGACGCGCGCGCGCCGACGATCGTCCTGCTGTTCGTCGCCTTTGTCCTGCGCAGCATTAACCTGACCGGCGAGAGCCTATGGCGCGACGAAGTGGATTCGGTGCGCTTTGCCCTGGAGCCGCTCGGCGACATCTTCTCGCGCTTCACCGCCACCGGCTTCAATGGTCCGCTCTACCACTTGATCTTGCGCGGCTGGCTCGCGCTGGCCGGCGTGAATGACTTCGCGCTGCGCTATCTTTCGGTGGTCTGCGGCGTCGTCCTCGTTGCGCTGACCTACGTCCTCGGCCGGCGCATGTTCGGCGCGCGCGCGGCGCTGATCGCGAGCTGGCTGGCGGCCGTTGCGCCGGTGTTGGTCTGGTATTCCGGGGAGGGCAAGATGTACTCGCTGCAGCCGATGCTGCTCGCCTTGGCGCTCTATGCCCTGCTGCGCGCTACCGCCAGTTCGCCACGCCACAAGTGCCAACCGTTTGTCTGGTGGGGCACTTTCACCGTCGTAACTAGCCTAAGCTTTTATATCCACGTGCTTTCACCGCTGTTTCTGCCGGTCGCCATGCTCTTCTTCGTCGCTCGGCGACCGACGTCGCGGCAGCAGTGGGTCGGCGGCGCCATCGCGCTCGCGCTGCTCACGCTGCCGTATGTCCCACTCTTGGCGTGGCAGGCGCCCGTCCTGATGCGCGGCGGTAGCATCGGCCATCACTTCTATCCCCTGAATCAGATCTTTTGGACGTTGGCGTCGCACTGGCTCTTCGGCGTGGATGGGCGCGCGCCGCTGCTCTGGCCGGTGCCTGATACGTCTGTGTTGCTCGTGCGTCAAGTCGTGCTGGTGTTCAGCCTGGCGCTGATCGTGTTCGGCCTGCTGACGACGGTGCGGGGCGCGAAGAGCGCTGCCGTCGCGGTAGAGTCCCTAAGCATGAGCGTCGCCACGTTAGGTTGGATGATCCTGCCGGCGCTGCTGATCTTCGTCATTTCGTTGCGCATGCCGCTGTTCTTGCCGCGTTATGTGCTTTGGTCTGCCCCGGCGTTTTATTTGCTGGTCGGTCTTGGGCTCGACCGGCTGTTCGCCGAGGGGCGCGTCGGACGTGTGGCAGCGCGGGCCGGGTTCGCCCTTGTCAGCGCGGTGAGCTTGGCCGGCGTCGTCGCGCAGATCGCCTTTCCCATCCGGCCTGACCTGCGCAGCGCCGTCGCCTATGTACTGCAACACGGCCGACCCGGGGACATGATCGTCTTCCAGATCCCTTACGCGCAACATAGCTTTGCCTACTATGCCGGCCGGTTCGGCGCCTCGCCGACTCAGTTTCAGCTGGTCGAGGCGCCGTTCACCAACTACGGCATGCCGCCAGAAGACGTAGCACGGACGATGGCCGCCCTGGTCGCACCGGCGTCGCGCGTCTGGCTGTTCGAGACCGAGGCGGCCATGTGGGATCGGCGCGGCTTAGTGCGGAGTTGGTTCGACGAGGCGCTAAGGCTGCTCGACCGGAAGGCCTTTCGCGGCGTCGAGGTCGGGTTATACCGACAAGCGCGCTCATCGCGCGCCGGCTAGGAATAGGGAGACGCATCGCTTAGCCGTCGAGGCGTATTGCGCGCCGGACGGAGAGGATGTGCGGCCCTAGGGCAAGCCGGCCAGCTGCTTGGCCGCCGCGTTTGGGATGACGAACTTGGCCATGACCCACGCCGTGCCGTCGGCTCCGCCGATGTAAACAATGCGCCACCATTGCTTGTCGGCCGAGATTCCCTTGACCTCCAGGCTCGCGCCGTTCTGCACGCGGCCGAGGATCGGCCCGCTCGCCGATGGCGTTGCGCGCACGTTCAGCCGCCCTCCACCGGTATTCACGACCACCTGCGCCGGCGCGCCCGCGATCGTTTGCGCCGCCGTCGTCGCCGCGGACTGAGCGGTAGGTGCGCCATCGCCTAGCGCAGCTTGCGCCGCGGCGTTTGGCGTCACAACTGAATGATGGAGGTATGCCAAGCCTCCCTGCGCCCCACCGAATTCGATCTGCCACCATTGCCGATCGGCGGTGTAAGCGCGTACCGGGAAGGTCGCACCCTGCGTGACTACGGAGAGGATTGCGGCGTTCAGACTGGGTGCGGCACGCACGTTGGCCGTCGGCGTCCTGACGACTACGCTCGGCCTTTCGTTGGGCGATGCTGACGTCTGGACGTTGGCCGGCGCGGCCGGTTGCTGGGCGGTCGGCGCGTTGGCGACGATGGTCAGCGAGGCGTCGTCCACGTGCACATCGTTATGGATGACCGGATACTCCGCCGTGGTGTCAACGATGACCACGATGGTATCGGATGCCGCGGTCGCTTCTACGACGGCTTCACCCCACGTGTCATAAGGTCGCACCCACGCACCGCAGACCACGGCAGGATCGTTCACCTTAGGCACAATGTTGAAGACGCCGGTAGTGTGGATGCAGGCGCGGGCTTGCAACCCCCCCGGCTCGCGCGACGAGCTAAGCGGCAGGATGTCCGAGTTGGTCGTAAGGAGGTTCACCCAGAAGCTAAAACGCAGTCGCGTCCCCGGCGTGATGCCGCGCACCGTCTGGTACAGCCCGGCCGAGCGGTTGATCGAGCGGAAGGTGAAGAAGCTGGCGCTGGTCGGATAGCTGCGCACGCGGTCCGCAGCGATATCCACGGTCATCACTCTGAACTCAGGCGGGCGGTTGATGAGGTCCTGGTTCAGCTCCTCCCCGCTTTTGCACGTCCAGAAGGCGACCCATTCGTGCGGCGTGATGGCGTTGTCCTTGGCCCAGCCGATGGCGCACACGTCTCCGTTAGTCTGCGCCGGCCAGTCGAAGCCGGGGTTCTTCAGTAGATTCTGCCCGCTGCCCTGTGCGCGCGCTGAGTCAGAAACTGCGAACCAGCCCACGCACAACGCGGCGCATAAGGCATAACGCACGGCGTGCATGCCGACTAGCCGTAGGAGCGGCCTCGTTCCGGTCATATATACATTATAAGATTGACCTGCTCACAGGTATAATATTGCATAAAGTTTGTGGCACGTTCCGGCCTCCGGCGCGCTCGCGTGATGCGCAATCTCGGCATTACCGGCATCTGCTATGAAAGACACGCGGTTCGAGAGGTCGGCGGCCTCGACGAGCGAGAGCGTCTCCGACGCACATCCCTCAGACGGAGACAGCGAGGAGCTAAGACGCGGACGTGAGCGAGATCAACACCGGCGCGGACAATAACAATAACACCCTTCCTGTGTCTGAGACGAGCGCTGAGGTCATTGAACCGGCTTCGACCCTCGGCAGGATTCGCGACACGGACATTGATCGCGAGATGCGCAGCGCGTACCTCGACTACGCGATGAGCGTGATCGTGTCGCGAGCGCTGCCCGATGCGCGCGACGGCCTCAAACCGGTCCAGCGTCGCATCCTCTACGTGATGTACGACACAGGCGCGCGCGCTTCGGCGCCCTACCGCAAGAGTGCGCGCGTGGTCGGCGATGTGTTGGGCAAGTATCACCCTCACGGCGACAGCAGCGTATACGAAGCGCTTGCCCGCATGGCGCAGGACTTCTCGATTCGCTATACGCTGATTGACGGGCAGGGCAACTTCGGCAGCATAGACGGCGATCCGCCAGCCGCCATGCGCTACACTGAGGCACGCCTCTCGCGCATCGCCGAAGAACTGCTGGCCGACCTAGACAAAGACACCGTGGATTGGATGGACAACTTCGACGGCACGCTGCAAGAGCCAAGCGTGTTGCCGTCGGCGTTGCCCAACTTATTGCTGAACGGCGCAGCCGGCATCGCCGTCGGCATGGCGACGAACATTCCGCCGCACAATCTAAATGAGTTGTGCCGAGCTATCGGCTATTTGGTGGATCACTGGGAGCGCCTGGATGATGTATCGGTGGAAGACCTGATGCAGATCGTGCCCGGGCCGGATTTCCCTACCGGCGGGTTAATCATCGGGCGCGAAGGCATCGCGGCAGCCTACGCCACTGGCCACGGCCGGCTCGTCATGCGCGGCGTCGCTTCTATCGAGGAGATGCGCGGCGGCCGCCACCAGATCATCATCACCGAGCTGCCCTACCAGGTGAACAAAGCAGCTTTGATCGAGCGCATCGCCGAGTTGGTGCATGACGGGCGCATTGAGGAGATCAGCGACATCCGCGACGAGAGCGACCGTCGCGGCATGCGCATCGTCATCGAGCTGCGGCGCGGCGCGCAGCCAACGCGTGTGCTGAATCGGCTCTACAAGTACACTGCCCTGCAGAGCACCTTCGGCGTGCAAACGCTCGCCCTGGTCGCCGACGAGAATGGCCGCCTGCAACCGCGCCTGCTCAGCCTCAAGCGCGCGCTCGTCATCTTCATTGAACATCGTCGCCAGGTCATCCGCCGGCGCAGCGAATTCGACCTAGCCAAAACCAAAGCGCGCGCCCACGTTTTGGAAGGGCTGCGCGTCGCGCTGAACTTCCTCGATGAAGTTATCCGCATCATCCGCAACGCGCCGGATGCCGAGGCGGCCAAGGCCGAACTCGTCGCTCGGCTCACCCTCACCGAGGTGCAAGCGCAGGCGATCTTGGACATGCAACTGCGTCGGCTGGCCGCCCTGGAGCGCCAGAAGATCGAGGACGAGTATCAAGAGTGCCTGCGCACCATCGCTTACCTCGAAGATTTGCTGGCTCACCCGGCCAAAATCCTCGCCCTCATCAAGGAAGATTCGCTCAAACTGGCGGAGAAATACGGCGACGCGCGACGCACGCGCATCGTGTTGGACGTGCGCGAGGACTTCGACGACGAAGAGCTGATCCCCGACAAGAGCGTGCTCGTCTCGCTGACCGAGAAGGGCTACATCAAGCGCACGCCGATCGAGGCCTACCGCGCTCAGAACCGCGGTGGCCGCGGCGTGAGCGGCATGACGACCAAAGAGGAGGACGAAGTGATCTTCCTCTTCAACGCCCGCACGCACGATACGGTCTTGTTCTTCACCGATCGCGGCAAGGTCTACGCGCTCCAAGCGCACCAGATTCCCGAGGCTGACCGCGCCGCCAAAGGCGTGTACCTGGCCAACTTGATTGCGCTGGGCGAACGCGAGCGGGTCACCGCGGCGCTGCCAATCTCGAGGCAGCTCATGGCGCTTGTGAAGTCCAGCCGAGCCGACGAAGAAGAGGACGACGAGACGAACGGCAACGGCGAGGGCACGCCGCTGATGGACGTGAGTGATGCGGACGACGGCGCTCATGCCGGCTCGGGCGGGCAGGAGGATGGCACGGCGCCGGTCTCCCCACCTGCCAACGGCCAGGCTTCGCCGACGATTGCGATGTGTACGCGCATGGGCAAGATCAAGCGCGTGGACCTGAGCGCGTTCGTCAACATCCGCAGCAGCGGCTTGATCTGCATGACGCTGGCCGAGGGCGACGAGCTGAGCTACGTGCGCCTGACCCCCGGCAACGGCGAGTTGATGTTGGTCACCGCGCAGGGTCAGGCGTTGCGCTTTAGCGAAACGCTGGTGCGCCGCATGGGCCGCACCGCCGGCGGTGTGCGCGCGATGCGCTTCAAAAAGCCAGGCGATTACATCGCCGGCATGGAGGTAGTCGAGCCGGGCGGCTACCTGCTCACGGTGACCGAGCGCGGCTACGGCAAGTGCACGACGCTCGATGAATACAGCGCCAAAGGTCGCGGTGGCAGCGGCATGCGCACGATGAGCGGCGCGCTCGACGTGACCGGCGAGCTGGTCGCCGCAAGAGTGGTGCAGCCCGAAGATCAGATTACTATCATCAGCGCCGGCGGCGTAGTGCTGCGCCAGCGCGTCAGCGACATCCCCAAGACCGGACGCGCAACGCGCGGGTCGCGCCTGATCAATCTGCGCGAAGGTGACTCAGTCGCCAGCGTCGCGCGCCTCGCGCGCGTGGATTGAAGTCACCGCAGGGCCGCTCGGATGGATAATGCGCGAGAAACGAGGGCATGTCTCAACAACAACGCGCCGCTTCGCACTTGCTGGCTTTCTTGCCGGAGCTCGATCCGCACGCCCTGGCCGAGACGCTCGTGGCCTTTGCCAACGGAGACGGCGGCACGATTGTGCTCGGCTACGATGAGCGCGGACGCCCCTCTGCGCGCGTGACGCCCGAGGACGTCGAAGCCGTTTTGCGCGAAGCGGCAGCCTTGACCGTGCCGCCAGTGCGGGCTGCCTTGGAGAACGCCGGCGGCGACGGCACCCCCCAGCTGATTGTGCGCGTGCCGCGCAGCGTGGATCTGCACTCGCTTAAGGACGGCCGGGTATTCGTGCGCGCCGCCGGTGAGAATCGCCCGCTGACCGGCGACGAGATTCGCAACCTTTCGCAGAGCAAGTCGGCAGGCGATTACGAGGCCGAGACCGTCCCCGGCGCGACGCTGGACGATTTCGACGATGAAATCGTGGCCGAGTACATCGCCAAGCGCGAGATGCGCACTCGCCGCAAGATCGAGCTGGCCGCACGTGATGCACGGCATGCCGCGCCGCTGTTGAAGGACATCGGCGCTCTGGACGTGCGCGGCCAGCCGACTGTTGCCGGTATCTTGCTCTTCGGCAAAAACCCGCAGTCGTTTCTGCCGCAGAGCGGCGTGGTGTTCGTCAAGTTCCCCGGCGTCGAGCCGCGTGGTGAAGGGGGGCGTGTGGGCTATGGTCGGCGCGAGGAGATCAACGGACCATTGGCGCGCGTCGTCGAGCGCGCCTGGCAGGTGATCTTGGAGGAGATGCGCGTCGGCGCGATCGTCAAAGGGCTCGAACGCGAAGAGGTGCTGGAGTATCCGGAGTTTGCCGTGCGCGAGGCGCTGGTGAACGCAGTATGCCACCGCGACTATCGGCTGCGCGGCCGGCGCATCGAGGTGCGCAAATATGCCGACCGGCTGGAAGTCATCTCGCCGGGCGGGCTGGCCGGCTACATCACGCTCGACAACATCATCGAGGAGCACTTCTCGCGCAACCCGCGCTTGGTGCAGGGTCTGTTCCAATGGGGCTACATCGAGGAGTTGGGTTTGGGGATAGACCGCATGATCGAGGACATGGTCGCCGCCGGACATCCCGCGCCGAAGTTCAACGCCACGGCCTATAGCTTCACGGTGATCCTGTCTAACGTGCGCGAGCGGCGCGCGACGCAGAATATCACGCTGATGCCGCCGACTACGGCAGAGGCCGGCATCGCGCTGCCGCCTGGGCTGACCGTGAACGAGCGCCAGGCGCGCGCGCTGCAGTATGTGCGCGAGCACGGGCGCATCACCAACCGCGACTTGCAGGTGCTTTGCCCAAATGTCACGCCGGAGACGCTGCGCCTTGACCTGGCCGACCTGGTGGACAAGGGCGTGCTGATGCGGGTGGGTGAAAAGAAAGGTACATACTACATCCTGAAGTGAAAGCGGCGTCACCCCGACACCTCAATTAGCGCATCGCCAGCGATGGCATAGATACGATCGTTCGGTGCAAGACGCACTCGCGCCGACCCGGTGAAGTTGCCGAATGCTGGCAGGATCATGCGGTTCGGCCCGACGATGAAACACGGCAAGCGCTCGCGCAGGCCCGCTTTGCCCCGCAGCTGGATGGCCGGGTGGATATGGCCGGCCAGCAGATAGCCCGCCGTTGGCGATGCGCTCGGCGTGTGACAAAGCGCCAGCGGCGGCTCGATGAGCGGCTCATCCACGCAAGTGATCTGCCACTCCGCGGGAGGATCACCTGCGCGCGCGTCGTGGTTGCCTCGCACCAAGACAAACTGCCGATGCCGATGTTCCGCGCGCCAAGCAGCGACGCGCCCGATCACGTGATCTACGCGCCCCTGACGCGCGTGCAGCACGTCGCCCAGGAAGACGACGCGCTCGGCGCCGGTGGCTGCGATCACCCGCGACAAGCGCTGCAAGTCTTCCACCAGCCCACCTTCCGGCGCCGGGATGCCGGCTGCGCGGAAGGCCGCGGCCTTGCCGAAGTGTGCGTCGGCCACGAACAGCGTAGCGCGCCGCGGCCAGAAGACCACCCGCTCTGGCCAGAGCTGCAATACCTCACCGGCGGCCGTGATCGTCACCATCTCAGCCTCTCATCGTCCGCTGCTTCGCCGATCACTCCTCAAACTGTGCCTGCATCTTGCGGATGCGATCCAGCAGCGTCTCGCTGCTGAGCTGCTCGCGCAGGCGATCCACCATCAGCGGGAAGGCCAGCGGCGTGGGCTTGACGACGTCGAGCAGCGTGATGCGCCCGCACGAGATGCGCTGCAGGGCGCGCGCTAGCCGACTCTCTTCCAGTTGGCGCTCCAGCACCTCGCGCCGCGCTTGCGTCAGCAGCAGGTTGTCCGGATCGTATTTACTGAACACGTCGTAGAACAGCCCGCTCGATGCTTGGAGCTGTCGGCCGGACTTCTTGCGACCGGGGAGGCCCTCGAACACCAAGCCGGCGATGCGCGCCACTTCGCGGAACTGTCGGCGGGCCAGCTCGGCAGCGTTGAGGCTGGCGATCAGGTCCTCGGCCAGACGGTCTGGGCTGAACAATTGGCGCAGCAGCGGGGAATGCGCGTCCAAGTCCACCGCGTCCGGCGAGAGCAGCTCGAAGCCGTAATCGTTGACGGCGAACGAGAACGAGATGGGGCGCAGACGCGATAGGCGATAGGCCACCAGCGCGGCCAGCCCTTCGTTCACGGCGCGCCCATCGAACGGGAAGAAGAACAGGTGATGCCCTTCGCGCGTTTGGGTGCGCTCGATCAACAGCTCATCCGGCTCGGGCAACTTGGATCGGCGCGCCTGCAGCTCCAGCAGCGGCCGCACGGCCGCCATCTCGGGGTCATCGAAGCGGCCTTGGCGCGCTTCGTCGAGCTTGGCGCGCAACACATGCGCCAGCTCGGTGGACAAAGGCATGCGGCTGCCCATCCAACGCGGCACGCTCGGTCGCCGGCCTTCGGCGCGACGCACCCAGGCCGTGTTATCCCGCAGCCGAACGAACTCCAGCAGCCGGCCGGCAAATAAGAAACACTCGCCGGGCTTCAGCCAGCTGACGAAGGATTCTTCGACCGTGCCTAATCGCCCGCCTTTGAGATACTGCACGCTGATGGCCGCCTCGCCGACGATGGTGCCGATGGATAAACGATGCCGTCGTGCGATGTCGGCATCGGTCACGCGGTACACTTCGCCGTCGCAAACGACGCGCCGGAACTCCGGATAGGCGCTCAGCACCCGGCCGCCGCGCGTGACGAAGTCGAGCACCCACTGCCATTCCTCGTCGCTCAGATTGCGATAGGCATAGGTGGTGCGCACCTCGGCGAGTAGCGCATCACTCCGGAAGCCGCCGCCGACCGCAACTGTGACCACGTGTTGGGCCAGCACATCCAGCGGTTTGCTCAGCGGCAAGCGCGCCTCGATGTGTCCCTGATGGACGGCGCAGCGCACGGCGGCAAACTCGATCAGCTCCAGCGCGTGGGTCGGCACGCAGATCACTCGGCTGGGCTGCCCCGGCGCATGGCCGCTGCGCCCGGCGCGCTGCAATAGTCGCGCTACACCTTTGGGGCTGCCCACTTGCAGCACACAATCCACGGGCGAAAAGTCCACACCCAGATCGAGCGAGGATGTGCACACTACGGCGCGCAGTCGGCCTTCCTTCAACCCGCGCTCCACGAACTCTCGCTCGGATTTATCGAGCGAGCCATGATGCAGGGCGATTTGCCCGGCCCATTCCGGTCGCGCTTCCAAAATTGCCTGATACCACAACTCAGTTTGCGAGCGCGTGTTGGTGAAGATGAGCGTGCTGGCGTGGGTGGCGATCGCCTGCAACACGCGCGGCAGCATCACCAGTCCGAGGTGGCCGGCCCAAGGAAAGCGCTCAACCTGATCCGGCAGCAGCGACTCGACGATGATTGCCTTGGGCAAATCGGCGCGAATCAGCGACGCATCGGTGGCCTGCGCGCCCAGCAGGGCCTGCAACGCCACGTCGAGGTTGCCCAAGGTCGCGCTGAGCCCCCACGTGCGCAGCGTGGGCTGCCAGGTGCGCAGCCGTGCCAATGCTAACTCGGTCTGCGTACCGCGTTTAGTGCCGAGCAACTCGTGCCACTCGTCCACGATCACGCATCGCAGGCCGGCGAAGCGTTCGCGCGCATCCGGCCAGCTCAGCATGAGCGACAGGCTCTCCGGCGTAGTGACGAGGACGGTCGGCAGTCGCTCCTTCTGCTTGGCGCGCAGCGATGTCGTCGTGTCGCCGGTGCGCCGCTCGATGGTCCAGTCCAACCCTAGCCCTTCGACCGGCTCGCGCAGCGATTGTTCTGTATCACCGGCCAACGCGCGCAATGGGGTCACCCATAGCACGCGCAGCGGTGGCGCAGCATCGCGCCGCGCACGACGCGCAGCGCGCTCGGTCCGAAGGCCGTCTTGCTCGGCCAGAGCCTCGGCCAATGGGCCGAGCCACACTGCGTAGGTCTTGCCGGCGCCGGTCACAGCGTGAACGAGGCCACTGCGCCCTTGCAGGTAAGCCTGCCATGCTTGGCGCTGGAAGTCGAACGGCCGCCAGCCGCGCGCAACAAACCATGCCTCGATGCGAGATAGGGCTGCTTCCGATCCTGCGCTCAACAAGCCTGCATGATAACTAAGGTGCGGTCTTCGGCTATGCGCTAGGCCGCGCTGCGCGGTTGATGCCGCTGCGGTGGCCGGTGAGGAGTGATTCACGCTCGTGGCTCGTCCGGCAACAGGGCGCGGATGGCATCGAGCGTGTCGGCGTCTTCGATGCGCTTGTCCTCGCGCAGGCGCAGAATGCGCGGGAAGCGCACGGCGATGCCGCTCTTGTGGCGCGCGGAACGCTGGATGCCCTCAAAGCCCAGCTCGAACACCAGCTGAGGCTTGACCGTGCGCACCGGCCCGAATTTCTCCAGCGTGTTGGCGCGGATGAAAGCATCCACGCGGCGAATCTCGGCATCGGTGAGGCCGGAGTAAGCCTTGGCGAACGGCACCAGCCGGCCGCCATTGCGCGGATCGCCATCCCAAACGGCGAAGGTGTAGTCGGTATACAGGCTGGCGCGCCGGCCGTGGCCGGCCTGCGCGTAAATCAGCACGGCATCGGCCGTGTAGGGGGCGATCTTCCACTTCCACCAATCGCCGACGATGCGCCCCACGCCGTATGCGCTGTCGAGGCGCTTGAGCATCAGCCCTTCGGCGTCGCATTCGCGGCTGCGCCGTTGTTGTCGCCATAGCGCTTCCCACGATTCGGCCTCTACGATCGGCGAGAGTCTGAGCGCGGGCGAACCGGATTCATCCACCAGCCTTTCCAACTGCGCGCGGCGCCAGCGCAACGGCCGGTTGCGCACGTCCTTGCCGCCGATCTCCAGCACATCGTAAGCGAAGAGCGCGACCGGCGCCTCGCTCAGAACCTTCTTCGTGAGCGTTTTGCGGCCGATGCGCGTTTGCAGGCGGCTGAAAGGCAAGATGCGGCCATCTTTGAACGGCATGATTTCGCCATCGAGCACGGTGCCATCCGGCAGCGCGACGCCGATTGCCGCGATCTCCGGAAAGCGCTCGGTGACCAGCTCTTCACCCCGCGACCAGAGGAAGGTCTGCCCGCGCCGTCGAATCAGCTGGGCGCGGATCCCGTCCCACTTCCATTCCGCCTGCCAATCCCGCCGGTCACCCAGCGCCTGCTGCAACATCTTGGCGAACGCAGCCGGATCGGCATCGAGCAAGCGACCGCGAGCGTCAGTTGGCAGCTTGCTCTCCAGCGCGTAGGCCAGGAAGAACGGATAAGGGCGACTGAGGTCGGCGTCGGCCGTCTCCGGCGCAACGAGGCCGGCGAAGAAGTCGGCGCTCGGTTGCCATTCGCCCATTAAGCGGTGCGATAAAGTGGCCTCGTCCACGTCGCTCACCTCGGCCAACGCGCGAACGACGAGCTTCTGCGAGACGCCCACGCGAAACGCTCCTGTGATGAGCTTGTTCCACACGAGGCGCTCGCGAGGTTCGAGCGCGCTCCAGGCATCGAGCACGGCACGCTTTTTGTCCGGCTCGGGCATCTCACGCAGCGGCAACAGCACGCCCTCGATCCACTCGGCCAGCGAACGCTGCGCGCGAGGTGTCTCCTGCGGGTTGCCCCGCCGCACGTCGAGCAGGGCGATGGTCTCGGCGAGGTCGCCAACTGCAGCGTAGCATTCTTCAAACAACCAGTCGCCGATGCTGGCGGCTTCGGCAGCCCATGCGCGCAGGCTGGTGGCGGACACGGCCTGGCGCGGCCGGCGGCCGATGAGAAAGTAGATCGCCCAAGCGGCGTCGGAGGGTGGCGCGCTGCGCAGGTAGCGCGCGATCGCGGCGACCTTTTCGTTGGTCTTGGTCGTGGCGTCCAGCTCGGCGTAGAGCGTCGCAAAGTCACGCATGTTGCCTTTCAACGCGAATCATACGCGAGCGTGACGGCGATTCTCGCACGCAGTGGCCGCGCGCTCAACACCGCGGCGCGCGGCTGTGAATGCAGGGAGCAGAGGGCGTCGCCAAAGGACATAAATGGGAGGCATGGAAGGGTTGTGCGATGACCAGCTTGAAAGCTACACCTTATGACTCCGAACGTTATGACTCCGAACGCGCTTTGGTCGAGCAACCGGCAAGAACCGGTCACGCCATAAGAAAGGCTGCGCCGATGTTGGGGAGTGCCTAAACCCAAATACTTGCGTAGTCCCGCGGATAGCTCTGATAACCCGGATGCGCTTGCTTGAACAGCTGCCGCCGATTCCAGCATTGCACAAACAACGCAACCGACCGCCGCAGTGCTTCCACACACCGC